>JALSRQ010000133.1 GCA_026984675.1 Thermaceae bacterium
CGACGTCGAGGACGTCGAGGCCGGTGTCGGAGGCGAGGTAGAGGTAGAAGTCGGGGTGGAACCAGCCGGCCCGGTAGCTGGGGTAGCCGGCCTCGGCCTTCCCCTTGTCCTGGACCACCAGGTAGCCGGTGCCGTAGGCGGCCCAAAGCCCCTGGTCGCCGGTGAGGCCGGCGAAGGAGCGCCCGGCCTCGGCGAGCCTATCGAGGTCGCCCCGGAAGGCGTAGAGGGCGCTGCTCCCGGCCGCCGAGGCCAGCACCCCCAGCCCCCCGGCTTCGGGCGCCCGGCGGAGGACGATCCGGCTGGGGGTGGGGGCGTCGAGGTCCTTTTGGAAGAGGGGGGTGCCGGGGGCGTCGCCCACCACCTCGAGGTGCCACCCGCCCCCCGGCCGGGCGTAGGCGAAGGCCAGCCGGTCCTGACCGGAGGCGGGGTCGGGGTAGAGGGCGAAGGCCAGGGCGTCGAACCCCAGGGCGGCGGTGCCCGGCTCTGGCTGGGGCGGGCCGGCGGCGGTGGCCGCGTCCTTTAGGCGGTAGACCGCGTTGGGGCCGCAGACGATCAGGAGGTCGGCGGCCCCGGCGCGGAGGTAGCCGGCGTCGCAGGAGGGGATCGGCCAGCTTTCCTCGCGGGCCGTTGCCGGGTCCGGCACCGCGGCCTCGCTGAACCCGCCGAGGTCGTAGCGGGCGAGCTCGCCGCCCGCGAGGAGGTAGAGCTTGCCGCCGGCGGCGAGCAGGTCGGCGACCCCGGCGACCGACCAGTCGCCCACCTCGGTGAGGCGGCCCTGGTTCAGGTCGCGCGCCAGCAGGAAGCGGACCCCCGAGGCGTCGGCCGCCGCCACCAGGACCGGGATCTCGGGTTCGCTGGTGCCGGTGCAGCCGGCCAGCAGGAGCAGGAACAGGCCGAAAAGTCCGAAAACCCCCGTTCTCACGGCAGGCGCACCCCCCCGGGGAGGAGGATCCCCTCGGCGTCGAAGACGGTGTCGGCGCTCCTTGTGCCGTAGACGAAGGCGAGCCGGACCTCCTCCTTCTGGGCGTTTAGGGTAAACCGCAGCCCCCAGCAGCAGCGGTCGTAGCTGAGGACGAAGGTGGGTTTGAGGGGGGCGGCCTCCTTGCTCCTCAGGTCGAAGCTCTGGTTTAAGAAGGCGGAGAGGAACACCCGGGTGGGCCGGCTTCGGGCCAGCGCCACGGTGACCCCGAAGTTCTGGAAGGCCAGGGTCTCGGCGGTTTGGCTCCGGCGGTAGCCGAGCCCGCCCTGGAAGGCGAGCCAGGGGGTGAGGCCGACCCCGCCCCGGAGGGTGAGGTCCCTGAGGAAGACCCCGGGGTCCTCCCGGTCCGGCAGGTGGAAGCGGGCGCTCGCGTCCCAGCGGCCCTCCAACCTGTTCCCGCTGGAGAAGAGGCCGAGCTCGGCCTTCTGGACCCCCTGGCCGTCGAGGGCGGCGGCCAGGGCCAGGCGGTGGCGGAGGTAGGCCAGGCCGAAGGTCAGGGAGAGCCGGCCTTCCTCGGCGTCCTCGGCGTCGGGGACGCCGTCGGGCCGGGGGTAGCGGTGATCGAGGCGGACGCTAAAGGGGCCGAACCCCGCCCGGAAGGCCCCGCTCGCCACCGAGCGGACGAAGTCGTAGTTCTCCTCTAGCGAGAGGCTCCGTTCCCCTTCCCGGAAGGCCAGCGCCGCCGCCGCCTTCTGCCAGCGGCCGGCTCCGGCGTCGTAGTCGGCGGCCAGCGAGAGGCTGCCGCCGGTGAGGGCGTAGCCCAGGCGGAGGCGGAGGGGGTCGTAGCGGCCCTGGTCGTAGCGGTAGCCCCAGCTGGCCCGCAGGCTGAAGGGGCGGGGGGCGTAGCCGACCTGGCCGGAGATCGCGATCGGCCGGCCCCGGTTGAGGTCGCGGCGGTAGTCGAGGGCGAGCGAGAACCCCTTGGCGGCCAGCCGGCCCTTCAGGGAGAGCGGCAGGAACGCCTTTTGGAAGAAGCCGTACCCGGTCTCGGCCTCGAGGCTCGCCGGCCCCGCCCGGTAGGCGAGGTAGGGGGCGACCTCGGCCCGGCGGCGGGTGGGGATGCGGTCGAAGGCGAAGGGGGTCTCCCCCTCCCGGACGCTCCGGGTGACCCGCACCCCGCCCCGCCCCGGCCCCAGCCGGAGGCCGAGGTCGAGCCGGCTCCGCCAGTCGATCGCGCGCTCGGCGGTGGTGTAGTAGTGGCCGACGAAGTCGTTGGCGGCGCTCAGGTAGAGCCCGAAGGGGAGGCGGGGGGTGAAGCGCTCGTGGTGCTCCAGCCGCACCCGGCCGGCCTGGATCCGGTCGCCGGCCGCCCGGGCCGAGCGGTTTTGCCGGTTGGTCGGGGCCTGGTAGCCGCCCAGCACGGCCCCCCCGCTGGCGAAGAGCGCCCCCCAGCGGACCCCCTTGCGCCAGGCCAGCTCGACCTCGGGGTTCCGCTCGACCCCGTAGACCGGCGGCGCGCCCGGGTCGGTGTCGAGGGTGCGCTCGATCCGGAAGGCGAGGTAGGGGTCCCGGCCGTCGGTGCGCCGGGCCTCGGCCTTCAGGGAAAACCGGCCCGGGACCTTGGCGTCGTCCCGCTGGAGGGTGAGCCGGCGCTCCCATCCCCCGGCCTTGAGGGCGTACTCGACCAGGGCCTGGATCGTCCCCCGCTCGCCGCCGGCGGGGGGCGGGAGGTAGAGGAAGCGGTAGTGCTCCTTGGCCCGCCCGGCCCCGTAGTGGTCGAAGCCGAGCCCCCAGCCCCGGCGCTCGAAGTAGCGCACCAGGGTGAACCCCAGCCCCGAGGCGGTGACGTAGGGCAGGTCGGCCAGAACGAAGAACCCGTCGGCGTCGTTGGTGCCGACCTCGAGGCGGGGCCGGCGGGGGCCGGTGTGGAGGAGGAGGAGGGGCAACCGGAAGGCCCGCCGGCCCCCGATCTCGACCCAGACGTCGTAGGCGACGATGCGGTCGCCGGGGTAGACGACCACCTTGCGGGCGTAGAAGGCGTAGTCGAGGGGGTTCTGGCCGCAGCCGTAGCAGGGGCTGAAGAGGGCGAGGTCGAGCCGCACCTGCCCCAGGGCCCGGCAGGCCTTGGGGGCCCGGAACTCGATCCGGCCCGAGCGCATCCTCACCTCCACCGCCAGCAGGCTCTCGTCGTCGAGGAAGAGGGTGAGGCTCTCGGCCTCGATCGCCCGCCCCTGGGGGTCGGTGTAGCGAACGTGGCCGGAGAGCACCAGCCGGCGGGTCTTGCGGTCGTAGACCACCCGGTCGGCCTCGATCGCCCGCTTCTGGTAGCGGAGGGCGACCGGGCGGCCCTCGAGGACCACCAGCCGCCCGTCGGGCGAGAGAAAGAGGCGGTCGGCGGCCTCGATCTGGACCCGGGCGGCGAGCGCGAGCCCCAGGAACAGGAGGGCCGCCAGCGCCCGCCTCACCGCCGGCCCACCCCCAGGAAGCCGAGGGCCAAGAGGAGGTAGAAGAGGTCGGGGCCGAAGCCCCCCAACCAGGCGGGGATCGCCCCCTGCTCGCCCATGATGCGGAAGACCGACCAGGTGGCGTAGTAGAAGAAGGTGATCGTCACCACCCCCACCATCCCCAGGCTGCGGCTCCCCCCCAGCATCCAAAACGCCATCCCCACCGCGAAGAACGCGAACACCAGGCTGGCCGCCGGCTCGGCGAACTTGCGGTAGTAGGCGGTCGCCTCGGCGTGGTAGGGCAGCCCCCGGGCGCGGGCCTTCCTGAGCCTCCGGGCCAGCTCGCCGAGGGTCAGGTCGGAGGCCAGCGAGCGGGGCAGGGCGGCGATCTCGCGGAGGGGCAGCCGGGCCCGCTGGAACACCGCCACGGTGCGGGGCCGGCTGGCCTCCAGCGTCACCCGGGTTCCCCGGGAGAGCTCCAGCACCCCGGCGGAAAACCGCCCTCTCTGGGCCGCCAGGACCTCGTCGCGGGAGAGGAGGCGGACCTCCCCCACCCCCTCGCCGCTCACCCGGCCCACGTAGACCAGCCGGCCGTAGGCGTCGGTGAAGAAGCTCCCGGGCTCCAGGAGGGCCCGGGGCCGGGCCAGGATCGCCCGCTCCAGGGCCTGCCGGGCCAGGCGGTTGGTCCGGGGCACGAAGCTCGCCCCTAGCAAAAACCCCGCCAGGGTCAGCACCCCGCCGAACCAGACCAGGGTGAGGAGCACCCGCTCGCGGCGGACCCCCGAGGCCAGGAGCACCTTGAGCTCGGAGTCCTCGGCCATCCGCGAGAGCGCCAGCAGGAGGGCGAAGAGGTAGGCGATGGGGAGCCCCCGGTAGATCGCCTCGGGCACCCGGAGGGCGAGGTAGTGGGCCACCGCCAGCCCCCCGATCCCCCGGGTGATCAGCGGGGCCAGCACCTCGAAGAGCACCCCCCCGAGCAGGAGCAGCACCGCCACCAACAGCCCCCCGAGGAGGTAGCCGCCGACCTCCCGGAGCAGGTAGCGGTCGAGGGTGGTCACCGAAGCCTCACCGTCCCCGTCAGGGCCAGCCCGGCGTAGACCAGGTCGGGGAGCCAGGCCCCCCAGGGCCCCACCGCGGCCACCGCCGCCAGCCGGGCGGCGGCGGTCCAGAGCACGTAGTAGCCGAGGATCACCAGCACCACCAGGGCGAAGGCCCAGGCCGCCTCGCGGAGCGAGAGCCCCACCACCAGGGCCAGCCAGGCGAGCACCACCACCCCGGCCGCGTCGGCGTAGCGGCGCATCAGGGGGAAGCGGGCCCGGGGGTCGACCCGGGCGAGCTCGCGGAGCTCCCCCAGCGAGAGCCCGGCGTAGCCCCGGGTCGCCGCCTTGGGGACGTAGTGGGCGGGGAAGGGCAGGGCCACCCGGTCCCAGCGCTGGGCCCGGCCGTCGGCGACCCGGTAGGGGTCCAGGAGCACCCAGTTCCGCCCCTGCCAGAGGCCCCGGGCGGCGGTCCAGATCACCCCCGAGGGCTCGACCACCCGCACCGCGTAGAGCCGGGCCCCCTCGGGGGCGGGTTCGATGCGGTCGGCGTAGTAGACCCCGAGCCCCGGGGGGGCGTAGCCCTGCTTGTAGAGCACCCCCGAGGGGGCGGCGCCGTAGTAGACCTGGTAGAGCTTCTTCTCGAAACGGGCCTGGGCCTCCGGCTTGATCCAGGCGCTGTTGGCGAAGACCAAGAGGGCCACCGCCGCGGCCAGGGCGAGGATCGGGGGCAGAAAGGAGAGCGGCGGCACCCCCCCGGCGTAGGCGGCCTTGAGCTCGGAGTCGCGGACCAGACGGGCGAGGCCCACCAGGATGGCGAAGACCAGCCCCAGCGGCAGCGCCACCCCCAGGGTGTAGGGGAGCCGGTAGAGCACCAGCAGGAGGACGTCGGCAAGCGGCGTGCCCCGGGCGAGCAGCACCCCCGAGAGCGAGGACAGGAGGTCGGTGGTGATCAGAGCGATGAAGAGCAGCACCCCGAGGAGGTAGGGGAGGCTGACCTCGCGGAGGAGGTAGCGCTTGAGCATGCCCCGGATTATAGGGAGGCTGGGTGAGAAACCCCCCAGCGGGGAAAGACCGAGGCCCCGCCTCGAGGCGAGGCGGGGCGCACCTGGCGGGCCCGAGAGGACTCGAACCCCTGACCTGCTGATCCGTAGTCAGCCGCTCTATCCAACTGAGCTACGGGCCCGCGGCGCCGGAACCCTCCGGCAAAAAGCCATTTTAGTTGCCGGCCGGTCTTTTGTAAAGGCGGGGGGCGTGTAAGAATGCTAGGGGAATGGAAACCGACCCCCTCGGCCTAGCCAAGCGGGTGGTGCTGGTCACCGGCGCCGGCCGCGGGTACGGGCGCCAGCTGGCCCGCGCCTACGGGTCCGCCGGGGCCACCGTGATCGCGGTCGACCCCGACGTCGAGCTGGCCACCCAGGTGGCCAGCGAGGTGGAGGCGCTGGGGGCCAGCGCGATCCCCATCCGCGGCGACCTGGCGGTCTCGCTCGATGTGACCACCACCTTCGAGAAGATCGACGAGCTCTTCGGCGTCCTGGACGGCATCGTGCACGTCGCCTCGGGGGAGAGCCAGACCCCCTTCACCGAGCTCCTCGAGGCCGAGTGGCACGAGCTTTTGAACGCCGACGTCAAGTCGAGCTGGCTGGTGCTCCAGCACGGCCTCAAGTACCTGGCCGGAGGGGGCTTCGTGGTGCTGGTCCTCCCCCCCGCCAAGCGGGTCGAGCCCCACGTGGCGGCGGTCCGGGGGGCGGTGCTGGGGCTGATCCAGGGGGCCAGCGCGGTCTTCCCCGAGGAGGTGCGGGTCAACGGGGTGATCCCCAGCCGCGACCCCGCCGGCGAGGCCTACGACCGCCCCCTGATCCAGGCGGTGTTGGGCCTGGGCTCGGCGGTCTCCCAGGGGATCCACGGCGAGACCGTCCACGTCCGGCTCCCCGAGCCCCCCACCCCGCCCGAGCTCTACGACCTCCTCGCCGACCTGCCATGAAGTGCCCCTACTGCGGCGCCGCCGACACCAAGGTGGTCGACAGCCGGCCGGTCGACGGCGGGCTGGCCATCCGCCGGCGGCGGGAGTGCGGCGCCTGCGGCCGCCGCTTCACCACCTACGAGCGGCCCCAGCTCGAGCCCCTGATGGTGGTGAAGCGCTCGGGCCGGCGGGAGGCCTTCAACCCCGACAAGCTCCTCCGCGGCCTCCTGCTCGCCTGCGAGAAGCGGCCGGTGGACCCCGAGCGGCTCAAGAGGTTCGCCTACGCCTTCGAGGACGGGGTCGAGGGCCCCGAGATCGCCTCCGAGGAGATCGGGCGCCGGGCGATGGCCTTCCTCAAGAAGCTGGACCCGGTGGCCTACATCCGCTTCGCCAGCGTCTACCGCGAGTTCGACAGCGTCGAGCGCTTCATCGAGGAGATCCGGGCGCTGGAGGAGGGCGGGGAGTAGCCCTACCAGACCATCGCCCCGCTCAGGAAGGCCCGGGTCCGGGGGTCGGCGGGCCGCTCGAAGAAGGCCGCCGCCGGGCCGGCCTCGACCGCCGTCCCCTCCAGCAAGAACAGGGCCCGGTCGGCGAGCCGCCGGGCCTGAAACAGGTTGTGGGTGACCAGCACCACCGCCCTCCCGGCCGCCCGTTCGGCCCCGATCAGGGCCTCGATCCGGGCCACGTTGGCGGGGTCGAGGTTGGCGGTGGGCTCGTCGAGGAGGAGGGCGGCGGGTTCCACCGCCAGCGCCCGGGCCAGCGCCAGCCGCACCCGCTCCCCCCCCGAGAGGCCGCGGGCGGGGCGAGCGGCGAGCCCCGAGAGCCCCACCCGCTCCAGCCACTCCCGCGCCCGCGCCCGCGCCCGGGCGGCCGGCCAGCCCTTGAGGCGGAGGCCGAAGGCGGCGTTCTCCAGCACCGTGCGCTCGAGCAGGTAGGGCTGCTGGTCGAGGTAGACGGCGGGGCCCCGCCGGCGGAGGCGGCCCCGGTCGGGGGCCTCGAGGCCGGCGAGCAGCCGGAGCAGCGTGCTCTTGCCGGCCCCCGAGGGGCCGACCACCGCCAGCACCTCCCCCGGCCGGGCCTCGAGGCGGTCGAGGAAGAGGCGGAACCCGGGGTAGCGCCGCTCCAGCCCCTCGGCCTCGATCACGCCGCCTCCCGCTCGCCGAAGACCACCAACAGCCCGCTCACCACCAGGGTGACCCCGAGCAGGAGGAGGCCCAGCACCGCCGCTCGCTCCAGCTCGCCCTTGCGGGTCTCCAGCACCACCGCGGTGGTGAGCACCCGGGTGGCGTGGCGGATGTCGCCGCCGACGATGGTCACCGCCCCCACCTCGCTGATCACCGCCCCGAACCCCGCCGCCAGCGCCGCCACCACCACCCGCCGGCTCTCGGCCAGCAGGGTGAGGAAGGCCTGGAGCTCGTTGCCGCCGAGGCTCTTGACCAGCCGCCGCACCCCCTCGGCCCGGCTCGCCACCCCGGCCATGGTGAAGCCGGCGATCAGGGGAAAGGCCAGCACGCTCTCGGCCACCGCCACCGCCGGCAGGGTGTAGAGGAGCCCGAGGCCGCCCAGGGGCCCGCTCCGGGAGAAGAGGAAGTAGAAGAAGAGCCCCACCACCACCGGCGGCAGGCCCATCCCGGCGTAGAGGAGGCTCCG
>JALSRQ010000134.1 GCA_026984675.1 Thermaceae bacterium
TTCGTCGGCGAGGCCGGCGAGCTCACCGTCGCCCGCACCCTGGTCCTGCTCGACGACCACGCCCGCGCCGCCTACGTCGAGGAGCACCTCTCCCAGGGGGAGGGCGCCTCGGTCCACCTGGGCACCACCGAGCTCATCCTCCGCCCCGGCGCGCGGCTGGTCCACGCCAACGTCCAGACCAAGGGCGGGGACGCCCACCAGATCTACCGCCAGCGGGCCCTCCTGGAGAAGGACGCCAGCCTGAAGGACCTGATGGTCAACCTCGGGGGCCGTTTCGCCCGCGCCGAAGTGGGCTCGGAGCTTCTGGGCCCGGGGGCCGACTCCGAGATGCTGGGGATCTACTTCGCCACCGGCGACCAGCACTTCGACCACCACACCCTGCAGCACCACGTCGCCGAGAGCGCCCGAAGCGACGTCTATTACAAGGGCGTGGCCAAGGACCAGGGAACGATCGTCTACCAGGGGCTGATCAAGCTCGAGCCCGCCGCCCAGAAGACCGACGCCTACCAGACCAACCGCAACCTCCTGCTCTCCCGGAAAGCCCGGGTCGAGAGCGTGCCCCAGCTCGAGATCGCCGCCAACGACGTGCGCTGCTCTCACGGCTCCTCAATCGCGCCGATCGACGAGGAGCAGATCTTCTACCTCGAAACCCGCGGCATCCCCCGCTCGAGCGCGGAAAACCTCCTGGTGGCGGCGTTCCTCGAGGACGTCCTGGGGCGCATCGAGCTCAAGAACCTGGCCGCCCACGTGGCCCGGGTGATCGAGGAAAAGGTCCGCCTTTAAGGCGCTTCCTCGCCACGGGGGCGGCGGAGGGCCGCCCCCGCCCCTTTGAGCGGGACGAGGGCGAGCAGGGCAAAGCCCGCCGAAAACCCCAGGAGCACCCGCGCGCCCAGCGGCCTGGCGAAGGCCGCGAACGCCCCCGCGCCCATCATCTGGCCCAGGTTCCCCACCGCCCAGCCCAGCGAGAACGCCCGGGCCAGCACCCGGGGCGAAAGCTCGAGCTGGAGGGCGGTGTCAAGACCCAGGGTGAAGGCGGCGTTGGCCCCGCCCTTGAGCACCCCCGCCGGGAGATAAACCCCCGCCAAGAGGAGCAGGTCGCCGGCGGCGTGGGCGAGCGCCCCCGCCCCGGCAAGGCGGAGGGGCCTTGCCAGCGGTACCCGGGTGAAGAGCAGGGTGGTCAAAAGGCCCCCCGCCCCGATCGCCGAGAGCACGATCCCGTAGTCCTCCCCGCCCCCGGTGAGCACCGGGAGCGCCGCGTTCACCAACCCTCCCCCAAGGGCTACCCAAAAGACCGCGAGGGCGCCTTTGGCCGCCAGCGGCGCGGCCAGCACCGCCCCCCAGCCCCCGCGGGGCGCCCCCTCCCCCACCCGGCCCAGCGACCGCCCGGGCCAAAGGAGGAGGGCGGTCCCAAGGAGCAGCCCGGCGAGAAGGAGGACGGCGCGGTAGCCCAAGCGTTCCAGCCCGAGCCCCGCCGCCGCCGGGGCCGCGGCGAAGATTACGCCCGAGCCGGTCTGCCAAAGGGCGTTCGCCCGCGAAACCCGCTCCATCGGCACGAGCTGGGGGACCGCGGCGGGCACCAGGGCAAAGAGCAGGTAGTCGGAGAGGGCGTAGGCCGCGCCCAGGAAAAGCCCGCTCGTAAGCGAGGGGGCACCGAGGGCGAAGGCCAGAGCAGGAAGGGGAAGGACCAGGGCGAGGGCGAACCCCCGCCCCCGGTCGAGCCGGTCGAGCCAGGGGCCGAGCACGGCCGCCGCCGGGAGCTGCACCCCGTTATAGAGCACGAAGTAGAGCCCGCTCGCGGCCGCCCCGGCCTCGGCCTCAAGCCGGGTGACCACCGCCAGAAAGGCGAGCCACGAGGCCAGCTCGTAGCTCCAGGCAGCGGCCAAAAAGCGCCCGAGCATCCCCCGGGCTAGGGGGCGTGGGCCACCACTTGGTAGTGCTCGACGAAGGGCGGGAACGCAAGGAGGAACGCCCGGTCCTCGGGGTAGTACTTGGCCCGCTCGTATTCCTCCCCGGCGAAGGCGCGGATCGCCTCCAGGTCCCGCCAGAGCGTGAGGGTGGTAAACTCCACCGCCTCCTCGAGGTCCCGCCGGAGCACGTAGACCGCGAGGCAACCCGGCACCGAACGGTAGTCGGGCACCGCCCGCTCGGCCAAAAACTTCGCGTAGGCATCGGCCTTTTCCCGGGGCACCCGGCCCCGCCAGACCCGCACCACCATGCCCTTGATTCTAAGGGGATTGTCAGGTGTAAACTATTCGGGGGCCGACCATGACGATCCGCTACCTCTTCCTCGACATGAACGCCTACTTCGCCTCGGTGGAGCAGCAGGACGACGAGAACCTCCGAGGGAAACCCGTCTGCGTCGTCCCGGTGGAGGCCGAGACCACCGTCTGCATCGCCGCCAGCTACGAGGCCCGGCGGTGCGGGGTCAAGACCGGCACCCCGGTCTTTGAGGCCCGGGCCCGCTGCCCTGGAATCGTCCTCCGGAAGGCCCGGCCCCGCCGCTACGTCGAGGTGCACCAGGCGATCGTGCGGGCGGTCGAGAGCGTCCTCCCCGTCGAGGAGGTCCGCTCCATCGACGAGATGCGCTTTAAACTCCTCGCAAACGAGCGCGGGCGGGCGGAGGAGATCGCCAGGGAGCTCAAGCGGGCCATCCGCGCCCGGGTGGGCGAGCACCTCCTCGCCTCGGTGGGCGGGGGGCCGAACCGGTTTCTCGCCAAGGTCGCCACCGAGCTCGAAAAGCCCGACGGCCTGGTGCTGATCCGAAAAGAAGACCTCCCCGAGGTCCTCTGGAAACTCAAACTCACCGACCTCTACGGCATCGGCCGCCGGATGGAGCGCCGCCTCAACCAGCTCGGCGTCCTCACCGTCCGCCAGCTCACCGAGGCCCCCCTCTCCCTCCTCCGCCGGGCCTGGGGGAGCGTCCTCGGCGAGCGGATGTACTGGAACTTAAGGGGCGAGGACCTCCCCGAGGTCGAGACCCACCGCCGCACGTTTGCCCACTCCCACGTGCTTTCCCCCGAGCTTCGGGCGCCGGAAAAGGCCCGGATGGTGGCGGTGCGGCTTTTGGTCAAGGCCGCCGCCCGCATGCGCAAGGCGGGCTACGCCGCCGGCTCGCTTTTCCTGCACCTCCGCTTCCTCGAGGGCGAGGACCACGCCGCCTTCACCCACCTCACCCCCACCTTCGCTACCCGCACCCTGGTCTTTGCACTGAGGCGCCTTTGGCCCAAGGGCGAGCGGCGAAAAGTGCTCAAGGCCTCGGTCGTCCTCGGCCACTTGGTGGCCCACCCCGGGCTTTCCCTCTTTCCCGACGAGCGCAAAAACCAGCTTCTGGCCCAGGCCCTTGACTCCGTCAACCGCCGCTTTGGCCCCGACACCGTCCGCCCCGCCACTTTGGACCTCGTCGGCGAGGTCGGCGAGTACCGGATCGCCTTCGACAAGCTGCCGGATTTTTCGGTCTAAAGCCCCGGATAGGTGGATACAGCCGTCAGCTCAACGGAAAAACTATCCCTCAGCACCAGAACCATTCGGACGAAACTCAATACCTACCACCACTTCTGGAAGTTCCGCTTCGGGCATTTCGCCAAGTAGTACACCGTAGGTTTGAGCGAGTCGTGCCAGTGCCTCCCGAATTAGAGCCAGCGTTTTCGTATTTCCATTTGTCTTAGCGGCACCAAGATCTACCGCTTGCAACTCGCGAAGGGCGTGGCGGGGTAGCCGCCTGGGTCCTTCCAAATCCCGGATAACCCATCTGGCCAAGCGGATCTCCACGTCAGAGAGTTCGTCTTGGTACTGACGCACAAGCGTTTTTAAGTTTGCAAGAGCCCGACGCTCAATGGAGTTTGAAGGTAACGGCTCAGGTTCTGTACGCTCTAACCACTTGAGGACCTTTAAATAATGGGACCAAAATACCTTGCTCAGCTCGAGCCGGGGGGTCTCCGGCGTCGCCTCAGCCAGGGGAAGGGCTTCGGGAAAACTCAGGTAGCGGATCCCGTCCTTTTCCTCCGGGGCTTTGCCCGGGTCGACCTCGGCGGCGTAGAACCCCCGGGCCTTGCGCAGGAAGATCAAGATTTTGGGATCCCCGGGCCTGGCCACCTTCACCCGGTTGGGAAGGTGCTCGATGCGCCGCTCGATGCCGGGATGGCCTGCAAGGATCTCTTCCCACAAAAGCCGCAGCCGGACGTCGAAGCTGACCTCCTCGTGGGCCTCCGGGTCCTCGGTGAGCCTTTCGTAGATACGCGCGGGCCGGGGCTCCTCGTCGGGGTCCAGGATGCGGGCGTCCTCCCCAAGGGCCTGGTGGATGAGGTAGAGCTTTTGCGCCGCCACCGCCTTGGGATCGGTGACCGCCTGCCCCTGCTCGGTGGGGAAGAAGTGGAAGATGTAGAGCTCGTCAAAGACCTTGGCGCCGATGCGGTTGATGCGCCCCACGCGCTGGATGACCCGGGTGGGATTCCAGGGAATGTCGTAGTTGATGACCGCGCCCGCCCGGGCCAGGTTGACGCCCTCGGAGAGCTTGTCCGAGGTCAGGAGCACGTCGTAGTCGTCGCGCCAGGCTTCTTTGGGAAGCGAAGCATCGAAGTTTTCAAGCACCCTTCGCATCAAGGCGTCGTCCACGCCCTGGCTCACCTTGAGCACGCGGATCCCGGCGGCCTCCATGACCGAAGCCACATGGTCCACGGTGTCGGTAAACTCGGAGAAGACGACCAGCTTGCGCCGGGGCTCCCTGGCGAGGCGTTCCCGGATGAAGCCGGCCAGACGGCGGGCCTTGGGGTCGTGCCCGGGTTCGTCGAGCTTCAGTCTGTCGACCTCAGACGCCACCTTCTCCAAAAGTTTCAGGTCCGCCTCCAGGTCCTTGAGGAAGCGATTCCGGTCTTTGTCGTTCCAGATGCTCAAGTCGTAAAACCGGCTCCGTTTACGCTCCCCCCGCGCGATCGCGGCCTCGTCCTCGGCGGCGAGTTCCTCGAAGAACGCCTCGAGGTCCAGGGGATCCTCCCCGTCTCCGAGCGTTTCCAGGAGCTTGCGATCGAGCACGAAGCGGTTGGTGCGCTCGACGACCTCGATCGCCTGCCGGTGGGCCTCTGTGATCCGCGCCAGGGTGCGGACGAACGCCCCGAACGAGCTTTCAAAGCGCCGGACCAGCAAGCGGCGCATGAAGTTGGCCAGGTTGCGCTGGGATTCCACGGCCAGGGCCAGGCCCGAATCCCCCTCCACCTCGTCCGTTGGCGCCAGGCCTTCCTTGTAGAACTCCGGCTGGTAGATGGCTCCCCGGAAGGCCCCCTCGGGGCCAAACCAGTCTTTGATCACCTGGTCGTAGAACGCGGACTGGTCCTTCGTGAGCTCGTAGAAGATGGGCTCAGGGGGGCGCACCTCGGGAAAGGGCGGGGCGCTCCTCTGGTAGCGGGGGTCGCGTTTGAGGTCCAGGCGGTTACGCCGCACGGTGACCGGCGCGATGAAGCGCTTGACCTCCCGGGCCACCTCGGCCAGGCCCTCCCGGGCCAGGCGCCGGACGCTTTCCGGGTTGGTCGGCGGTTCCCCGAAGCATTGCTCGAACAGACGGCGGGCCTTGTTCCTGCGTTTTATCTCCGGGGAAGTGTAAAAGCGAAGGACGTAGCTACAGTCCTGAAACTTCCCGGTCAGGCGCTTGAAGTGCGCAAGAAGGTCGCTCCCCGGGGCCAGCTTCGAGGCCCCCGGGACATCGAAGAGCGAGAGCAGGGCGTAGATGTCCATGGGGGTGTTATTGAACGGGGTGGCGGTGAGCAGGATGACCTGCTTGTTCGCGGTGATGGCCCGGAGGAGCGCGTAGTCGCGGGTGTCGGGGTTGCGAAAGCGGTGGGCCTCGTCGACCACCACCACCTCGATACCGTTTCTAGGGTTTCGGGCGTAGGCCAGGGCATCCTCGAGCTTGCCGATGGAGAAGACCTCCCAGTCGAAGAGCCCGAAGTCGTCCAGGTACTTGCGCCAGCCGTAGGTGACCGACGCGCCCCGCTCCCCGATCAGCCCTGGCGGGGCGATGACGATGCCGCGCTTGTTGAGCATGCGCCCGACGAGGGAGGCCACCACGCTCTTGCCGAGACCCACCACGTCGGCGAGGATCACGCCCCCGTAGGCTTCAAGGATGGCCAGGGCGGCCTTGGCGGCGTCGATTTGGTAGGGGAAGGGCTCGTAGCCGGCGTGCTTGATGATGCCTTCCGGGTTAGCGTGGCCGTCGGTCCGGTCGAGGAGCTCGAGGTAGCGCTTGATCAGCAGGGCGTAGACCTCAAAGGGCGTGGGCTCGGCGGCCAGCGAGCCGTGCTCGATGATCTCGCGCAAGCGGGCGACGTCCTCGGGGCGGAGGGGCACGGCCCGCCGCCAGAGTTCGTCGAAGTACGCCTCGGCCTCTTCGAAGCCGTAGTCCCCGATCTCCACGTTGAATTCGTGCTGGCCCCTGAGCCCGGCGTGGGTCAGGTTGGAGGAACCGGTGATGAACTTGCCCGGGCTGCCAAGAAGCTTTTGTTGGGGAGTATCGACCTTGAACAGGTAGAGCTTGGCGTGGTTGGGCTCGCGGGTCTTCCTGAGCTCAAGCCGGCCGTCCTCAAGGAGCTGAAGGAAGAAGCGGGCCTGCTCAGGGAACTCGGGAAGGTCAAGGCGAGTATCGGAAAGCGCCCGGGCGAATTCCTCCGCGAAGGCCTTTGAGATGTCGCTCCGGGTGCCTTTGGACTGACGGGCGACCTCGAGGAGCTCCCCGGCGTGGCGGTCCACGCTCATGCCCACCAGAATCTTGATCTTGAGATCGGGGTTTTCCTGGGCAGCTTTTTTGAGAGGTTCGTAGAGTTCTCGCCAGCCAGAGAAGTAAAAGAAACCCACCAGGAACTTGAGCTCCCCGGAGGCCTCGATGAGGTCAGCGAGGCGGGCGGCGAGGTCTTTGGTGGGGTGGTTGGTGATGAAACGACTCATGCGGGGGATCCCTCCAGTTGCAAGAGGGCGAAGGGCGTCCGACGCACCCCGACCTCATGCTCGATGAGCAAAGCCACGAGCTGCTCGCCGTCGATCAGGGCGACGGGCGCGGCGTCCGGGCGCCTGGCTTCCTCTTTGGCCCCTTCGCTAACGCCGCTGGTGGTGATGATGAGTCCCTGTTCATGGGCGCCGAGGCTCCCCCGGACCTGTTGAACGACCGGGGCATGGATATTCCTTTGCCAGCGCTTGACCTGGGCCGCGATGCGCACCCGGATCGCCCCCGCCACTACCAGCGGGCCGCGTACGTCGATCCCGCCGTCGCGCCGTTTCGGGGTCATCTCGATCTCCTCAAAGCCCATTTCCCCGAGCAACCGGGCGATCAGCTCCTCAAAATCCGCCCAGTCCATGGCGTAGAGGACCTTTTTGAGCGCTTTCTCCACCTTCCGGTTGACGATCGCTTCACGCAACGGCGGCACGGATTCCATCGCCTGCCTTCCCATCCTCAGCCTCCGTTGCTGTTGCTCCTGGCCTTCGTCAGCCGGTCCTTCACCAACCGGGCCACGGCCCGGTAGACCTCGAGGCGCTCTTCATCGGTGAGCCCCAGCACGTCGAAGACCACCCGGTCGAGCTCGAAGCGGTCCGGGGAGGCCTTTTGGACCTGCTCGAGGGTGAGTTTCTCGGGGTGGACGTGTTCGTAGGGGTGTTCAGGGTGGGGGCAGCGGCGTGTTGCGCATAAGGGGTAGCCGACTTCTTCCAAAAGAGCTTTGGTTGATTGCTCCCGATAGCGAACAAGCGCTTTCTTCAGATCGACAAGGCGCGAATCACTTATATTCGTCAAATCGAGCGTAAAGAACTTTGCCAAGTCAACGCCCTCGTTTTTTATCGGACCGCTACCACCACCATATTGCCTGCCTAACAATTCCTTGGATAGAACAGCCAAAGTGGAGACACAGACTGCAGTTAGAGGCCCCTGAAGGTTTTTATCTTTGGCGATGACCTCAAAAAAGTTATGGTCCAGCTCCGCCTGCTCTGAGTTGTCGTGAACATTGTGCCGATCTGCATGAATCATTGCCCATGCAACAGCGCCAGTATGGGAATTATCTAAATCCCACCACCTCGGCCTGCTCGCCAGCGTGGAGCGCTCCAGTAGGGCGTCACGTTCAATGCTGTCCGATCCGTGCCTGGGGCAAACCGGATCCGTGCCCCGGTACCCGCACCCGCGTTTTTGACAGACATAGACCGCGCGTTCTCCCCACTCGATGTAAGCGGCTGCGTTCGGGTAGCGATCGAGCGGCGGAGGTCCTCCCTCCTCGATGGCCTCGCGCACGTCCTGTGGGGGAATGAAGACCAGGTACCGTAGGTCCTCGAGGCGAACCCGAACGGTCTTGATCTCACGCGGGCTCTTGAGCACCGGCCGCAACCAGGCGGCCTCGATCTCTCCCTCCCATCCAGCGCCGTTTCGCACCCGCACCGGAGCCTTCGGGTCTCGCTCGCTCAGCTCAGCGACTTCCTTGACCGTGAGCTCGAGGGGCTCGAGGTAGAAGAACTCGTTGGCTCCAGTGGTAAAGCCCCGGCGGACTTCCGCCACGTCCCCCAACCGTACCAGCTTGTCCCCGGCCTTCTCCAGGATGCGGAAGTAAATGTCCGGAGCCCGGAGGTAGAGCCCGCCCCACTTGCCGCCCACGTACTTTCCTTTGTCGTCTTTGCCTTCTTCAAAGAGCTCGGCGGAGGTGCGAACCACCACCCGCACGTTCTCGTTCTGGCGCACGATCTTCGGAGCGTTCATGCGAGGGCCTCCTCAGGCTCAAACCCGACCTCGATCGAAGCCATGAGGGCTTCCTCCAGAAGGTCGACGTCCTCAAAGGGCTTCCTCACCGCGATAAAAAGCACCGGCCAGTCCTTGGGAAGCCTTTGCTTCCGCAATGCATGGGCCACGGTGATCACCGTGTTCACGTCGGCCTCGAACGAGCGCTTCACCCGGTTTTCGATCACGTAGCGGAGCGGGGCCGCCTCGAGGAAGACCCGCTGCAGCCAGGCTCCGTACTGCACGTCGAGCCAGGAATTGCTGACCACGAAGGCGTGCACCCCCTTCTCGTGGAGCAGGGTGAGGGAGCGGGCGTAGAAGTAGGTGTAGAGGTCGGAACGGCCCGCCGGCTTGGGGGGCGGAAACATCGCGTCGTAGGGGCCAAAGCGTTTGAGATCCTCCTGGACCGCCTCCTGCAGCCTGGCCTTGTAGTCCCTAGGCGAAAAGCGGCCGAGGAGGTCGCGTAGGTTCTCCTGGCGCAGGTAAGGGGGATTGCCGATCACGATGTCGAAGCCGCCCCTCGGGCCGAGCAGCACCTCGGCGAAGTCGAGAAAGTAGACGAAGGGGCGCTTCTTCTGAGCCAGGAGGGCGCGGATGCGCTTGAGGTCTTTGTCGAGCTGCTTGCTTGGGTCACGAACACCTTCGAGCAGCGCTTGCTTCTGCCCGCTACCCATCAGTAGAGCCTCGATATAGCGCTCCAAAAAGACCCGCTCCTTTTCCTCGACTGCCTCGAGGCTCACGCCGCGGTTGTGGAAGTAGTCGTCCTTAGCGCGGACCAAATCGTCGAAGGCTTGTTTGACCTTAGGTTTTTTGAGGGCCTCGTCATCGGGGGGAAGGCGGATGGGGAGCGGGGTCTTGTCGATCGTCTGGAGCACACTGTCCCCCTGGCGCACCTTCAGGCCCAGGGAGGGCAAAAGGGGCTCCCTCGAGGTCCGCGCCATGTCGTCGAGCTCCACGAAGTAGGCAAGCCAGAGCCTTAGCTCGGCCATCCAGACCGCCCAGCCGAGGATGTCGACCCCGTAGAGGTTTTGCATCAGGGCGCGCCTCAGGCTCAGGGTTCGCGGCTCGCCGAGCCGCTCGAGGGCTTCCTCTAAGACGTGGAGCGCGCCGAGCAAAAACGCCCCCGACCCCACCGCGGGGTCCAGGATCTTCGCCTCCTTGAGGAGCATGCGGGCCCGGTCCCGGAGCTCCGGGCTAAGGGCCTCCGCCTCGCCCTGCATGAGCCGGTAAGCCCCCTCGAGGGGGATCCCCTGTCGCGCCAGGTACTCGGCCAGCGCCAGCCGGGCCATGAGGTCGACCTCGACCCGGGGGGTGTAGTGGGCCCCGAGCTCGGTGGCCCTCCCCCCGACCCCCACGGTGTTGACGAGTTTTTCCAGGATCAGCCCCAAAAACTCGGGGTTGAGCTCGAGGTCGGCGTCGCTGGCGGTGTTCTCCTCGACGGTGAAGTTGTAGGCGAAGACGAAGTTGAAGAAGGACTCGATGGCCTGGTCGGTGATGTAGGCTCCCTGGTCGTCCACGCCGGGCTTGGGGTTGAAGAGCTCGCCGTTGAGGTAGGGGGCCTCGAAGTAGGCGCGGCGAACGTCCTCCGGGAGGTGGTCGAAGCTTCCGGGCTTGCTCCCCGGGGGGCCTTTCAGGGCGGAGAAGAAAAGAGGCTCAAGCCAGTCCTTGTAAAAGCGGTCGCGCCCACCGCTTTCGCGGTAGCGCGCGTAGAGGTTGGGCAAAAAGCGCTCGTCGTTGCCCAGCCACCCCTTCTTAGCCACGAAGCCCAAAAAGAGGACCCGGGCCACGAAGGCCAGGGCAAAGTCGCGCACCCGCTCCCGGGGAGTGTAGCCGACGATCCCGGGAACGAGCTTTTCCTCGAAGGCCTCGGCAAACTCCTTGTAGAAGGCCCGGCTGACCGCCTCGAGACTGAAGACCTCCTTGAGGGCCTCCAGGGTCAGGGGCTTGCCGGAGGCCTCGAGGTCCAAAAGGCGCTCCATCTGCCGGCGGAAGGTCTTGTTGTAGTAGCCAGGCTCCACCAGCAGGCTGGCCTGGCGGTAATCGGAGTAGCGCGGTTTCCGACGCCCCCGCCAGGCGGTGACGTGGACCAGGGCCATCCGGTAGGCCCCGCTTTCGTCGTGAAACACGACGAGGGCCGCTTCCAGCAGGCGCTCGCTCAAAAAGCGCGTAACCTGCTCGAAGGCCGCCCGCTGCTTTCTGCGCGCGTCCCTCACGGAAACCGCAAGGAGCGGGACCTCGAGACCGTCCTCGAGGATCAGCGCGCCCAGCACCTCGCCCTTGTCGAATCCCCCCGCAAAACCCGAGGCGTCGGGGTCGAAGCCTCCGAGCTCCTCGAAGAACTCGATCAGGGCATTTGGGTCATACGCTTGGGCAACGCGGTCAATCCTGGCAGGCATTCTGCTCGACTCCTTTCCAAACCCAGAGCACCCTACGGCCCGGCCCTTTTCCCTTGCCAAACCGGCGCTCCACCAACCCCTCGGCTAGGCCCTGGGCAGTGGCCACCTGCTGTGACATGCGCTCGACACGGGAGGAAACGCTGAGATTCGCTGGCATTGCTTCGAATATACGTCTGAACATAGCGGATCATGGGGGCACGTAACCAGAGGATATTTGGTTCTAACCTGCTCCAGTGTCCCGCTCAAGGCAACGTGCAAGGCCTATAATTCCTTCACGAAAGCAGGGAAGACTGCCCCTCATGGCCTTTAACGCTTGCAAAAGCCCTTCGAGTGCCTTCCGAATCGGTTTTCCAAGCACTTCTTCAAGAAAGCCCCCTTTTTCCAGCAACCTGCAAGCTGCTCGGTGGGTCGTGCTGGCATAGGCGTACACGTAGTTACCAAGGAACGGCCTTTCATCCTGAGTGTTCGCCATGGCAATGAGCGCGAGCGCAAGCTCTGCCTCGAGGAATAGCTGGTCGGGATCCCGCAATGCACGCCGTGGAAGCACTCCCCGCAAAATTCCCTGTTCCTTTAAAATGAAGATGTAGCGCGTGCATGGCGAGAGGATCACACCAGTTCTCTTGGTCCGCGAAGTGAAAGAGATCGTGAGACCAAATAGCGAGATCTCGAACTTTCGGGACCTGTGGTAACGCCTTTTCATTACGCACGAGCCAAGTGGCGTTTTTAAGAACGCGCAAATAGGCCACGCGCTTATAGGCATGCGCCACAATAGCCACCGCGTAATGAAGAAGTACAAGGGGATAGAGGTGAAGTCCTCGGCCTCCTTCGTTCAAAGTGGTATTTATGGGCGGTTCGCCAAAGTCTTCCGCGAAGGTTTCCAGGAGCTCTTGCAACAGGCTTGCGTAGTTCCCTTTCTCGTCCTGGGCGACAAGCTGAGCCACGGCCTGGATGGCAGGGAGCGTAACTTCCTCCAGCAGCTCAATCCACCCCTTGGCTTCCTCGGAGGTGGTAGGGCGCGGCGCCCAGGGAATACCGGCGGACTTAACCCTGGATGTTAGCCGATCGAAAGCCTCATTCAGAGCTTCAGCCACGGGATTCGACGGCCGGCCTAGCTGTAACCCCCCAACACGTTGTTCACGGGAGCCCCATACCCTGGTGCCTGTGAAGGCATGGCTTTGGGCACGAGAGGAGGGGCTCCAGTGAACAGCCACAAGAACGCGCGACGCACCTACCAAGGAAGGCGCATCCTTGTGTCCCGCATGATCCACGAAGGCCTGCCGGTGAGGGAAGCGGCCAGGGCCCAAGGGGTCAGCCCAAGGACCGCTTACAAGGGACTCCGGCGTTACCGCGAGGAGGGTGAAGCGGGCCTTAGGGATCGCAGTCCAAGACCCAAACGAAGCCCCAGGCGCACGCCGGAGAAGCTTGGGGAGCGGGTGAAAAAGCTTCGCCAAAGGCGCTGGCCCTACCACGCCATCGCCCATAAGCTTGGGGTTTCCAAAAGCACGGTGGCCCGGATCCTCAAGACCGCGGGCCTTCACCGCCGATCGCTCCTGGAACCTAAGGCGCCACCCCAGCGCTATGAGGTCGAGGCCCCTGGGGTGCTTTTGCACCTGGACACCAAGAAGCTCGCACGGTTTGAAAGACCGGGACACCGGGTAACCGGGGACCGGCGCAGGGCTTCTTCCGGAGCAGGCTACGAGGCGGTCTACGCTGCGGTGGACGGCCATAGCCGCCTGGCCTACGTGGAGGTGAAGGCGAACGAGCGGAAGGAGAGCGCGGTGGCCTTTTTGCTCTCCGCGTTGCTCTACTACCGCAGAACAAGCGTTCGTGTTCAGGCGGTGATGACGGATAATGCCAAAGTCTTCCAGTCCAAGCGTTTCCAAAGGGCGCTCAGGCAGCTGGGCATCCGGCACAAGACCACGCCGCCCTATACGCCAAGGGTGAACGGGAAGGGGGAGCGGTTCATCCGCACGTTGCTGAACGAGTGGGCGTAGGCCCACGCTTATCCTAGCTCCGAGGCCCGGGACGCGTACTTGCCCCAGTGGCTTCATGACTACCACTGGCACCGGCCGCACACCAGCCTGGGCAACCAGGCCCCCGTCTCACGCTTGGGGCTTAGTGTGAACAACGGGGTGAGACTGCACATCTAGGTTCCGCACCGACCGCCCAAGGAGGTGCTGCACCGGCCCGAAAGGGCCGGTGAGGATTTAAGCTCGAAGGGCTAAATAAAAATGAAAAGCATCCGGATTGCGCAGGATCGCTCACAGCAAGGGAAAAGGTGCATAAAGCTCGACGGAGCAGCGATTGGTTCGAGGTTCGGAAATAGTGAGCAAGGTCGCAAGCGGCTAGGGCATATTCATTAGGTAAAATCCGAAAATGAAGCTATTTGGGAGTTGGCGGATAGCTTGGGCCGCTGGGGCGGTGCTATGGTTGGCCGGTTGCGGGCTCGGGTCGGGAGCGAGGGCTCCCGGTGTCGAGGTGGCCCTTGGACCGCACGGGCTGGCGGTGCCGCCGGGTCGGGCGGCGGCGATCTGGGCCCGGGTCGAAAACCGGGGCCCCCACGCGGTGCGGGCCGTGCTCCGCTTGCGGCTTCCAGCCGGAGCCAAACGGGTGAGCGGGCCGGCCACCCGGACGCTCACCCTGGCCCCGGGGGCCCGACGGGTTCTGCGCTGGGCGATCGCCCCGCACCGACGCGGTCGGGTGCCGATCGGGCTCGAGGCCCGCACCGCGAGCGGGACGCGTGCCACCACGCTGGAACTCGCCGCGGTGCCCGGCCTCCGGGTGCCCAAGCGGTTCTTGCTGAGTGCGTTTACCCCTCCCTACGCCTGGCGGGACCCGCCGTATCGCGACGCGGACTTCCGTTACTACCGCGAGGCCGGCTTCCGCCACATGCTCTGGGCCCGCGACGAGGACGCCCTGATCGAAAGAATCCACGCCTTCGGCCTGCGCTACTTCCTGGACGTCGCCGACCTGATCGGCGAGGGGGTCTACCTGCGGTCGGATTCCGGCCGGACCGCCCCACCGATCCCGCCGGAGCGCCTGCAGAGGCTCGACGACGCGGTGAGGCGGCGACGCGAGGACCCTTTTCTGAACGGCTACTACATTGTCGACGAACCGTATCCCGGTGCCTTCGCCAACGTCGGCCAGGTGATCGAGCGCCTCCACCTCGAGGACCCGGGACGCCCCACCTTCATCGACGCCTTCCCCTACTTCGCACCCGACGAGGGGAGTCCCGCCTACCTTGAATCCCTCCTCACCACCACCGGGGTCGACTGGCTGTGCACCGACCGTTACGTGCTCTTTAACGACCACGACGAACCCGAAGCCTTCCGTACCGAGCTCGGGCTGATCCGCCGCTTCGCCCGCCGCTTCGGCGTTCCCTTCTGCGCGATCCTGCAGGCGGTGGGCACCAACGGCACCCGCCGCGCCGACCTCGACTGGCGCACCCCCACCCCCGCCGACCTTCGCTGGCAGGCCTACACCGCCCTGGCCTACGGAGCGAAGGGGCTGGTGTGGTTCCACTGGGACCTCGACTGGGGGGTAACGGGAAGCCCCGACCGGGAGCGGATCTACTCCGCCTTGAAGGAGCTCAACCCCAGGCTACGGGCGGTGGGGGAAGCGCTCCTTCCCCTTCGGAACCTCCGGGTCTACCGGGAGGGCGAGGCGGGTCCCCTGGTCCCCGAAGAGGGGCGCTTCGTGATCGGGCTCTTCGCCGGGCCGGGGAGTTTCTCCTACGCCCTCCTCGCCAACCAGGACCGCAGCCGGGCGGTCTCGGTGCCGGTGCGGGCGGCGGCGCCGCTGGCGGTTCTCGAGCGCTTCGACCCCGCCAGGGGGAGCTGGCGGGCGGTGCCCTTGGACGCCACCCGGTTCCGCCTCCGCTTCCCCGCCGGGGGCGCGGCGCTTCTCCGCTACCGCCCCGCCCCCTAGGGGGTAGGCTGAGGCCGTGATCCTCGCCATCGACCAGGGCGGGCATGCGAGCCGGGCGATCGTCTTCGACGAGCGCGGGGAGGAGATCGCCCGGGCGGTGCGCGAGGTGCGGCCGACCCAGCCCGATCCCGAGCGGCTGGAGTACTCCGCCCGCGCCCTCTGGCGCTCGGTGGCCGGGGCGGTGGAGGAGGCGCTGGGGCAGCTGGGGGGCCGGCGGCGCCGGGTGCGGGCCGTCGGCCTGGCCACCCAGCGTTCCAACGTGGCCTGCTGGGATCGGGAGACCGGCGAGCCCCTGGCCCCGGTGATCGGCTGGCAGGACCGGAGGGGCCAAGACCGGGTGGCGGCGCTCGCCCCCCACGCCGGGGAGATCCACCGGCGGACCGGCCTCTTCCTCTCGCCCCACTACGGGGCCTCCAAGCTCGCCTGGTGCCTGGAACACCTGCCCCGGGTGCGAAGCGCCTACCGCCAGAACCGGCTGGCCTACGGCCCCATGGCCGCCTGGCTGGTGCGCCGCCTGGTCGGTCGGGCGGCGGCCGACTGGGCCAACGCCCAGCGCACCCAGGTCTGGAGCCTGGCGACCCTCGACTGGGACCCCGAGCTCCTGGCCCTCTTCGGCCTGCCGGCCGAGCCCCTGCCGCCGGCGGTACCGGTGGTCGGGCGGTTCGGGCACCTGAAGGCGGGGCCGCCGCTGGCCGCGGTCACCGGCGACCAGCAGGCCGCCCTCTACGCCTACGGCGAGCTCGACGGGGCCACCGCCTACGTCAACGCGGGGACCGGAGCGTTCGTCCTGCGGGCCACCGGGGAACGAAGGGTCCAGGCCCCCCGGCTGCTCACCAGCGTGCTGGAGGGCGAGCGGGACCCCCGGTTCAGCCTCGAGGGCACGGTGAACGGCGCCGGGGCGGGGCTTAGCTGGTTCGCCCGGGAAGAGGGGATCCCGGAAGAAGCGCTCTTCGCCCGCCTCCCAACCTGGCTGGCGGCCACCCCGCCGGGGCGGGTGCTCTTTTTAAACGGGGTGGGCGGGCTCGGCTCGCCCTTCTGGCGGGCCAACTTCCCAAGCCGCTTCCTCGGCCGGGGCAGCCTGGCCGAGCGGGCGGTGGCGGTGGTCGAGAGCGTGGTCTTCCTGATCCAGGCGAACCTCGAGGCCATGGCCGAGGTCCTCCCGCCCCCCCGACGGATCCGCCTCACCGGCGGGCTGGCCCGCCTCGACGGGCTGGCCGGCCGCCTGGCCGACCTGGCCGGGCTTCCGGTCGAGCGGCCGCCGGCGCTCGAGGCCACCGCCCGCGGGGTCGCCTACCTGGCCGGCGGCCGGCCCCAGGGCTTCGCCCGGGAACCCGAGCGGACCTTCGCCCCCCGGGAAAACCCCGCCCTCCGCGCGGCCTACCGCCGCTGGCGGGCGGCGATGCCGGAAGCGGGCTAGACCCGGTAGGTCATCGCGAAGACGTCGGGGAAGGCGAAGAGGTAGCGGTCGCGCTCGGCCTCGGGGCTGTAGCCCAGGCTGGCGTAGCCGGCCGCCGCCAGCCCCTCGAGGACCTCCTCGGCCACCTTGCGGTCGACCTCGAGCCGGGAGGCGATGAACTGGAGGGCCTCCTCGCGAGGATCCTCGTCGCCCTCGCCGACGAACTCGGCGTACTCCTGGTCGAGCATCCGCATCAGCGCCCGGAGCGAGACCGGCTTGGAGGTGAAGACCCAGCGGGGCCGCTCGCCGGGCAGGTGGTGGGCGTAGCCGGTCGCCTCCAGGGCGTCGGCCAGCTTCACCGCGTCGGCGTGGGCGAGCCCCACCCGGTTGACCAGAAAGGTGACCAGCGCGTCGCGCTCGCCCACCAGCCCCTGGGGAAAGCGCTCGGCCAGCTTCGCCGCCAGGGCCTCGAAGTCGCCGGCCTCGGCCAGCCTCTTGAGTTCCTCCATGGCCTCGTCCCTCCTTCCCTAGGCTACGACCTCGACCAGCCCGAGGTCCCCCTCGCCGGGGTTCATCCGATCGGCGACCTCGAGCACCAACAGCCCGGCCTCGTTCACCGCGTTCCGGCCCACGAAGCCGGCCACCCGGGCGGCCTCCATGGCGTTCGCCCAGGCCTCCGGGGAGAGACCGGAGAGCCGGATCGCCCGCTCGACGTTCCGGGGCAGCACCCGGACCCGCCGCTCCTTGACGTAGAGGGTTCCCACCCGACGGAGGGCCCGGAGCAGCCGCACCACCTGCGGGTTGACGGGGTTGCCGAAGCCCTCGGGGACCCCCGCGAGCGCCCGGTCCAGGAGCTCGCCGGCCTCGGTCTCGACCAGGTTGCCGTCGGGGAGACGGTCGATTAAGTGGCGGGCCTCGAGCTTCTCCAGCGCCCAGCGGATCCGCTCGCGGTCGAGCCGGTCCTCCAGCGCCCGGTAGAGCGCCTCCTCGGTCATGCCCCGGGCGGGGATCCGGTGGAAGACCATGAGCTCGTAGCGGGAGAGGTGGGGCAGCCGGCGAACGTGCTCGGCCAGGCGGGCGTAGAGGTAGCCCGAGGCGGTGGGCTCGCCGGTGCCCAGCAGGCCGGCCCGCCGGCCCTCCTCCACCCAGTCGAGGCCGGGGGCGCCCTCGGCGGTGCGGGTGAGGGTGATCGCCTTCACCGCCACCGAGGGCACGTCGCGGAGGTTCTGGGCCTGGTCGGCCCGCACCGCCTCGCCCCAGGGGGTGAGCCGGTAGACCTCGCGGCCGCGGTCGTCCTCGCCGCTTTCAAGGAGCTGGAAGGACTCCAGGCTAAGGAGCGCCTCGCGAAGGTCGAAGTTCTCGTCGTACCAGCGGGCGAGGTCCTGGGCCTCGGCGAACCTCCGGGCGATCTCCCGGCGCTTTTGGGGCAGCTCGTCGAGCCGGCGGCCGTACTTCTCCAAAAGGGCCCGGTACTCCTTCACCTTGCGGTCGATCATCTCGCGGCGGAGCCGCTCGAAGGTCGGCACCTCCTCGGGGTTCTCGGCGGCGCGCTCCCAGAGCTCGGCGATCGTCGCCAGAACGGCGGCCTCCTCGGCCTCGAGGGCGAACGACCAGACCGCCTCGCGGCCGCCGCCGGTGTAGAGCCGGAGGGCCTCCAGCGCCCACTCGCCGGCGGGGAGCAGCTCGCCGGAGGGGCCCAGGTAGCCGAGCGCCTGCAGAGTGGCGCGCGCGGCCTCGTTGGCCTCCCCGCCGTCCAGGTAGTCGGCGAGGGCCCAGAGCAGGTCGCTGGTGAGCACGTCGCCGGGGCCGTAGCCCCCCTGGGCCAGGGCCCGTTTTACCGCCTGCCCCAGGGCGGTAAAGGCGTAGGCGTCGGAGGCGGGCACCGAGTAGGCCACCAGGCGCATGGCCTCGAGCAGGTGCTCCTGGTGGCGTCCGGTGGGAAGCTCGCTGGCCGGGGCCGGCCCGAGGGGGACCCGGCGAATCACCTCGGCGAGCTCGGCGGAGATCTCCAGGGCCGGCTCGGCGGCCCGGTAGAGCTCGAGCACCCGGCGGCCGGCGTCGGAGAGGACGGTGCCCTCGGTCTTCCGCTCCCGGTCGCGGACCCGCACCGCAAGCCCCCGTTCCATGAGCGGCCCCTCGGCGCGGGGGCCGACCCGGCCGGCGCGTTCGGCGGCCTTGAGCATGGCGATCACCTCGCTGCCGATCCAGCGCCAGCCCTCCTTCCAGGCCTCGGGCCGGTCGAGCCCGCGGCCGGCCAGCACCGTCCCCTCGCCGTCCTGCTCCTCCTTGAGGTCCGGTCCCTGACGGTAGAGCTCGCGGAGCAGAAGGGCCAGCTCGCGCCCGGCGTAGGTGGGCACCAGCCGCACCGGGGTGGGGTAGCGGACCAGGCCCATGGCCTCGAGCTCGCGGGCGGTGGCCTCGTCGACCTCCTCCAGCGGGGTGTAGGGCTTGCCCGCCTCCTCGTCGGCGAGCAGGCGTTCCAGGGCGATGGCGTGAAGTTTGGTGATGACCATCATCGTTCCTCCCTTAGTCGAGCGCGGCCAGGAGCTTGTCCACGTGCTCGGCCAGCGCCAGGTCGAAGAGCTTGACGGTGGGCAGCAGCCAGCTGGCCCGGTAGCGGTCGTCGCCGTCCTTGTTCTTGCCAAAGTAGGCGAGGGCGAACCGGCCCACCCCGGCGTGCTTTTTCAGGGTGTCCTGGGCCTCCCGGAGGGCCCGGCGCATCTTGGGCGGCAGGGCATCGAAGGGCACCGCCCGGCCCGGCTGCCCCCGGCCCTGGACGAACTCGGTGGTGAGCCCCGACGAGGCGAACGCCTCCAGCAGCTTTCCGAAGCCCCGCTTTTTGAAGAAGGCGAGCAGGAGCTCGGCGGCCGGCAGGGTGAAGAGCGGGGTGGCGGAGCCGCGAGCGGGCTGGTAGGCGGCCCGCACCACCCCGCGGCGGTCCTCGAGGTCCACCCGGACCCGGATCCGGGCCCCTTTGGGCAGCTCGCGGACGACCTCGAGGACCTCCATGGCGGCGCCCCCCTCGGTGTAGCGGTCCCCCGCCTTGCGGCCCGCCGCCTGATCGGCGACGAAGACCGTCTCGACCCCCTCCCGGAGCCCGAAGATCAGGTCGAAGCCCCAGGCCTTGAGGCTCCGGAGGCCGACCTCGACCTCGTCGGGAATCGGGCCCCAGACCTCGCGAACGTAGGTGTGCCGGGCCTGCTGGTGCTTTTGGGCAAGTTCCTCGGCGGTGTGGCGGTGGGCACGGGGTTTCATTCCTCCTCCTCGCTGGGAAGGAGTGTAACCTTTTTTAGTTACGAATGTCAAGAAGGGTGAGCCTCAGACTATAAACCGGCCGGCGACCGCCGCCAGCCAGTCGGGGAGGGCCTCGAGGTCCGGCGCCACCCGGTCGGCCCCGGCGGCGGCCAGCGCCTCGGCCCGGCCCGCCCCCCAGGTCACCGCGTAGGCGGCGAGGCCGGCGGCCCGGGCGGCGGCCACGTCGTGCACGGTGTCCCCCACCATGGCCACGCCGGCGCCGCCGGCCCCGGCGACCGCCCTTCGCACCACCTCGGGGTCGGGCTTGGCGGGCATCCCCTCGTCGGTGCCCTGGACGTGGTCGAAAAACCCCAGGAGCCCCACCCGTTCGAGCAGGGTCTTGGCCGGGCCGCTCCGCTTGGTGGTGGCGACCGCCAGCCCGAACCCGGCGGCCCGGAGCTCGGCGAGGCGTTCGGGGACCCCGGGGTAGGGGCGGGTTCGGTGGCCGAGCCGGGCCAGGTAGTGGCGGCGGTAGGCGGCCGTCAGCTCCGCCACCGCCTCCGGGGGAGCCAGCCGGGCAAAGGTCTCGGCCAGGGGGAGCCCGATCCAGCTCCGGAGCCGGGCGTCGTCGGGCACCGGGAGGCCGGCCCCTGTGAGCACGAAGCGGAAGCTCGCCAGGATCTCTTCCAGCGAGTCGACCAGGGTGCCGTCGAGGTCGAAGACGACGACCGGCCTCAAGGCTTGGGCTTCCGGAGGATGCGGACGGTCTGGATGCGATCCTCCTGGGTCAGCCGCCGGACCGCGTCCATCCCCTCGAGGACCCGTCCGAAGATCGTGTACCGACCGGTGAGGTGGGGGGCGGCGGCCAGGGTGATGAAGAACTGCGAGGAGTTGGAGTTGGGGTCCTGGGTGCGGGCCATCCCCACCCAGCCGGGGCCGTCGTAGGCGAGGCGCGGGTCGATCTCCAGGGGAAAGGCGTAGCCGGCGCTGCCGGTTCCGGTGCCGGTGGGGTCGCCGGTCTGGGCCACGAACCCGGGCACCACCCGGTGCCAGCGGAGGCCGTCGAAGAAACGGTGGAGGGCCAGGAAGACGAAGGAGTTGACGGTGATCGGGGCGCTCTCCTCCAGCAGGTCGAGGACGATCCGCCCCTTGGTGGTCTCGATCTCGGCCCGGTAGTCGTACTTCTGGGCGTCGATCACGGTCTCGGGCCGGTCGAAGTGCCGCACCGGCTCCTTGCTCAGGTAGGGCATCGCTTCCATCGTTCCCGCCTTTCCCAGGAGGGCCAGCGCCAAGAGGAGCAAAAGGAAGGGCCGCACGGCCTAAGCCTACCCTAGACCCGGGGCAGGGTGACCCCGCGCTGGCCCTGGTACTTGCCCCGGCGGTCGGCGTAGGTGACCTCCGGGCGGTCACCCTCGAAGAAGACGATCTGAACGATCCCCTCCCCGGCGTAGACCTTGGCCGGCAGGGGGGTGGTGTTGGAGATCTCCAGGGTCACGTGCCCCTCCCAGCCGGGCTCCAGCGGGGTGACGTTGACCACGATGCCGCAGCGGGCGTAGGTCGACTTGCCGAGGGCGATGCCCAGCACGTTCTCGGGCATGCGGAGGTACTCGATCGAGCGGGTGAGGGCGAAGGAGTTGGGGGGGATCAGGACCTCGTCGGCCTCGATGGTGACGAAGGCCCGCTCGTCGAAGGCCTTGGGGTCCACCACCGCGCCGTAAACGTCGGTGAAGACCTTCCACTCGGGGGCGGCCCGGAGGTCGTAGCCGAAGGAGGAGAGGCCGTAGCTGATCACCCCCTTCCGGACCAGGCGCTCCTCGAACGGTTCGATCATGCCCTTTCGGGCCATCTCCCGGATCCAACGGTCGACCTTGATCCCCATGCCCCGCACTATACGCGGTAAGATGGGGGGCGTGGACGTTTCTGCCGCCCTCCAGGAGCTTTTCCAGCTACAAGAACGGGACCTTGAGCTCGACCGCCTGAGGGCGGAGATCGAACAACTCCCCCCCGAGCTGGCCGAGCTGCAGGCCAGCTGGGAGCAGAAGATCGACCAGCTCACCGAGCTCAAGGAACAGCTCAAGGCGGTGCGCCGGGACTACGAGAGGAACGACCTGGAGCTCAAGGACCTCACCCAAAAGAAGACCAAGGCCCAGGCCGAGCAGCTCCAGGCCGAGAGCGCCCGCGAGGCCACCCAGTTCGAAAACCGCATCCAGCAGCTCTCCACCCGGATCGACGAGCTGACCGAGCTCACCCTCCCCCTGATCGAGGAGATGGAGCGCCTCGAGGCCGCCATCGCCGCCCTGGAGGAGGAGCTCGCCGGCCTCAAGCCCGAGCTCGACCGGCTGGAGGAGGAGAACCGGGCCCGGGTCGAGGGCCTCGAGGCCCAGTACCAAACCCTCGCCGACGAGCGGGCCAAGATGGCGGCGGCGATCCCCGCCGCGGTGCTCCGGGAGTACGAGGCGATCCGCCGGGCCCGGCGGGGGATCGGGGTCACCCGGATGGTGCGGGTTGGCGAGGCCTTCCGCTGCGAGGCCTGCAGCGTGCAGCTCCCCACCCACGTGGCCCAGAAGGTCTACCAGGGCCAGCGGCTGATCCGCTGCCCTTCCTGCGGCCGGATCCTGGCCCGGCCGGAATAGGGCCTTGGCAAGGCTCCGCCCCCTGTGATAAGCTCTAAGAGTATGCCCGTTGGGCAGCTCGCCGCGAAAAACCGAGCCGCGTAGGCGGAGCAAGCAAGCGGGGGTCGCGCACCGCCCGCTTGAATTTCGCGGCCCAAGGAGGATACAGGCGGATGGAAGACCAGAAGACCCAAGCGCCGGCCGAAACGGCCGGCAACCAGCCGGCGCCCGCCCCCGCCGAGAGCATGGAGGAGGCCCTCCACGAGGCGGAGGCGCGGCTTTCGAAGGAGATCCGTAAAGGGCAGATCGTCAAAGGCCGCGTGGTGTTCGTGGGGCACGACGGCGTCGCCGTCGACATCGGCACCAAGGTCGAGGGGATCATCCCCTTCGCCCAGCTCACCGGCCAGGAGCTCCCCGAGGAGGAGCTAAAGAACCTGCTGAAGCCGGGCGACGAGGTCGAGGTCTACGTGCTGCGGGTGGACCCCGACGAGGGGCAGATCATCCTCTCCCGGAAGCGGGTCGAGGCCGACCGGGCCTGGAAGAAGATCACCGAGATCTATGAAAAGGGCGAGCCGATCGAGGTCACCCCGACCGAGCGGGTCAAGGGGGGCCTGGTGGCCTCGGTCGAGGGCCAGCGCGCCTTCCTGCCCGCTTCCCAGGTCGACCTCAAGCGGAACGCCGACCTCGACGCCTTCGTGGGCCAGACCATTCCGGTCAAGATCATCGAGCTCTCCCGCAAGAAGGGGCGGATCATCCTCTCCCGTCGGGTGCTCCTCGAGGAGGAGGAGAAGAAGAAGCGCCGGCAGGTCCTGGAGTCGCTGGAGCCCGGGCAGATCGTCGAGGGGAAGGTGGTCGAGGTCACCGACTTCGGCGCCTTCGTCAACCTCGGCCCGGTCGACGGCCTGGTCCACCGCAGCGAACTCTCCTGGGGCCGCTTCGCCCACCCCCGCGACGTGGTCAAGGAGGGCGACGTCGTCAAGGCCAAGGTGATCTCGGTCGACCCCGACCGCGAGCGGGTCAACCTCTCGATCAAGGCGGCCACCCCCAACCCCTGGGAGGTGGTCACCGAGAAGTACCAGGTCGGCGAGAAGGTCAAGGGCAAGGTCGTCGGCCTCACCCCCTTCGGGGCCTTCGTGGAAGTGGAGCCGGGGCTGGAGGGCCTGGTCCACATCAGCGAGATGAGCTGGACGAAAAGGCCCCGGCACCCCTCCGAGGTCCTGAAGGAGGGCGAGGAGGTCGAGACCGTGATCCTCAGGATCGAGCCCGAGGCCAAGCGGCTCTCCCTGGGCCTCCGCCAGCTCCTCCCCGACCCCTGGAAGGAGCTCCCCGAGAAGTACCCGCCCGGCACCGTGATCAAGGGCAAGGTCACCGGGATCACCCCCTTCGGCGTCTTCGTCGAGATCGAGCCCGGCATCGAGGGGCTCATCCACATCAGCGAGCTCGACCACGCCCGGGTGGAGAACCCCGCCGCCCTGGTCAAGAAGGGCGACGAGATCGAGGCGGTGATCCTCCAGATCGACCCCGCCGAGCAACGGATCTCGCTCTCCCGGAAACGCCTTCTGGAACCGCCGGTTCCCACCGAGGGCGAGAAGAAGCCCCGCCGCAAGAAGGCCGCCGCCAAGGGCCGGGAAAAGCGCCGCGAGCGCCGGCCGCGCCCGGCCGAGGTGGGGGTGGCCGCCGCCTACCAGAACTACGACGCCAGCGTGGCCAGCCCCTCGACCGCCAGCGTCAAGCTCGGCGACCTCTACGGCGACCTCCTGAAGGAGCTCGAGCTGGAGGAAGCCGAGGGCTAACCGAACCAAAACCCAAAGCGGCCGGGCGGCTTGCCCGGCCGCTTTTAGTTGAACGGCGCCCGGCGGCCTCCCCCGCGCGAGCGGCCCGGAGCCGCCCCCGAACCGCGCCGGAGGGCCGCCGGGGCGCCGAGCTCCGGCCGCCCGGCCTCGATCCAGGCGGTGAGGTAGAGGCTACTGAGCCTGCCCCCCGCCCGCCGGATCTGCACCCGCTCGGTCTTTCCGAAGACGCCGGTCCAGAGCATCCGGTAGTAGCGCCGGTCGAACGCGGAATAGAGCCGTTTGGCCTTCCAGAGCTCCTGGTTCAGGGCCCGCACCAGGGGGTAGTCCTGGCGGATCACCGCGAAGGCCAGGGCCAGGGGACCCTCGGTCGCCACCCGGGCCGGACGCGGCCGGTACTCGGCCCGCTCGTCGAAGTAGGCGTCGATCAGGGTCGACTCGAAGAGCGCGTGGATCCCCCCGTTCAGCCACGACTGGCCGTCGAAGTCGAGGGTGGTGTGGAAGGGCTGGTGGGCGTCGCCGAGGTAGTGGGCGAGGTCGCCGGCGGCCCGGACGATGGCCCTTCGGTCCCGGCTCCGGAAGGCCGCCACCAAGGCGCGGTAGCTCTCCTCGATCGCCCAGGGGAGGATCCCGCCCTTTTCTAGGGTGGCCTCCCCGAAGCGGGCCCGGGCGGCGGCCAGCCCCATGGGAAAGTCGGGGAACGGCCAGGGTTCGAAGAGCTCCGCGCTCCAGTAGTGGCGGTAGGCCTCGCCGGGGGTGGTGGCCTTGCGGCGGTCGGGGTCGTTGGCGGCCCGGCGAAGATCCGGCGCCCAGGCGGAAAAGGCCCGCTTTAGGGGTCCTTGGGGGAGGTTCCAGATCGCGTACTGGGTGATGATCTCGTGGCCCTTGGGCCCCCAGGCGAGGGCGAAGGAGAGGGCCAGGAGGAGGGCGGAGAGGCGCTTCACGACCCTAGCTTACGCCGGCACCACCCGGACCCGGGCCCCGTTGAAGCTCGAGCCCTCGCCGAGGTCGGTGGGGTCGTCGGGGGTGAGGACGTTGGCAGGGAGCCCGTCGGGAGCGTCGAGGCCGCGCCAGGTCTGCTCGTGGACGACGACCCCGGGCTGGGTGGCGGCGCTCACCCGGACCCGGCGGCGGATCGCCCCCCGGCGGTTTTCCAGCCGCACGTAGCCGCCGTCGGCCACCCCCAGCCGGACGGCGTCCTCGGGGTGGAGGAGGACGCGGGGCTCGCCCCCCTCGGCGGCCCGGAGGGCGGCGACCCCGCCGAAGCTGGTGTTCAGGAAGTGGTGGGCGGGCGGGGTGAGGAGAACGAAGGGGTGCTCGGGGTCGGGCTCGGGAAGGAGGGGCTCGATTCCGGCCAGGCGGAGCTTGGTTCCGTCCGGGCGCCCCTCGGCGTAGGGCAAAAAGGGCCGGGGGAGGTCGAGCTTAACGGAGCCCTCGCGCTTTAGGCGGTCGAGGTCGATCCCCAGGAGGAAGGGGTGGCCGGTGTCGAGGAGCTCCCGGGCCACCGCCTCGGGGTCCATGGCGAGCTCCGGGAGGTCGAGGCCGAGCCTGCGGGCGAGCTCGGCGAAGATCCAGGTGTTGGGGCGGGCCTCCCCCGGGGGCGCGGCCGCCGGCTCCGACCAGGAGAGCCAGTAGTGGCCGTAGGAGGTGTAGAGGTCGGCGTGCTCCAGGGGGTGGGTGGCGGGGAGCAGGAAGTCGGCGTAGAGGGCGGTGTCGCTCATGGCGTTTTCCAGCACCACGGTAAGGAGGTCCTCCCGGGCGAGCCCCCGGCGAACCAACCCGGCGTTGGGGGCGGTGGCGGCGGGGTTGGCGTTGAAGACGAAGAGGGCCTTGACGGGGGGGTCGGCAAGCTCGGTGAGGGCCCGGCCCAGCTGGATCTGGTTGACGTGGCGGGCGTTGGGGTTGGGGCGGAGGTAGCCCCGGGGGCGGGGATCCTTCCAGAGGTAGAGGCCCTCCAGCCGGGCCTTGTTCAGGCGGAAACCCCCGCTGGTGGAGAGCAGCGCCCCGCCCCCCTCCCGCCGCCAGGCCCCCAGCACCACCGGCAGGGCCAGCACCGCCATCATCGCCCGCCCGCCGCCGGGGTGGCGGGTCATCCCGTACCCGACCCGGAAGAGTTGGGGGGCCCCGGTGCGGAGGGCCTCGGCGAGCTCGCGGATGGCGGCGGGCGATAACCCGGTCGCCTCCGCCGCCCGCTCCGGCGTCCAGGGCCGGGCCGCCGCCCGGAAGGCCTCCCAGCCCTCGACGTGGCGGGCCAGGTAGCCGAGGTCGGCCCCCCCCTCCTGGAAGAAGATCCGGGCCAGGGCCAGGGCCAGGGCGACGTCGGTCCCGGGGCGGATCCGGTAGAAGCGGTCGGCGAACCGGGCGGTGCGGTTTTGGTAGACGTCGACCGAAACGATCCTGGCCCCGTTCCGGCGGGCCTCCTGGAGGAGGGGCACCAGGTGGGTGTTGGTCGAGAGGGCGTTGATCCCCCAGAGCACGACGGTGCGGGCCTTGGGAACGTCCTCGGGGTCGACCCCGAGCTTCTGGGGTCCGTAGATCGCCGCCCAGGCGGCCTCGCCGGTGGCCGAGCAGATCGTCTCGTCGAGCTCGCTGGCGCCGATCGCCCGGAAGAAGACCAGGGGCCGCCGGCCCTGCACCAGCCCCATAGTGCCGGCGTAGTTGTAGCGGAGCACGGCCTCGCCGCCGTAGGCGTCGAGGATCGCCTTGAGCCGCTCGGCGATGGCGTCGAGGGCCTCGTCCCAGGAGACCCGAGCGAACCGCCCCTCGCCCTTGCCCCCCACCCGCCGGAGGGGGTAAAGCGGGCGGTCCTCGAGGTAGAGCCGCTCGGGGTAGCGGGCGGTCTTGGCGCAGGCGAAGCCCCGGGTCAGAGGGTGGTCGGGGTCGCCGGTGACCGCCGTCACCCGCCCCCCCTCCACCGTGACCACAAGCCGGCAGGCGTCGGGGCAGTCCTGGGGGCAGGAAACCAGCCGCTTCATTTGGCGGGATTGTACCGGAAGCCGAGCAGGATCAATGCGAGCGAGAGCCCCACCGCCCAGATCAGGGGGCGGCCGAGGAAGGGGGGGTAGGCGAGCCCCGCCAGCATCCCGCCGAGGTAGTAGCCGCTAATATAGGCGGCGCTCTCCCCCCGACGGCCGAACCCCTCCCCGAACCGGGCATGGAGCCCGAAGACGCCGGAGAGGAAGAGGAAGAACCCCGGCCCGGCGGCGGGGGTGAGGAGCATCGTCCCCCCCACCAGGGCCAAAAGGAGCGCCGCCCCCTCCCCCAGCCGCCCGGCCAGGAAGGGGCCGACCAGCCCCCCGAGGTAGGCGAGGTAGAAGGCGCCGACGCCGGCGAGGCCGACCCCGGCGGCCTCGAGGCGGTAGGGCAGGAGGTTGGCCAGGAAGAGGTTGGCAAAGAGCAGCACCCCGCCCACCCCCATCGCCCGCGCCGGTCGCGGCCTTTGGGGGCGGGGGGGCGGGGGGAGCCGGCCCCGGAGGAAAAAGGGGACCAACACGAGGGGCAACCCGCCCAACAGCACCAGCGCGCCCGGCACCCCCAGGAGCGCGGCGAGCCCGCCGGCGGCGCTCCGGCCGAGGGTCCCCCCCAGGGCGTTCAGGGCCACGAAGGCGGCCACCGCCCGGCGGCCGGGAAACAGCCGGGGGAGGAGGGCAAAGCCGAGGACCGCCACCGCCGAGAGCGCCACCCCGACCAGGAAGCGGAGGAGGACCCAGACCCAAAACCCGGGCAGCAGCCCGGCGAAAAGCGAACCCCCGCCCACCCCGAGGAGCCCGAGAAGGAGGGCCGGCCGGGGCGCGAGCCGGGGCAGGAGCCCCCAGGGCCCGAGCACCAGGCCGAGCATCGGGGCGGCCATCCCCCACCCGGCGGCCCCGGGCGGCGCCCCCAGGGCCCGCTCGATCGCCGGAAGCAGGGGCTGCGGGGCGTAGAGGGCGGCGTAGGCCAGCGCCCCCGAAAACAGGAGGGCCCAGGGCACCCTCCCATCGTAGCCTGGAGGGGATGCGGCGCATCCTCGGCCTCTTCCTCCTCGGGGTGGCGCTGGCCCAGGGCGGGACCTACGTCGTCCGCCCCGGGGACACCCTCTTTTCCATCGCCCGGCGCTTCGGGACCCGGGTGGAGGTGCTCGCCCGGCTCAATCGCCTCGCCGACCCCGACCGGATCCGGGCGGGGACGGTCCTCAATCTGCCGGACCCGCCCGCCCCGGCGGGCGTGGGGCTCGACCCCTACCCCCTGGTCCAGGGCCGGCCGGTCTGGGTGCGGCCGCCGGCGGGCACCGCCTGGGTCGCCTTGGACGGGGTCCGGGCCCGGGTCCACCGGGGCCGGGCGCTGCTGCCGGTGGCGGCCACCGCGGCGGTGGGCCGGCACCCCTTGGTGCTCTCCGGCGGGCGGAAGGCGACGGTCTTCGTCGCCCCCGGCGGCTACCCCACCCGCGACCTCACCCTCCCTAAGGGCAAGGGCCGGCTCTTCGACCGGGCCACCATCGCCCGGGAGCGCCGGGCGATCCTGGCCGCCTGCCAGAAGGGCCCGCCGGAGCCGCTTTGGCGCCGCCCCTGGCGCTGGCCCCTGGCCCGCCCGGTGGTGAGCGCCCCCTTCGGCGAGCGAAGGCGCTACGACGGCCGCCCCGGCGGCTACCACGCCGGGCTCGACCTGGCCGCCCCGGCGGGCACGCCGGTGAGGGCGGCGGCCCCGGGGCGGGTGGCCCTGGTGGCCCGCTTCCGCGTGCGGGGTAACGCCGTGGTGCTGGTCCACGGGGCCGGGGTCTGCGTCGTCTACCAGCACCTGAAGGGGGCGGCGGTCCGTCCCGGTGCGAGCGTTCGGCCCGGCGCGCTCTTGGGCTGGGTGGGCACCACCGGGCTCTCCACCGGACCCCACCTGCACCTCGAGGTCCGCCTCCTGGGGCTGCCCCAGGACCCCCGCTTCTTCCTGGAGGCGCGGTGAGGGCGATCCTGGTCGCCCTGCCCCTCAAGCTGGGGCCGCTTTCCTACCTGCCCCCCCACGGCCAGGGGATCCGGCTCGGGTACCGGGTGGCGGTGCCCTTCCGCAAGGGGGTGCGGGTGGGGCTGGTGGTGGGGGACGAGGCCACCGACCACGGCCACGCCCTGCGCCCGGCGATCGGCTACCTCGACGACGCCCCCTTCCTCGAGGCCGAGGGGGTGGCCCGCCTTTGGCGGGCGGCCGAGTTCCTCCTCTGCCCCGTGGGCCAGGTGGTCGCCGACTTCCTGCCCTTTCTGGAACCGCCGCTCTGGCACCGGGTCCGGCTGGTGCCGGGGGCCCGCCCCCAGGGGCTTTCCCCCGAGCTCGCCGGGCGGCTGGCCGACTGGACCCCGGCCGGGGAGGTGCCGGCGGAGGTTCTCGAGGCCCTCCGCCGGGGGGAGGTGCTGGAGGAGGCGGTGGCCGAGGCGGTCCCCACCCGGCCGGTGCTGGTGCCCCGCCGCCGCCCCGACCGGGGCCTCGGCCCCCGGGCCGCCGCCGCCCTGACCACCCTCTGGTCCCTGGGAGAGGCGGCCAGCCAGGCCGAGCTCGCCCGCAAGGCGGGGGTGGGGACGGGAGCGGTGCGCACCCTGATCGAGCGCGGCTACGTCGAGCGGGTGGAACGCCCGCTCCAGCCCAGCGAGCCCCCCTTCGAACCCGAGCCCCTGGAACCCCGCCCCCTCGCCGAGCCGCCTTCAAGGATCCACGGCGGCCGCTTTCGGGAACGGATGGCCCTCCTCGCCGGGCTGATGCAAAGAGGCCCGGTCCTCGCCCTCTTCCCCGAGGCCGCCCTCCTCGCCCGGGCCCGGCCCCACTTCCCCGAGGCGATCGCGTTCTCCGGCGAGGTGCCGGCGGCCCTCCGCCGGCGGCTCTGGCGGGAGCGGGGGCGGAGCGTGCTGGGCACCGCCCAGGCCCTCTTCTTCCCCGGCCCCTTCGCCCGGGTGGCGGTGGTCGAGGAGGCCGCCGGCGCCCACAAGCTCCGCTCCGGCAGCCGGGCCTTCCTCCCGGCTCTGGTCGAGGCCCTGGGGATGCGACCGGTCTACCTCGGGGCCGCCCCCTCGGTGCACGCCCTCTTCCACGCCGGCGAGGACCGGGGCCGCCCGGTCCTCCTTTCCACGCCCCGGATCCGGGGGCTGGTCCTCGACAAGACCCAGGAGCGCCGGGTCCTGGCCGGCCGCACCCTGGCCCTCGTCGGCCAGGCCTTGGCCCGGGGGCACCAGGTGCTGGTGCTGGCCGCCCGCAAGGGCTACGCCGCCCGGCTCCACTGCCCGGCCTGCGGCTACGAGCCCGGCTGCCCCCACTGCGCCCTCCCCCTCCGCTACTACCGGCGGGGAAGCGGCGGCGAGCTGGTCTGCCACCAGTGCGGCCACCGCCAGCCGGCCCCGCCGGTCTGCCCCCAGTGCGGCCACGAGTGGTTGCTGGCCCGGGGGCCCGGCCTCGACTGGCTGGCCGAGCGGCTGGCCCGGGCCTTCCCCGACCACCCGGTGGGGCGGCTGAGCGCCGACCTCGAGGCCGGCACCGGCTTCGCCGCCGAGGGCCGGCCGGGGATCCTGGTGGCCACCACCCGGGTGCTCCGCACCCGGCCGCTGGGACGGCTGGCGCTGGTGGTGCTGCCCTGGGTCGAGGGGTTCCTGCCCGAGGCCGACTTCACCGCCCCCGAGCGGCTCTTCCAGACGCTCTGGCAGCTCGCCGACCTGGCCCCGGGGCGGAACCCGTTCTTCGTCCTGGAGGCCTACAACCCCGACCACCCGCTGATCCAAAGCTTTCTCAAGGCCGACCTGCGGACCTTCCCCGAGACCGAGGCCGCCCTCAGGCAGGCGGTCGGCTACCCGCCCTTTCGCCGCATGGTCAAGCTCGAGCTCTCCCACCGGGAGGCGGCCGCCGTCCGGGAGGCGGCCGGCCGGCTGGGGCGGGCCCTGGCCGAACGGGCGGCGCCCGAGGAGTTCTTGGGCCCGGCCCCGGCCCCGGTGCCCCGGATCCGCGGCCGCTACCTCTGGCACCTGATCCTGAGGGGCCCGACCCACCGCATCGCCGAGCTCGTCTCCGCCCTCCCCGACCCCGCCCCCGCCCGCCTCCGGCTCGATCCCGACCCGGTGGGGTTCACCGGGCTTTTGGACTAGGGCCGTCTTCGGCTAGCCTGAGGCGTGGACGGCTTCCTGCTGGGGTTCGGGATCGGGTTCGCCGCCGGGGTCAGCCCCGGGCCGCTCCTCGCCTTCGTCCTCCGGGAGGCCCTCCGCCACGGCCCCGGCGCCGGGATGCGGGCGGCGCTCGCCCCCCTCCTCACCGACGGCCCGGTGGTGGCGGCGGCCTGGCTGCTGGCCGGCCGGCTCGACCCCGCCGCCCTCGCCCCTTTGGGGCTCTTCGGCGGGGCCTACCTGGCCCTGAGCGGGCTCAGGGGCCTCCTCCACCCGCCGCCGTCGGCGGCCCGGGCCGCCAGCCTCCGGGGCGCCGCCCTCGCCAACCTGGCCAACCCCCAGATGTACCTCTTCTGGTTCGCGGTGGGGGTCCCCCTCCTGGCCCGGCTGGGGGCGGCCGCCCCCCTCTTCCTGCTGGGGTTCTACCTGGCCCTGGTGGGAAGCAAGGCCGCCCTGGCCCTGGCGGCGGGCCGGGCCGGGGCCAGGGTCGCCGCCCTCGCCCGGCTCGGCGACGCCCTGCTCCTGCTCGCCGGGGTCGCGCTGGTTATTCGCTGGTGGCCTTGAGCTGGTCCCAGGGGAAGTCGTCGAGGGGGTAGAAGCGGTCGGCCTGCTGGGCCAGGCGGTAGGAGGAGAGGGCGTGGAAGGTGGTGTTCTCGACCTGGAGGCCCATGTCCTGGATCACCCGCACCACCTCGGCGAAGTCGCCGTCGCCGGAGACCAGGATGGCCACGTCGAAGGCCCGGGCGTAGGCGAGCCGCAGCATGTCGACCGCGATCTGGATGTCGACCCCCTTCTCCACGAAGCCCTCGCCCCGGCGCTCCAGCCGCCCCAGCCGCACCGAGACGTAGGGCACCCGCCGGAGGTAGTTGAGGAAGCTCTGGTGGGCCTTGGCGGCGGGGTCCTCGGGGGGGAGGGGGGCGTTGTAGTAGTAGGCCCGGAGGAGCTTGCGCCCGGCCACCAAAAGCTCGATGAACCGCACGAAGTCGAGGCGGTAGTCGTGGGCCACCTCGCTTACGAGGCCCTTGTATAGGTTGCTGCCGTCGATAAATATCGCGACTTTTTCCATAAATACCCGGCCCCCGGGGGGAACCTCTTTTTTTAGCCTACCGGTTCGACCTTGCTTTAGCAAGCTGCCCTAAGGGGCCGGGCGTGAAGCCTTGACGACGTAGGGGGCCAGCACCGTGCCGGGGTAGTAGTGGCCGAGGATCGCGCGGTAGTCGAAGCCGTGGCGGGCGAGCCCCCGCGCCCCCCACTGGGAGAGGCCGACGCCGTGGCCCGAGCCCTGCCCGACGAAGACCCGGGGGCCCTCGAGGCGGGCCAGGGTCGAGGGCAGGCCGAGGGCCCGGAGGAAGCGGGTGACCTGGGGCACCGCCAGCACCGCCGCGCCCCGCGAGCCCCGCACCTCCAGCCGCCCGATCCGCCCGCTCTCGGTGCGCCCCAGCACCCGAAAGCCCCGCACCGTCCCGAGGTCGAGCCCGAGCCCCGCCAGGGCCCGGGCGATCCGGTCGGCCGGGGGGGCGTAGCGCCAGCCCCGGGCCCGGGTGTAGGGGTCGGGCCGGGGGACGAGGTAGGGGAAGACCTTGCCCCAGACCTCGTAGCTGGAGGCGGTCTCGCCGCCGGAGTCGGCGTGGTAGACCGCCCGCACCGGGCGGCCGCGGTAGGCGAGGATCCGCCCCCGGGTGGCCCGGATCGCCGCCCGCTGGGCGGGGCCGGCCCGCCCCCGCCCGAGGTAGACCTGGCAGGACGCGCTGGCGCAGAGGTCGTAGGTGGGGTGGCTGCCGAGCCGCTCCAGGGCGTAGGTTCGGGCGATCACCGCCTGGGCCTTCAGGGCCTCCAAAGGGAACGAGGCCGGCATCTCGCCGGGGAGGACCCCCTCGAGGTAGGCCTCGAGGTCGACCACGTTGACCGCCAAAAGCCGCCCCTCGGCGGCGAAGACCCGCAAGAAACCGGGGTAGGACCGGCCGTCGAGGACGAACCCGCCGCCCCCTTGGGGCACGAACGAGGCGCGGTCGCCGAGGGCCCGGCCCTCCAGCCAGACCCGCCCCCCCTCCAACCGGAGCCGGTAGGTGGCCCCATTCGACCGGGAAAAGAGCGGCCCGGCCGGGCCCCACACCGCGTGGGGGCCGGGGAGGGCGACCTCGAGGACGGGGGCGGTGGCCAGCAGCACCCGGACCTCGAGGGCCCGTCCGGTGCCCAGCAGAAGGAGGAGAAGCCCGATCAGCGCGGCGCGCATGGCCTACTCCGCGTACCCCGCCAGGGCCTCGGGGTCGTGGACGATGACCTTGCGGTAGCCGAGCTCGAGGATCTCCTGGAGGGCCAGCTCGCCGAGGATCTTGGTCACCGTCTCCCGGGTCGAACCGATCAGGTGGGCGAGGTCCTGGTGGGAGAGCGCCACCTCCAGCCCCCGCTCCCCCTCCCGCATCAAGGCCAGCAGCATCCGCACCAGCCGGGGCCGCACCTCCTTGTAGCGGAGCTCCTTCATCCGGGCCTGCACCCGCCAGAGCCGCTCGGTGAGGAGCCGGACCACCAGGGCGTAGACCTCGGGGTGCTGGGCCCCCAGCCGAAGGAGCGCCTCGCCGGAGGCGACGAAGAGGGAGCCGGGGTTCATCACCTCGGCGAAGACCCCGTAGCGGCTCTCCGGAAGGAGGGCGGCCTCGCCAAAGAGCTCCCCCGGCCCCACCACCGCCAGGGTCAGCTCCTCGTCCCGGTCGGTCAGGGCGAAGAGCCGCACCCAGCCGTCCTGGAGGTAGTAGACCTCGGTGGCCTCGTCGTCGGGGTAGAAGAGCACCCGGCCGCGCCGCGCCCGCCGGCGGGCGAAGAGGCCCTCCACCGCCTCCCGAACCGGGTCCGGCAGGGCCTTGGCGAACCGGGGGACCATGCCCCGAGTTTACCGCTCGGGGGGCAGGAAGGCCGGTCGATCCGACCGGGGCGCCAGGCCGGCCCGTTCCATCCGGGCGAAGAGCTCGGCGACCGCCCGCCGCCCCTCCTCGCCGAGGTCCTGGGAGAAGTCGTTGACGTAGGTGCCGACGTGGGCCCGGATGACGTCGTCGGCGAGCTCCTGGGCGTGGGCCCGCAGGTAGGGCCAGACCTCGGCCTCGTGTTCCCGGGCATAGGCGAGGCTGGCCCGCACCGCCCGCTCCAGCTCCCGGGCCCGCCCCTCGCCGAGGTCGCGGCGGACCGCGATCAGCCCCAGCGGCAGGGGCAGCCCGGTGGTCGCCTCCCACCACTCGCCGAGGTCGAGGAGCTTTTTGAGGCCGTGCTCGGGGTAGACGAAGCGCGACTCGTGGATGATCAGCCCGAGGTCCACCTCGCCCCGCTCCACCGCCGGCATGATCGCGCTGTAGACCATCGGCACCGGGGTAAAGGGGCGCCCGTCCATGAAGAGGCGGAAGAGGGTGTAGGCGGTGGTGGCCTCGCCGGGGTGGGCGACCCGGGCCCCCTCGAAGGGCCGGTCCTCGCGCGCCACCACCAGGGGGCCCACCCCCCGGCCGAGCGCCCCCCCCGAGGCCAGCCCGAGGTAGCCCTCCCGCACCCGGGCGAAGGCGGCGTAGCTCAGCTTGGTGGCGGGAAGCCGGCCCTCGAGGGCCCAGGCGTTCAGGGTCTCGACGTCGGCCAGCACCGGCTCCACCGGCTCGGGAAAGGGCACCCGGCGGTGGACCAGGGCGTAGAGGATGTAGGTGTCGTTGGGGCAGGGGGAGAAACCGAGCTTCACGCCCTCAGGGTACCCCGGAGGAAGACCTCGGCGATCGGCTCGGGGTCGTAGGCGGGGGGTTGGTCGGGCTCGAAGAAGTCGTGCACGGTGACCGAGAAGAGCAGGTTCAGGAAGAACTCGGCGAGCCGGTGGGGGTCGCCGGGGCGGGCCTCGCCGCTTCGCTGCCCGGCCTCGACCACGGCCGCCACCCGCTTGAGGAGCCGCTGCTTCTGCCCCCGGAGGTCGGGGTCGCGGAGGAGGCCGGGAAGGCCGGTGGCGGTGTAGAGGGCCCGGAAGAAGCCCTGGTTCTCCTCCTGGAAGCGCACCCCGGCCCGGGCCAGGGCCCGGATCCGCTCG
>JALSRQ010000135.1 GCA_026984675.1 Thermaceae bacterium
GCCGGAGGCATAGGCCCGGAGGGCCCCGGTGTCGCTGCCGCGCCAGAACCCCGGGATCGCGCGGTAACCCAGGGCGAACGGCCCCACCGGGGCGAGGGCCACCCGCGGCGGAGGGTCGAGGCAGCGTCCCGGGGGAAGGTCGTCGGGCAGGCGAAACAACCCGACGTAGCCCCGGCCGGCCGGGCGGTAGCCGAGCAGGAGCCCCGGCCGCCCCCAGAGGACCCAGAGCCCGAGCCCCGGCCCGGGGAGGAAGCGTCCGCTCGCGAGCGGACGCCCCAGCCCCCGCCCGCAAACCGACCGGGGCCACCCCTCGCCGGGCCCCTCGGGGCGGGTGGCGAGGAAAAGGGCCACCGAACCGGCTAACCCCCGGCGGGGGCGGGGAGCCGCTCGATCCGGAGGTCGTCGAGGAAGAAGGTGGCGGCCTTGGGGCCCACCCCGAAGCCGCCGGCCTTGTAATCGGGGTCGGTCCACTCGAGGAGCAGGGTGCCGTCGAGCCAGAAGCGGACCCGGCCGGTGTCCTCGAGGGCGAAGCGCAGGTCGTGCCAGTTCTGGTCGCGGAGGAAGGTCCTCCCGGTCTTCGCCAGCTCGCGCCGGTCGATCAGGGTGAAGCGCTGGTCGCCCGCGAGCTTATCGAGGCGCACGCCCTGGTAGCCGACCCTGAGCTCGAGCGCCCGGTTGCCGGCCCCGTTCAGGAAGAGCAGGAAGCGCACCGCGCTTTCAGTGGTTCCCGCCTCCTTCACCCTCATCGAGGCGCGCACCTCGTAGTTGCTCCAGTCCCGGGCGCCGGTGGTGAGGTAGCCTTCCCCGTAGCCGCCCTCGAGCCGCACCGCCTTGTCCAGCTTGCCGCTCGGGTCGAAGGCCTCGACGATGGTCACCTTTTGCCACTCGCCGCGCCGCAGCAGGCCGTAGCGCTCGGGCGCCACCACCGGCAGCACCGCTCCGGTCGGGTACTTGGCGAAGTCGTCGCTGAGGGCGGTGCCCGGCTCGGGGAGGGGATTCCCCGGGAGCACCTTGATCACCGGGGCGCGCACCCCGCCGTTCTTGCCGCTCTCCACCGCGGTCGCCCCCTGGGGGCGGACCGGCACCGTGACCCTCACCCCGGGGACCGGCCGGACCTCGACGGTCGGCCGGGGAGCGCAGGCCGCGAGCAAAAGCAGCAAAGCCGTGAACCCGATGACCCTCGGTAGTCGCATCCACATCACCTCCTGGCGGAAATACCCCTATCAAAGTCGCAGTTAAGACAAAGTTAAACGGCCCCGCGAGCTATCGCGGGGCCAACCCAGTGCAACCTCCTTAATTGGGTCCGCAGGAGGTATGACCGCCAACCGTCACGCAAACCTGGCTGGGGGACCAGGTTACCGAAAAGCTGGCACTGTTCCCCTCGCAGTCGGTGCCGGAGAAGGTGGCGGTGCCGCCATCGATCTTGGTGCCGTTGTCGTGGACGTTGGTGAGGGTCACATCCAGGCTCCAGCCTTTGGTGCAGGTCGGCCCGGAACCCTTAAAAGTCCCATAACCCTTTTCGACATTAATGGTCCCTACGTACCAGGGGTGCTCGGGATCGTCGGGGGTCCAGGTGCCTTTGAGGTTGTAGTCGGTTGTGTAGGTTCCGACGTTCTCAATCGTAACCGTCCACGTGCCCTGGTAGTCGAAGTCGTACGTGCGTC
>JALSRQ010000136.1 GCA_026984675.1 Thermaceae bacterium
AAAGCAGGGGCTTCACCCGACGGAACCGCTCGGGGTCGGTGGCGGCGTAGTACTCGGCCTCGAAGGTAACGTTGGCGGGGTCCAGCGCGAGGGCGGCGAGCGGGGCGCGCTCGGCGAGCTCGTCGAAGCCGGTCCCGTGCATCACCTGGGCCAGGACCTCCCGCACCAGCGCCCGGCGGTCGGTGGCGGGGTCGGCCAGGCGCTCGGCCAGCTCGCCGACGAAGCGGTCGACCGCCCGCTCGGCCTCGGGGTCCACGCGGCGCGGCAAGAGCCAGGGCATGGCCCCATCTTGCTAAGCCGGGCCGGGCCGCGCAACCCCGACTCAGCGGTATCCGAGCTCCCTCAAGGCCTCGGGGTCCTTGCGCCAGTTCCGGTAGACCTTGACCCGGAGGTCGAGGAAGACCCGGCGGCCCAGCAGGACCTCGAGCTGCTTGCGGGCGGCCCGACCGATCTCCTTAAGCTTCCGGCCGCCCCGGCCGATCACGATGGGCTTATGGGCCTCGCGCTCGACGTAAAGGGTGGCGGCGATATAGAGCACGCCGTTTTCCCGCTCGGCGACCTCGTCCACCTTGACCGCGATCGCGTAAGGAACCTCCTCATAGAGGCGCTTCATCGCCTCCTCGCGGAGGATCTCGGCGATCCACTCCTCCATCGGCTGGTCGGAGCGGGCGAAGTCGGGGGGGAAGAAAAACGGCCCCTCGGGCAGGCGGGCCAGGATCTCGGCCCGGAGGTCGGCGACGTCGCGCTCGTCGAGGGCGCTGATCGAGCGCACTTCCTCGACCCCGGGGAGGAGCTCGGCGTAGGCCCGGAGCGCCTCCTCCGGGTACTTCGCGGCGTCCTTCTTGTTGCCGACGAGGTAGATCGGCACCCGCCCCACCAGGGGCCGGAGGGCCTCGGCCACCAGGCGGTCCTCCTCGGTGGGGGGGTGGCGGAGGTCGACCAGCCAAAGGATCAGGTTGACGTCGGCGAGGGCCTCCCGCACCTGCTCGTTGATGAACTCCCCGAGGGCGTCCTGGGGGCGGTGGAGACCGGGGGTGTCGACGAAGACCGCCTGCCGGTTTTGCTCGGTGAGCACGCCCCGCACGTTTTTCCGGGTGGTCTGGGGCCGGGGGCTGATGGGGGCCACCTTCACCCCCAGGAGGTTGTTGAGGAGGGTGGACTTACCGACGTTGGGCTTGCCCACCAGGGCGACGAAGCCGGAGTAGGTCTTCTCGTTCACGAAGACCAGGATACGCCCGCCGCCCCGGGTAGAGTGGCCCCGTGGAGCGGGCCTGGATCGCGCTGGCGCTCACCCCCGGGGTGGGGCCCCGGCGGCTCCTCCGGGTGCTCGAAGGGGGCGAGGCGGGCCCGGCCGCGGTGACCCGGCTCCTGGGCCCCGAGCTCGCCGAGCGCTACCGCCGGGTCCTCGCCGCCGGCGAGGCCGAGCGGCTCCTGGAGACGGCCGCGCGGCTCGGGGCCCGGGTCAGCGGGCCCTGGGACCCCGGCTACCCCGAGGGGCTCCGCCACCTGCCCGATCCCCCGGCCCCGCTCTTCCTCCGGGGCGAGCCGCCCCCCTGGTCGCGGGCGGTGGCGGTGGTCGGCACCCGGGCGGCGAGTCCCTGGGCCCGGGGCTTCGCCCGTGACCTGGGCGCCGCCCTGGCCGCCGCCGGCCTCGCC
>JALSRQ010000137.1 GCA_026984675.1 Thermaceae bacterium
ACTGGCGGGCGTAGGACGAGAGGCTCTCGACGTAGCGCCGCTGGCCCTCGGCGTAGATGGTGTCGAAGGCCAGCGTGCTCTTTCCGGAACCGGAGACCCCGGTGATGACGATGAACTTGCCCCGGGGAAGCTCGAGGTCGACGTTCTTCAGGTTGTGCTCGCGCGCGCCCCGAATGACGATCCGGTCCATCCGAGGGATTCTATCACGGCCGGCGCCTTACCTCCAAGGAGGAACCGGTCCCCCGAGAACAAAGGGCCAGGGGCGGCGCCACCCCTGGTGCCGGGAGCGGGACTCGAACCCGCACGGGGGAAGGCCCCCAACGGATTTTAAGTCCGTTGCGTCTACCGGTTCCGCCATCCCGGCGGGCCAGGCCCATTTTAGCCGGGCGGGGGCATAGAGTGAAGGCATGCCGAAGCTCGACGCGCGCTACCTGGAAAGCCGCCGGATCGGCCGGGAGAACGGCCTGGAGGTGGAGGATGAGCTCAAGGCCTGGGCGGGGGGCCTCGAGGCCGCCCACCGGGCGCTCCTGGAACGCAGCCGGGACCCCGGCGCCATGCTCGGCTGGATCCACCTCCCCGAGGCCACCGAGGAGGCCCGGGTAATCCTCCGCTACCGCCAGGGCACCGCCTGGGCCCGGGAGGTGGTGGTCCTGGGGATCGGCGGCTCGGCGCTGGGGGCGAGGGCCCTCTACCAGGCGCTGGCCCCCGCCGATCCCCCCGCCCGGCTCCACTTCGTCGACCACACCGACCCCGGCCCGATCGCCCGCCTGATGGCCGGCCTCGACCCCGAGCGGACCCTGGTCCTGGCCGTCAGCAAGTCGGGGGGCACCGCCGAGACCCTGGCCGCCCTGCTGGTCTTCCACCGCTGGCTGGAGGACGCCCTCGGCGAGGGCTGGCGGGAGCACCTGGCGGCGGTCACCGACCCCGAGCGGGGGCCCCTACGGGCCTACGCCCGGGCCCAGGGGCTCGCCGCCTTCTCGGTCCCCCCCGACGTGGGCGGCCGGTTCTCGGTCTTCAGCCCGGTGGGGCTGGTCCCCCTGGCCTTCGCCGGGGTGGCGATCGAGGACCTTCTAATGGGGGCCCGGCGGGCCAACGCCAGGGCCCGGGAGGAGGCCGCCCAAAGCGCCCTCTTCCTCTACCTGCTGGAGCGCCACCGGGGCAAGCGGGTCCACGTGCTCATGCCCTACGGCAAGCGGCTGGAGGGGGTCGCCGACTGGTTCGTCCAGCTCCACGCCGAGTCGCTTGGCAAGGCCCGCGACCGGCGGGGGAGCCGGGTCCACCTCGGCCCCACCCCGCTCGCCGCCCTCGGCCCCACCGACCAGCACAGCCTCCTCCAGCTCCTCCGCGAGGGGCCCAACGACAAGCTGGTGGCGATGGTGCGGGCCGAGGACCCGGGCGAGGACCTCCGGCTCCCCGAGCTCCCCGGGCTGCCGGCCGCCGGCTACCTCTTCGGGAAGACCCTGGCCCAGCTCCAGGACGCCGAGGCCCGGGGCACCGCCCTGGCCCTGGCCGAGGCCGGGCGGCCGGTGCTCACCCTCACGATTCCCGCCGTCGACGCCCCCTCGCTCGGCGACCTCCTCCAGTTCCTCATGTGGCAGACCGCCTTCCTGGGCGAGCTCTACGGGATCAACGCCTTCGACCAGCCGGGGGTCGAGCTGGCCAAGACCTACACCTACGCCCTGATGGGCCGCGAGGGCTACGAGGAGGTGCGGCGGCGGCTGGAGGGGGAGGCATGAGGATCCACCTCCGCGAGAACGGGCCGATCGTCCTGCCGGCCAAGAAGGGCGACCGGGTGGTGGTGAACGGGCAGGAGCGGGTGCTAAGAAAGGACGGCCTGGCACTTTGCCGCTGCGGCGCCTCGGCCGACAAGCCCTTCTGCGACAAGAGCCACAAGCGGGTGGGGTTCCGGGCCCCGGGCGGAAACCTCGAGAGGGTATAAACTCAAGCCACCATGCGGGAGCTCGAAGCCCTCGGAATCCAACCCCAAAAGCGGGTGCTGGTCGACGCCTCGACCCCGGTCCTGGTCGAGGAGACCCTGAACAAGGGCCTGGGCCAGCTGGCCCACAAGGGCCCCCTGGTGGTCGACACCACCCCCTACACCGGCCGCAGCCCCAGGGACAAGTTCGTGGTCAAGGAACCCCCCTACGACGAGGAGATCTGGTGGGGGGAGGTCAACCACCCCTTCGAGCCCGAGGCCTTCGAGGCCCTGAAGGCGCGGGTCGCCGAGCACCTCAGCCACCAAGACCTCTACCTCCAGCACCTCTACGCCGGCTTCGACCCGGTCCACCACCTGGGGGTTCGGGTGGTCACCGAGAGCCCCTGGCACGCGCTGTTCGCCCGCAACCTCTTCATCCTCCCCCGGGTCTTCTTCACCGGCGACGTCATCGAGCCCTTCACCGCCCGCTTCACCATCCTCCACGCCCCCTCCTTCAAGGCGGTGCCGGAGCGGGACGGCACCCGCAGCGAGGTCTTCGTGATCCTCTCCTTCCGCCACAAGTTGATCCTCATCGGGGGCACCGGCTACGCCGGCGAGATGAAGAAGGCGATCTTCTCGACCCTCAACTACCTGATGCCCAAGGCCGGGGTCCTCTCGATGCACTGCTCGGCCAACCTCGGCGAACGGGGCGACACCGCCCTCTTCTTCGGCCTGTCGGGCACCGGTAAGACCACCCTCTCGGCCGATCCCGACCGGCGGCTCATCGGCGACGACGAGCACGGCTGGGGCGACCGCGGGGTGTTCAACTTCGAGGGGGGCAGCTACGCCAAGGTCATCCGGCTCTCCAGGGAGAAGGAGCCGATGATCTGGGAGGCGACCAACCAGTTCGAGACCATCCTGGAGAACGTGGTGCTGAACCCCGACACCCGGCGGGTCGAGTGGGACGACGCCTCCAAGACCGAGAACACCCGCAGCGCCTACCCCCTGGCCCACGTAAAAAACCGCGAGCCCTCGGGGCGGGGCGGCCACCCCGAGAACATCTTCTTCCTCTCCGCCGACGCGTTCGGGGTGCTGCCCCCGATCGCCCGGCTCACCCCCGAGCAGGCGATGTTCTACTTCCTCTCCGGCTACACCGCCAAGGTCGCCGGCACCGAGCGGGGGGTCACCGAACCGGTGGCGACCTTCTCGGCCTGCTTCGGGGCCCCCTTCCTCCCCCTTCCCCCGGCCACCTACGCCGGGCTCCTGGGCGAGAAGATCCGCCGCCACCGGCCCCAGGTCTGGCTGGTCAACACCGGCTGGACCGGCGGGCCCTACGGCACCGGCCACCGCATCCCCCTGGAGTACACCCGGGCGATGCTGAGGGCGGCGCTAAAGGGCGCGCTCGAGGCCGTCCCCTACCGCCAGGACCCGATCTTCGGGCTGGCGGTGCCCACCGAGGTCCCCGGCGTCCCCGCCGAGCTCCTCGACCCCCGCGCCACCTGGCCCGACCCCGAGGCCTACGACCAAACCGCCCGCAGGCTCGCCGCGATGTTCCGGGAGAACCTCAAGAACTTCCAGGGCACCGTGCCCCCCGAGGTGGAGGCCGCCGGCCCCCGGGGGTAGTCGGCGTTATACTTAGGCCATACGTCCCGCCGGGGCGGCGGAAGGTGGGGAGAAAGGGATGAATGCGAGGGCCAAGGCCTACGCCCGCTACGCCTGGGGCGTGCTCTTCTACACGATCGCGGTGATCCTCTGGGGGGCCTACGTGCGGGCCTCCTTCTCCGGCGACGGCTGCGGCCGCCACTGGCCGACCTGCCAGGGGGGGCTGATCCCCCACGCGGAGTCGACCAAGACCCTGGTCGAGTTCACCCACCGGCTGATGAGCGGGCTCGACCTGCTCCTGGTGATCGCCCTTTTGGTCTGGGCCTTCCGGCTCTACCCCCGGGGCCACCGGGTCCGGCTCGGGGCCGGGCTGGCGATGACCTTCATGATCGTCGAGACCCTGGCCGGGGCCGGGCTGGTGCTCTTCCACCTGGTGGCCTACGACGCCTCCACCGCCCGGGCGGTGGTGATGGCGGTCCACCTCCTCATCACCCTCCTCCTGCTGGGGGCGCTCACCGTCAACGCCTTCTGGGCCTCGGGGGGCGCGCCGGTGCGCTTTTCCGGCCAGGGCCCGGTGGGCTACGCCCTCTACCTCGGCCTCTTCGCGGTCGCCCTGCTGGCCGCCAGCGGGGCGGTGACCGCCCTCGGCGACACCCTCTTCAAGGCCAGCAGCCTGGTCGAGGGGATCCGGCAGGACTTCTCTCCCACCGCCCACTTCCTGGTGCGGCTTCGGGTCTTCCACCCCCTGATCGCGATCTCCACCGGGCTCTACCTGCTCCTGGTGGCGGGGCTGGTGAGCGTGTTCCGCCCCCACCCCACGGTGCGGCGCTACGCCGGGCTCCTGGTGGCGGTCTTCGCCCTGCAGCTCCTGGCCGGGATCACCAACCTCCTCCTCCTCGCCCCCATCGGCATGCAGATGCTCCACCTGGGGCTCGCCGACGCGGTCTGGATCGTGCTGGTGCTCCTGACCCTGGCGGCCTTCTCCGAGGCCGCCCCCCAGGTCGAGAGCGCCGAGGCCGGCGCCCCCTCGCCCCACGCCGCCCAGGGCAAGGCCCACCTGATGGACTACGTCGCCCTCACCAAGCCCCGGGTCATCAGCCTGCTCCTCTTCACCGCCCTCACCGCCCTCTTCGCGGCCGGGGGCTGGCCGGGCTGGAAGGCCTTTTTGGCGGTGCTGATGGGGGGCTACTTCGCCGCCGGGGCGGCCAACGCGATCAACATGGTGATCGACCGCGACATCGACGCCCGGATGCCCCGCACCGCCCGGCGGCCCACGGTGACCCGGCGGGTGTCCTCGAGGAGCGCCCTGGCCTTCGCCCTGGCCCTGGCCACCGCCTCGTTCCTGATCCTGCTCTGGGGGGCCAACCTGCTGGCCGCCATGCTGGCCCTGGCCGGGCTGGTCTTCTACGTCTTCGTCTACACCCTCTGGCTCAAGCGGCGGACCTGGCACAACATCGTGATCGGCGGCGCCGCCGGGGCCTTCCCCCCCTTGGTGGGCTGGGCGGCCGCCACCGGCGAGCTCTCGCCGCTGGCCTGGACGCTGTTTTTGATCGTCTTCTTCTGGACCCCGGTCCACTTCTGGTCGCTGGCCCTGATGATCAAGGAGGAGTACGCCCGGGTGGGGGTGCCGATGCTCCCGGTGGTCTACGGCCCCCGGATCACCGCCTTGCAGATCGCCCTTTACGCCCTGCTCACCGCCCTGGTCGCCCTGGTCCCCCTGACCCTGGGGCAGGCCGGGCTCGCCTACGCCGTCGGCACCCTGGCGCTGAACGCGCTCCTGCTCCTCCGGGCCTACCGCCTCGCCCTCCTGCCCGAGGCCCGGCCCGCCGCCCGCTCGCTCTACCTCTACTCCCTCGCCTACCTGGCGGCGGTCTTCCTGCTCCTCACCTTCGACCGCACCCTGCTCGCCTGACCCCATGCGCCGCGCGTCGCCGGCCCTCCTCCTGCTGCTTCCCACCCTGGCCCACGAGCTCACCAGCTTCGGGGAGTCGGGCGGCCAGGCCAACTTCCCCCGGCTGGTCGCCTTCACCCTGGCCTTCCTGCTGGTCCTGCTGCTGACCGCCTACCTCGGCTACCGCCGGGCCCGGACCCGGGGCGGGAGCGAGGTGGTCTGGGCGGTCTTCCCCACCGTGGTGGTGGCGGTGGTGGGGGCGATGATCCTCATGGCCGCCCTCAACTTCCAGCCCACCGGCGGCGCCCAGCTTCGCCTCGAGGTCAGCGGCCGGCGCTACTGGTGGGCGGCCCGCTACCCCGATCTGGGGGTGACCACCGCCGGCGAGGTCTGGGTGCCGGTGGGCCAGCGGGTCGAGCTCCGGGCCACCAGCCGGGACGTCTTCTTCAGCCTGGCGATCCCCGGCCTGGGGGTAAAGATCGACGCCGTCCCCGGCCAGCAGACCCGGACCTGGTTCGTCGCCAAGCAGGCGGGGATCTACGGCGGCCGCGAGACCGAGTACGTCGGCCCCTCGACCGACAAGATGCGGCTCCGGGTCCTCGCCCTGCCCCCCGAGGTCTTCGACCGGCTGATCCAGGCGATCGAGGCCTACCCCGGCCCCCGCCTCGAGGGCCGGGCGCGGCGCGGTGAGGCGCTCTTTTTGGCCCGCTGCGCCGGCTGCCACACGGCCAAGGGCACCCCGGCCCGGGGGACCGAGGGCCCCGACCTCAGCTACTTCCGGCTCCGCACCACCTTCGGGTCCGGGGTCTGGCCCAACCGCCCCAGTTTCCTGCGCACCTGGATCGCCGACGCCCCGGCGATGAAGCCGGGGGTCCGGATGCCGGCGTTTCATGACCTGGGATCCGACGAGATCGAGGCCCTGATCGCCTTCCTCGAGGACCTCGGCCCCTCCGGCTTCGACCTCGCCCGCTACGGCCGGTTGCGGTAGCGTGGGGGCGTGGGGCCCCGGGCCAGGTTCGCCTTTTGGGCCGCGCTCCTCCTGGGCGGCGCGGCGCTGGCGCTGGCGCTCGACCTCCGCCTGTTCCCGTCCCTCCTCCTAAATCCCCTTTGGCACCTCGCGAGCCTCCTCGCCGGGCTGGGTCTGCTCACCCTGGTGCGGCGGGCGGCGGCGGTCACCGGCCGCACCCTGGCCCGCCACGGCCGCCAGGGCAACCTCCCCCGCTTCGAGACCAACCGCCTGGTGCGCAAGGGCCCCTACGCCTGCATGCGCCACCCGATGCACCTGGCCCTCTCCTTCCTGCCGCTCGCCTTCGGGCTGATCCTGGGCTCGCCCAGCTTCGTGCTCTTGGTGTGGCCCCTCGAGGTCCTCCTCCTCTGGCTTTTCATCCGCCGGGTCGAGGAACCCGAGGCCCTCCGGAAGTTCGGCGAGGCCTACCGCCGCTACATGCGCGAGGTCCCCGCCTTCAACCTCCGCCCCGACTGCCTCCGCCGCCTCTTCCGGGAGGAGGACTGACCCCCTGGTCAGTTACACTGAAGCGGGAGGGGCACGATGGAATACCGCAAGCTCGGCAAGTGGGGCCTCAAGGTTTCGGCCCTGGGACTCGGGGCCTGGGTCACCTACGGCAACCAGGTCAAGGACGAGGCCACCATCCGCGAGATCGTAAGGGTCGCCTACGAGGCCGGGATCAACTTCTACGACAACGCCGACGTCTACGCCCGGGGGCTGGCCGAGGAGATCATGGGCCGCATCCTGAAGGACTACCCCCGGCACACCCTGGTGATGAGCTCCAAGGTGTTCTGGCCGATGAGCGACGACGTCAACGACCGGGGGCTTTCGCGAAAGCACATCCGGGAGTCGATCGACAAAAGCCTGAAGCGCCTCCAAACCGATTACCTCGACCTCTACTTCGCCCACCGCTACGACCCCGAGGTGCCGATGGAGGAGATCGTCCCCGCCTTCAGCCAGCTGGTCGACGAGGGCAAGGTGCTCTACTGGGGCACCTCGGAGTGGCCCGCGGCCCGGATCGCCGAGGCGGTGGCCTTCGCCCGGGCCAACGGGCTGCACCCGCCCGCGGTGGAGCAGCCCCAGTACTCGCTGGTCTACCGCCACCGGGTGGAGAAGCGGATCTTCCCGGAGACCACCCGGTTCGGACTGGGGGTGGTGGTCTGGAGCCCGCTGGGGATGGGCCTCCTCACCGGAAAGTACGACGAGGGCCTGCCCCCGGGGGCCCGGCTCACCGAGTACGAGCCCTTGAGGGAGAAGCTGCTCACCGAGGAAAACCGCCAGCGGGTCCGGCACTTGAAGGCGATCGCCGACCGGCTGGGGGTGAGCCGGGCCCAGCTCGCCCTGGCCTGGGTGCTCCGGCGGCCCGAGGTGAGCTCGGCG
>JALSRQ010000138.1 GCA_026984675.1 Thermaceae bacterium
ACTGGCGGGCGTAGGACGAGAGGCTCTCGACGTAGCGCCGCTGGCCCTCGGCGTAGATGGTGTCGAAGGCCAGCGTGCTCTTTCCGGAACCGGAGACCCCGGTGATGACGATGAACTTGCCCCGGGGGAGCTCGAGGTCGACGTTCTTCAGGTTGTGCTCGCGCGCGCCCCGAATGACGATCCGGTCCATCCGAGGGATTCTATCACGGCCGGCGCCTTACCTCCAAGGAGGGTTCGACCTCCGCCCGGGAACGGGCGTAGCCGTACCGGGCGTAGCCCCGGTAACCGCCTTGGAACCATACCGCCGCCCGCACCCGGGTCAGGGCCAGGCCCAGGATGCGGGCCCCCACCCGCTTCAATAGCTCATGGGCGGCCACCAGGTGGCGCCTTTGGGTCCGGCCCTCGGCGGCCACCAGCAAGGCCCCAGAGGCGTGGGGCACCAGCACCAGGGTGTCGGCCACCGGGAGCAGGGGGGCGCTGTCGATCACGAGCACCTCGTAGCGGCCGAGGTCCAGCACCCGGCCAAGCCACTCCCGCCAGGCCGTGGTCAGGAGCTCGGAGGGGTTCTCGGGGGTTCCCCCGGCGGGCAGGAAGTCGAGGAAGGGCTGGATGCGGTGGGGCTCAAGGGGGAGGTCGGGGTCCTCGAGGTGGTGGGCGAGCCCAACCTCGCCCTCGGTGCCCAGCTCCTGGTCGAGCACCGGCTTCCTCAGGTCGGCGTCGATCAGGAGCGTGGGGCGCCCGGTGCGGGCGTAGGCCCGGGCCAGCGCCAGCGAAACGCTCGACTTGCCGGCCCCCTCCTCGGCGCTGGTCACCACCACCACCCGGGGCGAGGCCCCGGCCAGCGCCTGGTCGAGGCCGGCCCGGAGGTGGTTGGCGGCCTCCCGCGAGAGCGCCCGCCCCTGTCCCGGAGGGGCCTTGGGAAACTCCCCCAGCACCGGCAGACCCACCAAGCGGGCGGCTTCCTCGCTGGAGCGGAGCCGGGGGTCGAGGGCCTGGCGGAGGAAGAAGAGGAAGACCACCAGGAAAAAGCCCAAGGTGCCGGCCAGAGCGGCGGCCAGAACGGGACGGGGGGCCACCGGGCGCTGGGGGGGCTGGGCCGATTCCAGCACCTGAAGGTTGCCCCGCACCGAGATCTTGAGGGCCCGCACCATGTCGAGGTCGCGAAGGAGGTCGGCCTTGAGCCGCAGCAGGGCCCCGGCCTGGGTGACGTCGCCGGAGGTCTGGGCCCTCGCGAGCTCCTGATCCACCGCCGCCAGGCGGGCCTTCAAGGAGACCTCGGCCTGCTCGAAGTGCCGCCGGGCCCGGGCGTCCTCCCAGGCCACCAGCGCCTGGGCCCAGGCGTTGGCCCGCCGGGCTGCCCGCTCGCGGTCGACGTCCCGCACCGAAAGGGCCAGCACCGCCGAGCGGCGACCCTGGATCACCCGCACCCGGAGCCCACCGTCGTCGGGTCGCAGGCCCAGGGGTTCGAGCAGGGTGCGGGCCTTGGCGACCTCGCGGTAGGCCTCGGGGTCGAGGGCGGGAATGCGGTAGAGGGGGTCGCCCAGGCTCCTTCCGACCGCGTCCTCGACCACCAGCACCTTGGCGGTGGCCTGGTAGAGGGGGGGGCTGCGGCGGCTTACAAAAAACGCCGTC
>JALSRQ010000139.1 GCA_026984675.1 Thermaceae bacterium
TGCACCGCTACGAGGCGGAGGACCTCTTGAGAAACCTCGCCGCCCTCCCCGAGGCGATCCGGACCGCGGTGCGGAATAACGGCGGCGGGCATTTAAACCACAGCCTCTTCTGGGAGGTGATCGCCCCCGGCGGCTCCCAGACCCCGGTGGGCGAGCTGGCCAAAGCGATCGACCGGAGCTTCGGCTCCTTCGAAGGATTCAAGGAGCGGTTCACCAAGGCGGCCGCCACCCGCTTCGGCTCGGGCTGGGCCTGGCTCGCCCTCGACGCCTTCGGTAAGCTCCACGTCTTCTCCACCGCCAACCAGGACAACCCGGTGATGGAGGGGTTCACCCCGGTGCTCGGCCTCGACGTCTGGGAACACGCCTACTACCTCAAGTACCAAAACCGCCGCCCCGAGTACATCCAGGCGTTCTGGAACGTGGTGAACTTCGACGCCGCCGAAGCCAAGTACCAGGCGGCGCTCAAGCGACTGGGCTAACGGCCCGAACGTCCCGCGTCCCATGCCGTAGGCTCGGTGCATGGGGCGCCGGTTTTTTCGCGAGGGCTTTTTGCTCCTGGCCCTGGCCGGGCTGGCGGTCACCACCCCGTTGCGGGGGGCCTGGCCCCGCTTCTCCCGGGACGAGCTGGCGGTGCTCTACCTGCTCTGGCTGCTCTTTTGGGCGGTGCGGACGGTCGAGCGGGGCGGGTACTTCCGGGCGCTCGCCGCCCGGCTGGAGCGGGGGCCGCGGCTGGGCCCGAGGCTGGTGCTCGGCACCTTCCTCCTCGCCGCCTTGGTGACCAACGACGTCGCGGTCCTGGCCGCCCTGCCCCTGATTCTGGCCCTCAAGGAGGGCCGGGCCGAGCTGGCGGTGCTGGCGGTGCTGGCCGCCAACGCCGGCAGCGCCCTCACCCCCATGGGGAACCCCCAGAACCTCTACCTCTACTGGCACTACCGGCCCGGGCTGGGCGCCTTCGTCGGGGCCATCCTTCCGTTGGGGGCGGCGTTCTTCTTCCTGCTCGCCCTGGCCGCCTGGCGGCTCGGCCCGCCCCGGTACCCCGGGAGCGGACCGCCCCCGGCCCTGGTCCCGCCGGCGCCGGCGTTCGCCGCCCTCGCGATCGTCGTCGCCGCGGTGCTCCGCCTGCTTCCCCTGGCCGCCACCCTGCCGGCCCTGGCGCTCCTCCTCCTCGGCGATCGCCGGGGGATTTGGGCGGTGGACTACGGCCTCCTGTTCACCTTCGCGGCCTTCTTTCTGCTGGTGGATAACCTCGAGGCCCTCCTCCCCCTCGCCTTCCCCCACCGCTACCCGGTTTTCGCCCTGGCGGTGGCCCTCTCCCAGGGCCTTTCCAACGTGCCCACCGCGATCTTCCTGGCCCCCTTCACCGATCACTGGCGAACGTTGCTTTGGGGGGTGAACGTCGGGGGCTTCGGGACCCCGATCGCCTCGCTCGCGAACCTCATCGCCTTCCGGCTCTTCCTTCCCGGCGCCCGGAGGGACGATCGGCGGCGGTTCCTGGTGGGCTACGCCCTGGGCGAGGCCCTCGCCCTGGCCGTCGGCGCCGGGCTCTTTTTCCTCCTTCGCCTTGACGGATGGGCGGGCAGGGGCTAAAGTGTTTTTGGCCTTCGGGCCGTGGGCCCTTAGCTCAATTTGGTAGAGCAACCGACTCTTAATCGGTGGGTTGCAGGTTCGAGTCCTGCAGGGCCCACCATCTTTTTTGGCCGGCTATGATGGCGCCTGAGGTGACGACCCGATTCTTTCCCCTGCCCCCCGGGGTGGCCGAGGCCGACCCCCGGGCGCTGGCCCTCGCCCTCGACCTCCCCCACGGCGAGCCCTGGGGCTGGGCACTGGCCCAGGCGATCCTCTCGGGGCGGCAGCTCGCCCGCCTTCTGATCGAGGCCGCCCCCGCCGGCCTGATCCGGCTGGTCGAGGAGGAGCTCGCCGAGCTCGCCGAGCTCCGGGACCGGCTCCGCAAGGCCCGGCCGGTTTCCGACCTCGGCACCCGCCCCGCCATCGAGGCCGAGTGGGCCGCCCTCAAGGTGCTCGAGGCCGGCGACGCCGCCGCCCTGGCCGAGGTCTACCGCAGATACGGGCGGGCCCCCTTCGTCTGCCGGCGGGCCTTCGTCTGGAACCGCACCCTGGTCCCGGTGCCCCGGCCGGCCCCCGCCAGCTTCGACCAGCTGGTCGGCTACGAGGCCGAACTCGGCCGCCTCCGGCGGCTGGTCGAGCGGTTCTTGAAGGGCCGGCCGGTGCCCCCGGTGCTCCTCTACGGCGCCCGGGGCACCGGCAAGTCCACCGCCGTACGGGCGCTGGTGCCGGCCTACGCCGAACGGGGCCTGCGGCTCGTCGAGGTGATGCCCGAGGGGCTCGACCGGCTTCCCGAGCTCTACCGCGAGCTCTGGGGCCTGCCCCAGCGCTTCGTGCTCTTCCTCGACGACCTCGCCTTCGACGCCGACGACCAGCGCTACCGCAAACTCAAGAGCCTGCTCGAGGGCTCCCTGTTCGCCCGACCGGAGAACACCCTGATCCTGGCCACCGGCAACCGCCGCAACCTGGTGCGGGAGACCTGGGACGACCGGGAGGGGCCGGCGGCCTTCGACCAGCGGGAGGAGACCCTCTCGTTCGCCGACCGCTTCGGGGTGGTGATCACCTTCCCGCCCTTCGACAAGGCCCGCTACCTGAAGGCGGTGGAGCGCCACCTCGGCCGCCGGCTGGAGGCCGAGATCGAGGCCAGGGCGCTCACCTTCGCCCTCGAGGGCCGGGGCTTTTCCGGCCGCACCGCCCGCCAGTTCGCCGAGCTCGTCGGTTAGGCCCCGCCGGCCAGGAGCCGGCGACGGTCCTGGTAGGCCAGGGCGGCCTCGACGAAGGCGACGAACGGAGGGCTCGGGCGCATGGGGCGGCTCTTGAACTCGGGGTGGGACTGGACCCCCAGGAAGAAGGGGTGGTCGGGGAGCTCGATCGCCTCGACCAGGCCCTCGCCCCGGCCCTCCCGGCCGGGGGTCACCCCCGAGATCACCAACCCGGCCTCCTCCAATCGGGGGACGTAGTCGGGGTTGACCTCGTAGCGGTGGCGGTGGCGCTCGAAAACGAGCTCCTGGCCGCCGTAGACCCGGGCCAGCAGGGTGCCGGGCCGGATCCGCATCGGCCAGTCGCCGAGCCGCATCGTGCCCCCCAGGCCCTCGACCTCGAGCTGCTCGGGCATGAGGTCGATCACCGGGTGGGGGGTGTAGGGGTCGAACTCGGTGGAGTTGGCCCGTTCCAGGCCGGCCACGTGGCGGGCGAACTCGATCACCGCCACCTGCATTCCCAGGCAGATCCCCAGGTAGGGGATCCCCTTCTCGCGGGCGTAGCGGGCGGCCTTGATCTTGCCCTCGATCCCCCGCACCCCGAAGCCCCCCGGCACCAGGATCGCGTCCACCCCGGCGAAGGCCTCGGCCAGGTCGTCCTCGGCCTTTAGTTTCTCGACGTCGACCCAGGCGATCTCCACCGCCGCCCGGTTCTTCAGCCCGCCGTGGCGGAGGGCCTCCAGCAGCGAGAGGTAGGCGTCGGGCATCTTGACGTACTTGCCGGCGATCGCGACCCGCACCCTCCGCTCGGGGTTTTTGAGCACCTCGACCGCCTCCCGCCAGACCCCCAGGTTGGGGATCACCGGCTCGAGCCCGAGCCCCGCCTCGACCCGCTTGCCGAGCCCCTGCTCCTCCAGCACCAGGGGCACCTCGTAGAGGAAGCGCACGTCGTAGCTGGTGAAGACCGAGCCGGCCTCGACGTTGGTGAAGAGGGCGACCTTCCGCTTGACCTCCTCGGGGAGGTCCTTCTCCGAGCGCAGCACGATGATGTCGGGCTGGATCCCCACCGAACGGAGGGTGGCCACCGAGTGCTGGGTGGGCTTGGTCTTGAACTCCTCCGAGGTGCGGAGGTAGGGCACCAGGGTGAGGTGGAGGTAGAGGGTGTTCTCGGGACCGGCGTCGAAGCGCATCTGGCGGATGGCCTCGAGGAACGGCAGGCTCTCGATGTCGCCCACCGTCCCCCCCACCTCGACGATCACGATCTCGGCGTTTTGCTCCCGCCCCACCCGCCGGATCCGCTCCTTGATCTCGTCGGTGACGTGGGGGATCACCTGCACGGTCTGGGAGAGGTAGTCCCCCCGACGCTCCTTCTGGATCACCGAGAGGTAGACCTGGCCGGTGGTGACGTTGTTGATGCGGGCCAGGTCGCGGTCCAGAAACCGCTCGTAGTGACCGATGTCGAGGTCGGTCTCGGCCCCGTCGGCGGTGACGAAGACCTCGCCGTGCTCGTAGGGCCGCATGGTCCCGGCGTCGATGTTGACGTAGGGGTCGATCTTGAGGGCGGTGACCCGGTACCCCCGGCCCCGGAGGATCGCGCCCAGGGAGCTGGTCACGATGCCCTTTCCCAAACTGCTCACCACGCCGCCGGTCACGAAGATGTAGCGCATCCCCTTACCTCCGGGAGCCCAGTCTACCGTGCTATGCTACGGCCCGGCATGGAGCGCCCGCTCAAGGTCTTCTCGGGACAATCGAACCCCAACCTCGCCCGGGCCATCGCCGCCTCGCTGGGGGTGCCGCTGGGCCGGAGCCGAACCGAAAAGTTCGCCAACGACAACCTCTTCGTCCGCTTCGAGGAGTCGCTCCGCGAGGCCGACGTCTTCCTGGTGCAGTCGCTCACCCCCCCGGTCCACGACCACCTCATGGAGCTCCTGATGATGATCGACGCCGCCAAGGGCGCCAGCGCCCACCGGGTGACCGCGGTGATCCCCTACTTCTCCTACGCCCGCAGCGACAAGAAGGACGAGCCCCGGATCTCCATCGCCGCCCGCTTGATCGCCGACCTGATCGAGACCGCCGGGGCCGACCGGGTGCTCACCATGACCCTGCACTCCCCCCAGGTCCACGGGTTCTTCAAGATCCCCCTCGACCACCTCTCGGCCGAGACCGTGATCGCCAACCACTTCGCCACCGGGATCGAGGCGCTGGAGGAGGCGGTGATCGTGGCCACCGACGCCGGCGGGATCAAGCGGGCCAGCGCGGTGGCCAAGCGGCTCTCGCTGCCGCTCGCCTTCATCGAGAAGGAGCGGATCACCGACACCCAGGTCGCCGCCCGCAGCCTGGTCGGCGAGGTCGAGGGAAAGATCGCCCTGATCGTCGACGACGAGGTCTCCACCGCCGGGTCGCTGGTCAAGGCGGCGGAGACGGTGCTTGGCTACGGGGCCCGCGAGGTCTACGCGGCGGTGGCCCACGGGGTCTACGTGGGACCGGCCCTCGCCCGCATCGAGGCGAGCCCGATCCGGGAGGTGGCGGCCACCGACACCTGCCCGCCCCCCCACCCCCTGCCGCCAAAGCTCAGGGTGCTGCCGGTGGGGCCGCTCTTCGCCGAGGCGATCTGGCGGATCCACCGGGGGGAGTCGGTCTCGGAGCTGTTTCGCTAGCCATGGGCGGGCCCGTCCCCCGGCCGAGGAGGAGCGGTGCTTAACGAGCGCCGGGTGCTCGCGGGGATCCCGGTCCGGCTGGCCGGGCCCCGCCAGGCCCGGGGGCTGGTGGTGTTCTTCCACGGGGCCGGGGGGTCCAAGGAGCGCAGCCTTTCCCTGGCCGGCCCCCTGCACGCGCTGGGGTTCGCCACCCTCCACCCCGACGCCCCCCACCACGGCGAGCGGGGGCCGGTGCGGGATCCCTTCGAGGCCCCGGCCCTGCTGGTCGAGGCCATCGCCGGGTCCATCGAGGAGGCCCCGGCCCTGGTGGCCGCCGCCCGCCGGGCGACCGGGGCCAAGCGGATCTTCCTGCTCGGGGCCAGCATGGGGGGCTACGTGGTCCACGAGCTCCTGGCCCGGGGCCTCGAGGCCCGGGCGGCGGCGGTGCTCTTCTCCGCCGCCCGGCCGATCCCCCGCCTCCGCCCCTTCCTGCCCGAGGGCTTCGTCCCCGCCCTCGACCGGGCCGAGGCCTACCCCCTGGTCCCCCTCCTCCACCTCCACGGCGAGGAGGACCGGGTGGTGCCGCTTGCGATGATGGAGGAAACGGTCGCCCGCCTCGCCCCCCGCTACGCCCGCCGGCCCGGGGCCCTGGCCAAGGCGGTCTTCCCCGGGGTCGGCCACGAGCCCCGCCCCGAGCTCCTCTGGCTGGCCGCCGGATGGTTCGCGCGATGGGCTTGAGGATCGGCACCGTCGGCTATAAGCAGCTCTTCCCCGAGCTCCCGCCCTCGGCGCGGTTTCGCCGCTACGCCGAGCTCTTCGCCACGGTGGAGCTGCCCCAAACCCACCGGCGGGTTCCCGGAAAGGCCCTGGTCTACCGGTGGCAGAAGCGGGCCCCGGCCGGGTTCCGCTACAGCTTTCAGGCCCCCCGCCACCTCACCTACCGCCCCGGCGGGGACGAACGGAGGGCGCTCAGGCGCTTCCTCCGCCGGCACCGGCTTCTCGGCGAGGCCCGCGGCGGGGTGCGGTTTTGCCTGCCCGAGGGGCTCGACCCCGGCGCCTTCGCCGAGTGGCTGGCGATGCTGGCCGAGCTCGGCCTTCCCGGCGACTACGCCTTCCAGGGGGCGGCCGCCTTGGAGGAACTCGCCCTGGCCGCTGGCCACGCGGCGGTGAACCTGGCGGCGGGACGGTTTTACTACCTGGTGGACCCCCCGGCGCTCCCCGCCGGCCGGGGCTACGCCTACTTCCACCGGCTCGAGGACGCCCTTCGCTACTCGACCTTGGCCCAGGGGGGCACGACCAGGAACCAGACCCGGTAGGGGGTAAGGTCGAGGGGCTTCCCCGAGCGGTCGGCGATCCGGAACCCGCCCGGCCCCAGCGCCCAGTGAACCGGCTGGTAGTGGCCGGCCAGGTAGAGCCCCCCCTTGCCCTCCTTGAGCTCGATGGCGAGCCGCCCCACCGCGTCCCGCACCCGCGCCTTGACGTAGAGGAGCACCACCGCGTCGACCGCCACCGGGGTCGACCGGCCGTTTCGCAACCAACGGTAGGCCCCCTGGCGGTAAGCGAACCCGCTGGTGTAGTCGGGGGCGTAGCGGACCCGGACGGCGGTGCCCGGGGGGTCCTCGGCCGGCGGCCGGTAGGCCCCGCCGGTCCTCACCGTCACCCGATCGAGGCCCAGGCGGGCGAGCTCCCTACGCAGGGCACCGAGGTCGGCGTAGTCGTTGTGGGGCGGGCGGCGGTCGCGGCTGCGGTGGAAGTGGCGGTTGTCGTAGAGCCCGTCGAAGGTGACGAAGCCCTCGTCCTCGATGCGCTTTTGGGCCAGCGGGCTGCCCCCCACGTGGACCAGAAAGCCCTGGAGGGCGTCGGCGAGGTCGAGGAGGTAGAGGCGGGCGCTCCGCACCGGCCCCACCCGCCCCCGCTCGTCGCCCCGGGTCTCGAAGACCAGGCGGGTCACCCCGCCCTCGACCGGGAACTCGTAGACCCGGCGGGCGAGGTCGAAGCCGGTCTGGGGGTAGGCGGCGTTGGCGTTGTCGACCGAGACCAGGAGGGGGGCCCGCAACCGGATCCGGTAGTGGCGCTCCCCGCTCCCCTGGGCGGCCCCCGCCCGGGGGCCGGGCTGGGGGGTGGGCAGGGTCGGGCCCGGGGGGGCCACCAGGCTGGGGCCGGCGGGGGCCGGGGCGGGGACCTCGGGGGCGAGCGCCGGCGCCGGGCCCTCGGCGGGGGGGGCCGTGGGGGCCTCGAGGCCGGGCGCGGGGGTCTCCGGC
>JALSRQ010000140.1 GCA_026984675.1 Thermaceae bacterium
TCGGGGACCCGCTGCACTTCGTCGATCAAGGCAGGGCCCTTGAGCCCGGCGACGATCCCGCTCGGGTCGCGTCGGGCTGCGGCGAGGAGGGTGGGGTCGTCGAGGGTGAGGTAGGCCATACCCTCTTCGCGGACGATCTCCAGGGCGAGGGTCGTCTTTCCCACTTGGCGGGCACCGGTGAGGTAGACCGCCGGGCTACGGGAGAGCGCTTGCTTGACCTTGGGTTTTAAGTAGCGCGGCCACACCCTAAATTCTAGCAATTCGCTCATGGAGTGAGCGAATTTTGTTCACGATGTGAGCGAATTTCAATCAGGTAGCTCGCCGCGGAAGAGCGGGGCCTCCTCGGCTAGAAGCTCGGCCTCGGTCTCCACCCGTCCGTCATGCCGCAAGTGGCGCACCTCCTCGGGGGGAACGCCCCTTTCGAGCAGGGCGCGGGTGACGAGGAAGCGGCGGTGGCAGCGGCGGGGGTCCTCCTCGGCGCAAAGGAGGGCGAGGGAGGTCTTTTCCCTGAGCTTTAAGAGGGCCTCGATCCCCTCCCAAAAGCGCGGGTCCTCGAGCTTTTCGGCGACGTTCAAGGGGCCCTTCCTCCCCCGGGGCTTGCCCCCAAGCCGGTCGCCCATCCAGAGGTACTCGATGCCCGCCTCCTTCAGGGCCCGCGCCAGGGTTTGCTGGTTGGCCTCGGGGTTGGCCCGGGAGAAGGGGAGGGCCCGCACGTCCACCACGAGCCGGACGCCGTGGGCCTTTAGGAGCCCGATGAGCTTTTGGGCGGGAAGCCTTCCGTGGCCGAGGGTATAGATCGCCACTAGCCCTCCGCCTGGCGCCAGGCGTACTCCAGGATCTTTCGGGGGATGTTGACCCCGGTGGTGGCCACCGAGTTCTTGAACTCCATCGTGTGGTTGACCTCGTTCACGAGGAGGCCGCGTTCGGACTCGAAGACGTCCACCGCCAACACCCCGCCGCCGAGGGCCTTGGCCGCCGCCACGCTGATCTCGGCGAGGGCGTCGGTGACCGGGCAGTTCTCGGCCACCCCGCCCCGGGCGGTGTTCGTAATCCAGTGCGCGCTTTTGCGGTAGATGGCGGCGATCGCCTCGTCCCCGACGACGAAGACGCGGATGTCGCGGCCGGGCTTCTTCACGTACTCCTGGAGATAAAAGAGCTGGTGTTGGAAGCCCATGAAGGCCTTGTGCTCGAGAAGGGCTTCGAGCGCGTCGCGGTCGTTGACCTTGGCCACCATCCGGCCCCAGGAGCCGACCACGGGTTTCACCACCACGGGATAGCCCCAGTCCTCGGCAAGCGCCAGGGCTTCCTCGGGGCTTACCGCGAGGGCGGTCCTCGGCTGGGGTACGCCGGCCTCGGCAAGGCGGGCACTCGTCGCCCACTTGTCCCCGGCGGCCTCGATCACCGCCGGGCGGTTCACCACCGGGATGTTCAAGGACTCGAGGTAGCGGGCGGCGGCCAGCCCCCGGGACTGACTCACCGAGCGCTCGAGCCCCACCGTCACCCCGCCAAGCTCCTTCGGGGGCTCGCCGAGCACCATGCGGAGCTTCGGCAGGTAGACCTTCTTCCAGGGGATGCCGAGTTCCTCGGCGGCGTCGAAGAGCATGCGCTCGTCGCCGCGGATGCGGTCGTACAAAATGGCCAGCATCGGCTTATGGCTCCGATCGCGGTCCTGGACTATTGGAGAGAAGGTCCGCGGCTCGTGGCCGGTAGCCTGTGGGTGGTTGGTTTTTCCACAAGCCACGGGCCACAGGCGAGCGTGCTATTCCCCCCAGTCCTCGGCCTCTTCCGGGGCGGGTTCGAGGCGAAGGGGTTCGAGCTCCACCACCTCGAGCTCCGCCCCGCAAGCGTCGCAGATCACGAGCTCACCGAGTTCCGGGTTTTCGATCTCGATCGTCGCACCGCACTCCGGGCATTCCACGGTCACCTTCATTCCCACTCCTCCAAGGGTTCTTCGTCGATCGCGAACTGGTGTCCGCACTCGGGACAGAACGCGTAGCCGTCCTCGTAGGTCTTGAAGGCGAAGCCGCAGCGGGGGCACTCGACGATGACGCCCTCGCCGCCTTCGACGAGGAGGAGCTCGAGGGGTTCGACGCTCACCACCTCGACCACCGCGTGGCAGGCGTCGCACTCGAGCACCGCCCCCTCCTCGAGGGTTTCAAAGGCGAGCTCGGCCTCGCAGACCGGACAGAGGACCTCCATTGCCTTTACTTTACTCGGCCGGAAACCGCCCGTGCCGCTTCACGTACTCGAGCATCGAACCGGCCTTCAGTGCTTCGAGCAGGAAGGCGGGCGGGGGTGTGAGGGTGAAAACCTCGTTCCCGCGATAAAGCCTTCCCGCTTCCAGGTCGAGCCGAGCCTCGTCGCCGTCCGCTAATGCATCCACCACCTCCTCCGAGACAAAGGGCACGATCCCGAGATTCACTAGGTTACGGAAGAAGATCCGGGCGTAGGACTTCGCGATCGTCGCCCGGATGCCGAGTTTCTTGAGCGCCTCCGGCGCGTACTCCCGGGAAGAGCCGAGCCCGGCGTTTTTGCCGAAGACGAGGAGATCCCCGGGCTTCACCTCGCGGGCAAACTCGGGGCGCAGGTGGGCGAAGGCGAAGGTGTGAAACCGGTCCTCGCCCACCATGAAGGGGGCGTACTTCCCGGGCAGGATGTCGTCGGTGTTGATGTCGTCGCCGAACTTCCAGACGCGGGCGGTCATGGATTTTCCTCCTCTCCGGGGATCCGGCCGGTGAGGGCCGCGAGGGCGGCGGTCCGGGGGCTCGCGAGGTAGACCTCGGCGCTCGCCGCGCCCATCCGCCCCCGGAAGTTTCGGTTCGCGGTGGAGACCACCCGCTCCCCGTCGGCGGCGACCCCGAGGTGCCGCCCCATGCAGGGGCCGCAGCCGGGGGTGCCGATCGTGGCCCCCGCCTCGATCAGGGTCTGGAGCACGCCCTCCGCCATCGCCTGCTTCAGGACCTCGCTCGAAGCCGGCACCACCAGCATCCGCACGCCGTCGGCGATACGCTTGCCCTTCAGGACCTCGGCCGCCGCCCTCAGGTCCTCGATCCGCCCGTTGGTGCAGGTGCCGATAAAGACGAAGTCCACTTCGGTTCCCGCGTAGGCGGCGGCGGGGTGGACGTTGTCCACGTAAAAGGGCACCGAGAGGCGGGGGGTGAGCTCGGTGAGGTCGATCTCCAGGGTCTTCGCGTAGCGGGCGTTTGGGTCGGGGTAGAGCCATTCGGGGACCGGGTAGCGCTCGAGGATCTCCCCCGAGGGCACCACGAGCCCCGCTTTGGCCCCGGCCTCCATGGTGAGGTTCGCGAGGGTCATCCGCTCGGAGAGGCCGAAGGCCTCCTCGGCTCCGTCTTCGAGGTAGATCTCCACCGCCATGTAGGTGGCGCCGTCGGCCCCGAGCCGGCCCACCATCTCAAGCGCCGCGTCCTTGGCGGAGACCCCGGGGCGCGGGCGGCCTTTCATCACCACCTTTACCGACTCCGGCACCTTGAGCCAGGTCTTGCCGGTGGCGATGGCGAGGGCGATGTCGGTGGCGCCCATCCCGGTGCCGAAGGCGGCGAGCGCCCCGTAGGTGGTCGAGTGCGAGTCGGAGCCGACGATCAGCATCCCAGGCTTTGCGATCCCCTCTTCCACCAGCACCTGGTGGCACACCCCCCGGCCCACCTCGAAGAAGTTCACCCCGGTCCGCCGCGCCCATTCCCGGCCTTGCTTTTGGGCGTTGGCCACGTTCACGTTCGCCGGCGGGGCGACGTGGTCGAAGACCAGGGAGACCCTCCTCGGGTCGAAGGGATCCTTGCCCAGGTACTCGAGCCTTGCGATCACCGTGGGGACGATCGAGTCGATGGTCATCGCGTGGTCGACCTCGACCACCACCAGCTCGCCGGGTTTGACCGGCCGCCCGGCCTTTTGGGAGAGGATCTTTTCGGCGAGCGTTTGTGGACGGCCTGCGCCGGGTGGCTTGCGGCTTGTGGTTAAGGACATAGCGGACCCCTTCCAGGCAGCACCTTTTCGCTACAGGCCAAAAGCCACGCGCTCCACGCTCCCATCACGCCATCACCCACTCCCTTAGAATCCGGTCGAGCTCTTCCAGGGTGAGCTGGCCCTGGTCGGCGAGGGCCTTGATGTGGTGGGTGAGGCGGTGGAGCTCCTCCTCGCCGAAATGGAGGCCGAGCTCCTCGGCCCGCTTCTTGATCGCCGCCCGGCCGGTGAGCCTCGAGCCCACGATCAGCTTGCGCTTAAGCCCGAAGGCCTCCGGCGGGTAGGCCTCGTAGGCCTCGGGGTTGATGTAGATCGCTTTGAGGTGCATACCGGCCTTGTGGGAGAAGGCGGTCTCGCCGGTGATGTAGTTATTGAAGGGGATCTCGATCCCGGTCATGCGGGCGATCATGCGGTCGAGTTCGGGAATGAGCTCGAGCCGGTACTTCTGGCTCACGTACTCGGGGTCGAGGGTGTACATCCGGGCGATGAAGCCGCCTAAGGGCGTGATCCCGTTCCGCTCGCCGATCCCCAGGATGGTGGTGTCCACGTGGGTGGCGCCAGCCTCGATCGCCTCATAGGCGTTGGCGATGGCGCAACCGGTGTCGTTGTGGCCGTGGAACTCGATATCGACCTCGGGCCCGATCGCCCGCCGTGCTTCCCGTACCAGGGCGTAGACCTGGCGAGGGGTGGCGATGCCCACCGTGTCGGCCAGCCCCACCCGGTCGACGTAGGGGGCCACCGCGGTATAGACCGCCAAGAGGTCGTGTTCGTCGGAGCGGAAGGTGTCCTCGGCGGAAAAGCGCACCTCGACCTCCGGGGCCTCTTCCCGGATGAACTGGATGACCTCCCGGGCCTCCTCGATGATCCGCTGGATGTCGCGGCCGTGGGCGGCCCGCAGGTACTTGGAGGTGCCAAACAGCAGGTCGATTCCCTGCACTCCGGTCTCCAGGGCGACCTTGGCGGCGTCGAGCCGGGTCTGGATGTGGGTGACGACCCGGGCCCTGAGCCCCAGGCCGGCCAGGACCTCGGCGTCCTTGCGGGACTGGGGGGAGGCGACCGGGGTGGTGACCTCGAGGTACTCCACCCCGAAAGCGTCCAGGGCCTTGGCGATCTCGATCTTGTCGTCGGTGCGGAAGTTTGCCTTTTCGAACTGCTCGCCCTCGCGCAGCGTCGAGTCGATCAGGTTCCAGCGTTGTCGGGTCCAGCCCGGCTCCCTCTTGGCTCGCATACCCACCTCCAAAAAAAAACCGGCCCGCGCGACCGGGCCGGAGGGGCATGACGCCGCTTAACTGCTAGGCGGCCCCTCCGGCACCGGCTTTTTTCGCGAACCGCGTCATCCTGAATGGGAGTTTATGCGGCCGGCTGCAAGTTGTCAACTACCAACCCCCGCCCCCGCCCCCGCCCACGCCGCCGCCGGAGAACCCACCCCCCGAGCCCGAGCCCGAGGAGCTGACGGTGGCCGATTGGAAGGCGGCGGTGAGCCCCCGCGCGAGGTCCCCGACCAGGAGGTTCGAGGCCCGGGCGGCGCTGCCGGCGTCGCGGGCCGAGAAACCGCCGCCCTGGTACCAGGCGAAGACCCCGCGGGCGGCCTCCTGGCTGGCGTTATGGAGGGCCCGGGCCAACCGGCGGGCGAAGGGGGCCTCCAATCCCAGCGCCACCGCGTAGGGAAAGAGCCGCTCGAGGTGGGCGGGGGTGTCGGCGGGGGCGCCGATTCGCCGGAGCTCGGCCTCGTCGGTCACCGCCAGATAGCGGGCCAGGCCGAGGAGGTGGTTGCGGAGCCCGATCCCCTCCCGGGTGTAGGCGGGCAGGAGGTGGACGAAGGCCGCCGCCACCAGCCCCAGCCCGAGGACGGCGAGCCCCGCCGGGGCCCCCGCTAAGAGCAGGGTCAGCACCCCGCCGGCGGCGGCCGGCAGGGCGAAGGCCAAAAACCCCACCAGCGCCTTGGCCAGCTCCCGCACCGGGCCCACCCCGGGCACCAGGCGGTAGCGCTCCCAGGCCAGGATCCCCAGGCCGAGCCACCGCCCCGCCACCAGGGTGAGGGCGAAGGCGAAGACCGTTGCGAAGACGGCGGTGCCGAAGTCGCCGGCCCCGGCCTGGAAGGCGAGCCAGCCGAGGAAGAGGGCGAAGGCCGCCGGCGCCACCAGGGCGGGGCCGGCGTTCTCCCGCCGGTAGGGGCGGAGGCGCTCGGCCAGGGTACGGTCCAGGACCCTTCCGGCGGCGAGCAGCCGGCTCCGGTGCTCCTTCGCCAGCCGCACCTCCCCTCCCTGGGCGAAGAGGCGGCGCTCCATCGCCTTGAGCTCGGGCGGAAGCCCCCCGTCGCCGGCGGGCCGGGGGCGCAGGCGGTAGTCCCCGTCCTTCTGGATCACCAGGGCGCCGCGGGCGGCGAGGTCGAGGAGGGCGGCGACGAAGACCCGGGGGTCGCGGGTCCCCCGCACCAGGCGGCGGGCCAGGGCCGCGCTCACCCCCTCGGGGGGCCCGAAGCGGGGGATGGGGGGCGGGCCGTCGGGGTCGCGGCCGGCGCGGTACCAGGCCAGGAGGTCGAAGGCGAGCACCCCGAGGAACAAGAGCCAGGCCCCGGTGCCCACCGGGTCGGGGTTGGAACGGACGGGGTAGGCCCCGGAGGGAAACCGCATCCAGAGGGTGAGCCCCTCGCCGGGAGCGAGGTTCTCCGCCACCGCCCGCCAGACCCCGCCCTCCCGGGAGAGCGGGAGGGCGGCGCGGCTGCCGTAGGCGCCCACGTAGGCCCGGGCCTCGACGGGGGGGTGGGCGGGGTCGAGCCGCCCCTCGGCCCGGCGGATGGGGAAGGCCCAGTCGTTTCCGGTAAGGTTCCAAAAGAGCACCTGGCCGCTCCGGGCCGGGACCACCGCCCCCTCGACCCGGTAGCCGAGCTGGTAGACGTGGTCCCCCGGGGGGAGGAGGCGGGTGGGGTCGCCGAGGTAGATGCGGAGCGTCTTCAGGCTCCGTTGCAGCCGGTAGGGGACCGGGCGGCCGTCGAGCCGGGCGGCGGTGACCGCGATCGTCAGGCGCTGGCGGCGGAAGGGGTTGTCGGGGGCGAGCTTGAGGTCGCGGTAGATGCCGTGGCGGATGCGGCGGCCCTCGGCGTGGACCCCGATCCGCTCGAGGACCACCAGGCGCCCGTCGGGTTCGAGCCTGAGGTCGGCCCGAAAGCCGCTCAGGTACTCGGCGGCGAGGGCCGGGAAGGCGAGCACCAGGAGCACCAGGACGTGCTTCATAGCCGCACCTTGGGGGCGAGCCGCTCGCTGGCGGTCTCGACCTCGAAGTAGCGGGCCGGCTTGAACCCCAGCGCGCCGGCCACCAGGTTGGCGGGAAACGACTCCAGCAGGGTGTTGTAGACCCGCACCGCCCCGTTGTAGTAGCGGCGGGCCAGCTGGAGCTTCTCCTCGACCTCGGCGAGGCCCTCCTGAAGCCTCAGGAAGTTGGCGCTGGCCTTGAGCTCGGGGTAGGCCTCGACCACCATCAGCATGCGGGCGAGCCCCTCGCTGATCGCCTGCTCCGCCTCGGGGTCGAAGCCCGCCCGGGTGGCGGCCAGCTTCTCCAGCACCCCCCGCTCGTGGGCGGCGTAGGCCCGGGTGGCCT
>JALSRQ010000141.1 GCA_026984675.1 Thermaceae bacterium
CGGTTCCTCGGCGCGGGCGAGGTAGCGGAGCACGGGGATCAGGTGGTCGGGAAGTTCGCCGGCGAGGTCGACCCCGAGCCGGTCCATCTCCCGCTTGAGGGCGGCCATGAAGTCGCCGCGGCGGTAGCTCTCGCCCCAGACCACGTAGCCGATGTAGGGGACGAGCTTGGGGTTCATGTCCAGGGTGGCGGTGTAGAGCTCCTCCCAGCGGGCGAGGGGGAGCTTTTCCACCTCGGCCACGAACCGGGCCAAGGCTCGCTTGGCCGGGCCCTCGGGAAGGCCGGCCAGGGCTTCCTCAAGCTCCGCCAGCAGGCCTTCTCGCGGGTAGGTAAAGGCGAGGGCCAGGGCCTCGAACATCTATTCCCCCCTCACCGGTTCCTTAAGCTCGCCGAAGCCGACCTGGCCCTTTCGCTCCAAGGGGTCGTTCCAGGCCTCGATGGCGGCCTCGCGGTGGTAGGGCGGGATCACGAAGCGTTCCTCGAGGGTCGGCTGGGTGGTGAGCCGGTAGATCGCCTCGGCGGTTTCCTCGTCGAGCCCGACCTCCTCGAGGGCCGCCCGGGCTTCCTCGGTGAGGCCCCCCTCGACGGTCTGGGCGCGCTTGTAGATGCGCACCGCCAGCATCCGCTTGAGAATCCGCTCCACGATGTCCTCCCGGCCGGCGGCGAAGAGGTTGGCCAGGTAGCGGACCGGTATGCGGGCCTTGGAGAGGTCGGCAAAGAGCTCGAACTCGGGGCCTTTGGTGTCCAGGGCAAGGTTCAAGGTCTTGTTCTCTACCACCCCCATCACCGGCGAAAGCGGCGGGATGTAGAACATCATCGCCAGGGTGCGGAACTCGGGGTGCAGGGGGAGCGCCAGCCGCCAGACCTTGACGAACTTGTAGACCGGGGAGTTCTGGGCCGCCTGGATCCAGTCGTCGGTGATGCCGTTTTTCTTGGCGGCGGCGATCACCTCGGGATCAAAGGGGTCGAGGATGGCGTCGAGCTGGGCCTCGACGAGCTCCTCGTCGGGCACCATGGCGGCCTCGGGGATGCGGTCGGCGTCGTAGAGGAGCACCCCCATGTAGCGGATCCGGCCCACGCAGGAGTGGGCGCAGGCCGGGGCCTGGCCGGTCTCCAGGCGGGGGAAGCAGAGGATGCACTTCTCGCTCTTGCCGGTCGACCAGTTGTAGTAGACCTTCTTGTAGGGGCAGGCGGCGACGCACATCCGCCAGGCCTTGCACTTGTTCTCGTTGACCAGCACCACCCCGTCCTCGCCGCGCTTGTAGATCGCCCCCTGGGGACAGGCGGCCACGCAGGCGGGGTTCAGGCAGTGGTTGCAGATCCGGGGAAGGTAGTTGAAGACCACCCCCTCGATCTCCTCGAGCTGGGCACGGACCGATTCCGGCAGGCCCTTTAGGTTCCCGTCGTTGCGCGCGTAGATATCCGACCCGGAGAGGTCGTCGTCCCAGTTGGGGCCGGTCTCGATCGCAATTTCCTCGCCGGTGATCATGGAGATCGGCCGGGCGGTGGGTTGGTCGTCGCCCTCGGGAGCCGAGAACAGGTCGCCGTAGCGGAAGGTAAAGGGCTCGTAGTAGTCCTTGAGGTCGG
>JALSRQ010000142.1 GCA_026984675.1 Thermaceae bacterium
AAGGGCCGAAGGGGAAGTATAGCACACCCTCGGGGCTTGCGGCAGGGCCGGTGGAGGCCGTAAGCTTGGGGCAATGAAGGCCCGTGCCCTCCGCCGCTGGTGGCCCGGCTAGCCCCGGGGGCGGAAGGCGTGCGGCCCTCGGGGTTTCGTTCCCGGGGGTTTTTCTTATTGGGAGGACGCGATGAAGACCGAGATCGTGAGGAAGACCCTGCTCGCCGACCTGGAGACCCCGGTCACCGCCTACCTAAAGCTCGCCGAGAAGAGGACCCCGAGCTTTCTTCTGGAGTCGGTGGAGGCGGGGAGGCGCTGGAGCCGCTACTCGATCCTCGGGGTGGGGGCCCGGCGCACGTTCCGGCTTAAGGACGGGGTGTTCGCCGTCGACGGCGAGCCGGTCGAGGCCGAGGACCCCCTTCGTTCCCTGTACGCTGCGGTCTTTCGCGAAGTCTCCGCCGACGGCGAGCGGCCTCCCTTCTTCGGCGGGGCGGTGGGCTACGTGGCCTACGACCTGGTGCGCCACTACGAGGCGCTCCCGGCCGAGAACCCCGACGACCTGGGCGCCCCCGACCTCCTCTTCGTCGAGCCCGAGGTGACGGTGGTCTTCGACCACTTCCGCCAGGTCGTCCACCTGATGGCCCCGGCGGTGGGCGGCGGGCCGAGCGCCGAGAAGGCGGCCCGGGAGCGGATCGCCTGGGCCGAGTCCCGGCTAAAGGGGCCGCTCCCCGGCGTCCCCGGGGAGCGGGGCGGCCGGAGGCACGACTTCCAGGCCTGGATGCGTCGGGAAGAGTTTTTAGAGGCGGTTCAAAAGGCGAAGGACTACATCTACGCCGGCGACATCTTCCAGGTGGTGCCCTCGGTGCGGTTTACGAGCGAGCTCGGCGTCCATCCCTTCGCCATCTACCGGGCGCTTCGCACCGTGAACCCGAGCCCCTACATGGGCTACCTCGATCTCGGCGAGGTGACGCTGGTCTCGGCCAGCCCGGAAAGCCTCCTCCGCTCCGACGGCCGGAGGGTGGTGACCCGGCCGATCGCCGGCACCCGCCCCCGGGGCCGGACCGAGGAAGAGGACCGGGCGCTCGCCGAGGAACTCCTTAAAGACGAGAAGGAGCGGGCCGAGCACGTGATGCTGGTGGACCTTTCGCGGAACGACCTCGGCCGGGTCAGCGAGTACGGGAGCGTGAAGGTACCCGAGCTGATGGTGGTGGAGCGCTACTCCCACGTGATGCACATCGTCTCCACCGTGGAGGGCGTGCTAAAGGAGGGGAAGACCCCCCTCGACGCCCTGGCCAGCGTGATCCCCATGGGGACGATCTCGGGGGCGCCGAAGATCCGGGCGATGGAGATCATCGAGGAGCTCGAGCCCGCCCGCCGCGGCCCCTACGGCGGGTCTTTTGGCTACTTCGCCTACGACGGCCACATGGACATGGCCCTCACCCTGCGCACGCTGGTGATCAAGGACGGAAAGGTGCACGTGCAGGCCGGCGCCGGCATCGTCGCCGACTCGGTCCCCGAACGGGAGTACCAGGAGGTCTTGAACAAGGCGGAGGCGATGATGCGGGCGGTCGCGCTCGCAGAGCG
>JALSRQ010000143.1 GCA_026984675.1 Thermaceae bacterium
GCCGAAGGGGTCGACCTGGTCTTCGCCCCCGCCCCCGAGGGCCTCTACCCCCGGGGCTTCGCCACCGGCGTCGAGGTCACCGGCGAGCTCACCGCCCGCTGGGAGGGGGAGCGGCGGCCCGGGCACTTCCGGGGGGTGACCACGGTGGTGGCCAAGCTCTTCCACCTGGTGCGCCCCCGCCGGGCCTACTTTGGCGAGAAGGACTACCAGCAGCTGGCGGTGATCCGCCGCATGGTGGCCGACCTCGACTTCGGCATCGAGGTCGTCGGCGTCCCCACCGTCCGCGAGCCCGACGGCCTGGCGCTCTCGTCCCGGAACGTCTACCTCACCCCGGAGCACCGCCGGGAGGCCGCCAAGCTCTACCGCGCCCTCCTGGCCGCCCGCGAGGCTGCCCGGGCCGGCGCCCCGGTGGCCGAGGCCGAGGCGGCGGCGAAAGGGGTGCTGGCCACAATCCCTGATTTCGCTCTCGATTACTTTGCCATCGTGCACCCGGCCACGCTTGGGCCGCTCTCCGAGTGGGTGCCCGGGGCCCGGGGACTGGTTGCCGGGCGCTTTCCCGAGGTGCGCCTGATCGACAACATGGAGGTCTACCCGTGACGGTTTACGAGATGCTGTCCGAGATGGTGCGGCGGCGCGCCTCCGACGTCCACCTGCAGGCGGGGGCCCCGCCGATGATGCGGGTCGACGGGGAGCTGATCCCCTTCGAGGAGAAGCGGCTCACCCCCGAGGCCACCGAGAACATCGCCAAGGCCCTCACCACCCCCGAGCAGTGGGAGCGCTTCCTGGCCGACAAGGAGCTCGACTTCGCCTACACCATCCCCAAAATCGCCCGCTTCCGCTGCAACCTGATGCGCCAGCGGGGCTCGGTGGGGATCGTGATGCGGGTGGTGCCCGGCGAGGTGCCGGGGTTCGAGGCCCTGGGCCTGCCGCGGCCGATCCTCGAGGAGGTCGCCGCCAGGAACCGGGGCCTGGTGCTGGTCACCGGCCCCACCGGCTCCGGCAAGTCGACCACCCTGGCCTCGATCATCGACCACATCAACCGGAACTTCGCCCGGAACATCATCACCATCGAGGACCCCATCGAGTACCTGCACCAGAACAAGAAGAGCCTGGTGATCCAGCGCGAGGTCGGGCTCGACACCCTCTCCTTCCACGCCGGGCTGATGCGGGCCCTCAGGCAGGACCCCGACGTGATCATGGTCGGCGAGATGCGCGACCGGGAGACGGTGGAGACCGCCATTCAGGCGGCCCAGACCGGCCACCTGGTCTTCTCCACCCTGCACACCCTGGACGCGGTCCGCACCATCAACCGGATCATCGACTTCTTCCCCTTAAACGAGCACCAGCAGATCCGCATCCTGCTGGCCGAGAGCCTGCTGGCGATCTTTTCCCAGCGCCTTTTGCCCCGGGCCGACGGCAAGGGCCGGGCGCTGGCCCTGGAGATCCTCCTGGCCACCGAGCTCATCCGCGATTACATCAAGGACGAGGAAAAGACCCCCCTCATCAAGGACGCCCTGGCCGAGGACAACGTCCGCGGCATGCAGACCTTCGACCAGCACCTGGTGCGGCTCTACCACGAGGGGGTGATCGGCCTCGAGGACGCCATGGCCGCCGCCACCAGCCCCCACGAGTTCAAGTTGCTGCTCACCAAGGAGCTCGGCGAGAGCGTCTAACCCCGGCCCGGGCGGGGCCCTCCCCCGGTGTAGCATGGCGGGGGAGGTTTTCGATGCTGGTAACCGGACTGGAGATCCTCAAAAAGGCCAGGGAAGAGGGCTACGGCGTCGGCGCCTTCAACACCAACAACATGGAGATCACCCAGGCGATCCTCGAGGCCAGCGAGGAGGAAAAAAGCCCGGTGATCCTGGCCTTCTCCGAGGGGGCGCTCAAGTACGGCGGCGAGTACCTGGTCAGCATGGCCCTGGAGATGGCCAAGAGGGTCCGGATCCCGGTGGCCCTCCACCTCGACCACGGCTCCTCCTACCAGGCGGTCCTGAAGGCCCTCCGGCTCGGCTTCACCTCGGTGATGATCGACAAGTCCGGCGAGGACTTCGAGACCAACGTGCGGGAGACCAAAAGGGTGGTCGAGGCCGCCCACGCCCTCGGGGTCTCGGTCGAGGCCGAGATCGGCAAGCTCGCCGGGGTCGAGGAGCACGTGGCGGTCGACGAGAAGGACGCCCTGCTCACCAACCCCCGCGAGGCCCAGATCTTCGCCGAGAAGACCGGCATCGACTACCTGGCGGTGGCGATCGGCACCTCCCACGGCCCCTACAAGGGCAAGGGCCGTCCCTTCATCGATCACCAGCGGCTTAAGAAGATCGCCGCCCTGCTCCCCGGGATGCCGCTCGTGCTCCACGGCGCCTCCGGGGTACCGAAGGAGCTGGTGGAGAAGATCAACCAATACGGCGGGAGGATCGAGGGCGCCCAGGGCATCCACCCCGACGACATCCGCCAGGCGATCCAGGAGGGCATCAGCAAGATCAACACCGACACCGACCTGCGCCTGGCCTTCACCGGGGCGGTGCGGGAGGTGCTGGCGACCGACCCCAAGGTCTACGACCCCAGGAAGATCCTGGGCCCCGCCCGCGAAGCGATGAAGCGGGTGGTCAAGGAGCGCATCCGGCTCTTCGGCTCGGCCGGCAGGGCGTAGCCACCGGGAGCCCCCGCCCGCCCCTCGTTAGCGGTACAGGTTCGCGCTCGCGCGGTCGGTCCGCTGGCCGTCGTCCTGGCTCCAGGCGACCAGCGCCCGTCCCCGCGCCAGGGCCACGCCCGGGCTACCCTCGGAACTGGCGGGCCGGACGACGCGGCCGGCAAAGCTCAAAAGGTCGTTCGGTCCGGCGGGCTTTGCCCACTCGCCGTACTGGCGGAAGGCGGCGAAGATCTGGGGCGGGTGCCCGCCCGCGCCCGGTTGCTGCCAGGCGACCAGAGTGTTTCCCCGCTCGTCCATCGCTGCCGCCGGGCCCTCGGCCTCGGTGTCGGGCAGGCTGAGGAGGATCGGGTCTCCCCAACGGCCGTTTTCGTAGAGCCGCACCCAGACCGCTCGGGTCGGGGGCCCCAGCCAGTCGGTCCAGACCACCGCCACCGTGCCCCGCCGGCGGCTGCCAGCCAGGACCGGTTCGCCGGGGGCGTTCACGCCCAGCGGCATGGCGCTCCAGGCCCCGCCCGCCCGCACCGCCAGGGTGAGCCGTTGCCGGTTCGCGTCGATCGCCCGCCAGACCGCGTAGCCGCGGCCGGCGTCGTCGAGAAAGACGTGGACGTCGAGGTTGGTTTGCAGGTTTCCCGGCAGCTGCTCGGGCGCTCCCCAGCGGCCGTTCTCGTAGACCGAAGCGTAAACCTTCGACTGCTGCACCCAGGCGACCAGCACCTCACCCCGGTTGTTCACCGCCGCCGCCGGCATGAGGGCGACCGTCCCGGCGGCGCTCAGGTAAACCGGCGCGGTCCAAGCGCCCTGCCGGTAGCGGGACACGGCGATGCGCGGGTTGCCTTTGTGGTCGGACCAAGCCGCTGCCGCCCCCTCGACGTCGTTGACCGCCAGCGCGGCGTAAAGGCTTTCGCGCCCGGCCTGGCTGAGGGCCCGGTCGCCCGACCAGCGCCCCCCGGAGTAGACGCGGGCGAAGACCCGATGCACGCCCCCGTCGAGCTCGGTCCAGGCCATCGCCGCGAAGCCCGAGGGGTTGCCGGCCAGGCCGAGGGAGTCGGCGTCGTTCTGGGCGACGGGCTCGGGGTCGGACCAGCCGCCCTCGCCGCCGGTCGTCAGGTAGATCTTATGCCGCTCCTCCCAGGCGACCAGGGGGGTGTTTCCGGCCAGGGCGGCCTGCACCCGGTGGGCGTCGCCCGCGAGGTCGGGCTCGAGCCCTTGTGGCCCCTGCCAAGCCTTGTCCTCGCAGGTCACCGCCACGTCGCGGACGTCGGCGCCCCGCACCGTACCCTCCCCGTTCGCCACCGTGCAGCGCTCGAAGAGCGGCGGGGTCTCGATCGTCACGCGGTAGCGCGCGCCGTTCGGCAGCTTGTTGGGGAAGGCGAAGGGGCCGTTTTCGGTGATCGTCACCCTATCGCCGTCGTTCGCGAGCGCCAGCCTACCCCGGAGCCCGCTCACCGTCCCGCCGAGGGTGTAGCTCCCGCCTGCACCCCCGCAGGCGGCCAGCAACGGCAAGAGGGCGGAGGCGAGCAGGATGCCCGTCAATCCTTTCATCTCTTCACCTCCTACGCTTCACCCCCTGGTTCTAGGGCACCGTGAAGTACCCGCTCTTTTCCACCAGCCGCACCCGGCTGCCGGGCTCGAGCGGCAGCGGCACCAGCGGGTAGCTGAAGAAGCCGCTGCTTCGGCCCCCTGCCAGCCGCCGGCCGGCCAGCACCTTCTCCACCTCGGGGTCCATGAGGAGGGCGCCGGCCATCCATCCCCCGCTCGATCCCGAAGGGATCGCCGCCGCCTGAAAGCCGGGGAGGGCGCCCAGGTCGCCGAGGTCGTAGCGCTCCGCGCCTCCCAGCCATCCCGCCGAGACCAGGACCTCGACCATCCCGACCGCCCCGGCGAAGCTTTGTTTGTAGTAAAGTTCAAACCCCCGAGCTGGCGGGTCGCTGGTTAGCTGCTCGAAGGTGGGCGGGTCGCTGGCGGCGAAGGTGGGGGAAAAGCCGTCGGGGCTGGCGAAGGCGAAGGCCACCGGGTCGTCCCGGTCGCCCCCCCGTACCTGGACGTCGTAGAGGCGGACGGGTCCGTTTTCGGCCCGGGCCACCGCCACCAGCCGGTCGCCCGCCGCCGGGTTCGGCGGGGTGCGCCAGACGCCGCCGGAGGCGTCGCCGCCGCCCAACCCGTCGTAGAAGAGGCCTCCGGCGGTGGCCAGGGCCACCCGGTAGTACGAGCTAAAGCCGCTGGGCAGTCGGCCGCGGTAGTCCTCGACCTGGGCCGTGCCCAGCCGGTCGTCGGCTCCCAGGCCCACCGTCCCTAGGTCCAGGGTGGCGCCGGGGGCGGCGTCGAGCCCGCGCAGCACCTTGAGGTGCACTAGGTCACCCTGGTTCAGCCTGCCCTGGCCGGTCAGCACCAGCAACTCCCGGTTTTCCCCGGGCGGAAGCGCCAGCTCAAAGTCGAGGGGAGCACCGCCGTGGATGCCATCGAGGGCGGTCAGGGCGAGTACCTTGTCGTACACCGCGCCCCCCGCCGCTACGCTCCCCCGCACCCGGGCGCGGGTCACGGGCGCGACGTTACGGCAACCAAAGGTGAAACTGCGCTCGCCGGCCTTCAGGCTGAGCTCGCGCACCTTGATCCAGGCGGCCTGCATGTCCAGGCCCAGGGCCATGGGGCAGTTGACCGCCACCCCGAAGCGGTCTTCCCCCGCAGGCAGGGCGAGGCGGTAGACCCCGGGCTCGCTTTCGAACGCCCGGCTCCAGCGCCCCGTCCCCACGCGGTAAGCGAGCGGGGCGCTGAAGGGGAGGCCCCCGATTGGGTCGGCGAGCCGGATTGTCACCTCTCTACCCGCGGGCGGGCTGCTGCAAGCTGCTAGCCAACCCAGCAAAAAGAAGGCTAAAATAAGTTTCCTGCTCATGATTCACCTCCACTATGGCGCCGTGTAGCGGCCATACTTCACAGCGGATCGAAGCGAGAAACCGGGCACCCGGAAATGGGTGTGCTCGGAGAGCGCGCCGTAGGGGGGGACGCGCTCGGCGGTGAGGAGCTCGGATAGAGTGCGGTCCGATAGCAGCACCGCGGCGCTCCAAGCAATTTCATCGCCGGGAAGCGGGCGGGTCCCGGCCAGGCCGGGTGCGCCGCTCACGTCGGGCGCCGCGTACCGGCTCGACGTACCCAGCCAGCGGGGACTGACCAGAATGTACTCATATAGGGAATGAAACAAGGTGCCCCGTGCGCCCACGGAGAGGCGAAAACGGTAGGCCGCCGGCGCCTCCGGGTAGTCCAGACCCGCGAAGGTGGGCAGCGCTCCTTGGGAAACCGTGGGGTCGAACTCATCCTGAGGCAACGTGAACCGCAGCGTCCCCGTCTGGGGGCCGAAGGTCTTGGTCTGGCCGACCCAGTGGGTGCCGCTGGCGTCCCCGGCCCAGGCGCGGGACAGGTAGAGGTCTCCCGGGACGACGCCCGGAACCTCGAAGTACCGCCCGCCGTTCAGGCCGCCGCCGTCCGTGAAGGGAAACCAGGTCCAGCCGTGGGCCAGGAACCCCACCTCAAAGCCCCCGCGGCTCGCCCAGGCGGGGGCCGAAAGCGCCGCCACGTTTTGGTACCGCACCGCGTCGCTGGGCCCGAGCTCGACCGTGCACGGCTGGTCGTAGGGGCAGCGGCCGGGGCGGGCGTCGAAGTCGGGGTCGTAGCGGAGCCGCAAGAGGGCGTAGGGGGGGCTCTTGTCCTCGGCCCACACCATCAGCCCCTGCCCCGCCTCGGGACGGGCGTATAGCCCCATGGGGCGGCCCAGGGGTGCGAAACCGTGGCCCGAGCCCAGGGTGGCGGTGGCCCGATCGTAGTTTCCGGGGTCGCCCTGGGCCTTGCTCACCGCCAGGGCCACCGACGAAAGGCTCCGATCGGCGTCGGGGCCGCAGTCGAGCCTTAGCTCGGTGGCGTCGTCGGTGGTGAGCTGGTAGATCTGGAGGGTGCCCTCGGTCGAGCTGTACCAGCCACTCCTGCATAGGAGCACGACACCGTAGCGGTTCTCCCCGGCGGGGAGATCGAAGCCGTAGCGGCCGTAATCCTCGCGGGGCAGGAGCCGCCATTCGCCCTTCCCCACCTGGTAGTAGACTGCGCCCGTAGTGGCGCCGAGCACAGTGATATGCGTCCCTGCTGGTTGCTGATTACAAGCGAAGAGGAGAAAGAGAACGAACGAGAGAAATGCCAGCCCAATTCGTTTCATTTCATCACCTCCATTTCTATTTTTCTTCGAAGGCGTCACAAAATCGTCACAAATCTAGCGCTAGCCTCCGGGCCCGCCCGGCGGCAAGAAAAGGACCCAGGCGCGCCTGGGTCCTGACTACGACTGTTCTGCCGACTACCGGTACAGATTCGCGCTGGCGCGGTCGGTCCCATGACCGTCGTCCTGGCTCCAGGCGACCAGGGCCCGGCCCTCGCCAATAGCGGCGGCGGGGTTACCGAAGGAGCCGGGTGAGCGCACGTCGCGGCCGGCGAAGCTCAAGAAGTCGTCCCGGCCCGCGGGCTTGATCCAGTCCCCGTACTGGCGGAAGGCGGCGTAGACCTGGCGGACGCCGTCGCCGTCCTCTTGCTGCCAGGTGACCACCACATTGCCGCTGGCGTCCATGGCCGCGCTGGCGGGGCCGGGGTTGCTGCCCGCGGGGCTCAGGGCCTCGGCGTCCTGCCAGTCGCCGTCCTCGTAGACGCGCACCCAGAGCGCCCCGTCCTCGAGCCAGAAGAACGCCAGCCGGCCGCTGGCGGCGTCGCCGGCGAGGACGGGCCGCCAACCGTATTCGAAGCCGAGGTGGGACGTCCACATCCCGCTTTGTGGGTTGTAGCTGGC
>JALSRQ010000144.1 GCA_026984675.1 Thermaceae bacterium
CGAAGAACTGGTGGGCCTCGTCCACCACCAGGAGCACGTCCCGCCGGCGCAGGATCGCCTGGCCGAGGGCGTCGAGGAAGGGGCGGGGGTCGTAGCCGGTGACGTGGAAGTGGACCCGGTCGTAGCGGCTTAGGGCCGGCTCGGGGTCCCCGGCCTCGCCGACCGAGAAGCCCTTCTCCACGAACTCGGCGAACTCGCGCTTGCGGTTCACCACCACCAGCTTCCGGTAGCGCCCTTCCATCCGGCGCACGATCGCCTTGGCCAGGGTGCTCTTTCCTGAGCCGGTCTTGCCCACGATCAGGATACGGAAGGTCTGCCTACCGGCCACGGATCACCTCCAAGGCTTGGGACACGGGGACGATGTCGGTCTTTCCATACCGGCCAAGCGGCAAGAGATGCTGCCTGTCACCGCTGACCAGTAGGTTCGCCTTAGCCGCCACCGCGGTGCCAAGGATGGGGAGATCCGCTGGGTCGGCGAGCACGCGGCGCGGAACCGGTACAGGACGCACGACCCGGGCTACGGCCTGAATCTCGGCGAACCAGTCTTTGAAGCGTGCGCCCGACTTGCGTTTGAACTTGGGGTACTCGGCTACTCGGCGCAGCTCTTCGAGCTGGTATTTCGAGGTGTAAAGGACGTAGCGGCCTTCAAGCGCCAGGACAAGGAGCCGCGCAGCCTTCGAGCCCGGCCACCAAATTCCACTGATGTAGACGTTGGTGTCGAGAACGACCCGCAAGATTAGCGCCCTTTGCGGGTACGGCGAAGCTGCTCGCGCGCCCAGGTAAGGGCCTCGTTGGCCTCCTGCATGACCCGCTCCTCTTCTTCCTCGCTAAGCGGGCGAGCGCGCTTAACCTTGGCAATGAGGCGTTCCCGCCGCATGGCTTCGTCAAGCAGGAGGCGAAGGGCCGCCTCCCGCGAAATCCGCTTGCGCCGGCGGAAGGCCTCAAGCTGCTCAAAGGTCTGCTCAGAAATTTCCAGCAGCTTCACCGCCCCCATTATACGGGCTCCCCCCTTTTGATCCGGTCGCGAAGGGCCAGGACGCTTTCGGCGTAGGCGCAGTTGTAGCACCGCCCCCGGCGGTAGGCGAGCACCGCCCCGCCGCCCCCGTTGTAGGCGAGCAGGGCCTCGTAGACGTTGCCGTAGCGGGCGAGCTGCCGCCGCAGGTACTTGGCCCCGAGCCGGAGGTTCGCCGCCGGGTCGGTGATCCCGCCCTCGGCGTCCGGCGGGTAGTGCCAGCCGAGCTCCCACGCCGTGGTGCCCAGGACCTGGGTCAGCCCCCAGCTGGTGGCCAGGGCCTCGTCGGTCCACCCGAGCGCCCGGGCCGGGTCCCAGCGCGGGTTCCCGGCGACGTAGGCCGCCTGGTAGCGGGGCTCGTGGCGGCGGGCCTTGGGGTGGCAGCCGGACTCCTGGACGACCAGCGCCATGAGCAGCTCGGGCTCCACCGGGTAGGCCCGGAGGGCTTCGGCGAAGGCCGCCCGGTAGGGCTCACAGGGCTGCGGCAGGCGGGAAAGATCCGGCATCGAAAACCTCCTCGCCAGGGCCAGCCCCGGGAGCGCCAGGGCCACCCCCAGGGCGACGAGACGCCTTCGCTTCGCCACCGTTCACCTCCTTCGCCGCCCGGACCCCGGCGTAGACCGCGAAGGCCGGATCGGCTGCGCTTTCTCACCCGGTTGTGGCGGTGAAGCCACTGGGGTAAGTACGCGCCCTTGTTCCCGGGGCTGAGGTCAGCATGGGTTTCGGCCCACGCGTTCAAAGAGGGCCGGTGACGTGCTCGACCTCCCCGTTCACCCGCGGGGTACGGCGGCGTGGTCTTACGCCGGATACCCGGCCAACGAAGCACCCGCTGGAAACGCCTGGATTGGAAAACCCTGGCGTTATCCGTCGTCGCCCCCCATCCGCCGGTAGTAACGGGGCGCCGAAAGCAGGAAGGCCGCGGCCTGGCCCTTTCGATCGTTTTTCCTTGCCTCGACAAACGCCGGCCGGCCACGTCGTCCGCTGCGGAAAAGACGAACGCGCAACCACCGGCACCCGGGGTCGCTTGGGCTTCGATCTCGGGTCACCCGATGCCCGGGTCTTTGAACCGGGCGAGGTTCTTGGTGTCCAGGGGAAGGAGTGCGCCGGGTGCTTCCGCTTCAGGGCGACTGGGGGCTCCAAGGCGGGTAGGCGCTTTGGCCTCTGGGCTTTCGGGGTACGCCTTCCCCGGCAGGCAAGCCGCGCGTTCTTGGGAGTGTTCGCCGGCGCCCGGGTGTGGGCTTCTGGGAAAACGGGTTGGAGGGAGGCCCCTGGGGCACCGGGACCCCGTTAGTCCCCGGTTCGGAAGGCCCGCTCAAAGAACGCCGCCAGCCGTCGGTAGAGGGTGCGGCGGTTGCGACGTTTTAAAATCCCATGCCCCTCGTCTTCGAAGACGAGCTTTTGGTAGGGAACGCCGTGGGCCTTAAGGCGCTCCTCCACTGCCCGCACGTTCTCGGGGGTGACGTTGGGGTCCAGTGCCCCCTGCACGATGAAGAGCGCCCCCTCGATCCGGTCCACGTAGTGGATCGGGGAACGCTCCCGGTAGCGCTCGGGGACCTCCTCCGGACTCCCGCCAAGCATCTCCTCGGAATAGGGCCTTAGGTCGGGGCGGGTGGTGCGGTAATCCACCACCAGGTCGGTCATACCGCAGATGGGGGCGGCGGCGGCGACCAGCCGACGGGGGGCGTGGGTGATCTGCCACCAGCTGGAGTAACCGCCGTAAGAGGTGCCGGTGACCCCGACCCGGTAGGGCTCGGCCAGGCCGGCCCCGATCAGGGCCTCGATGCCGGTTTGGATGTCTTCCTGCTCCAGGCCACCCCATCCGGTCTCCTTGATCTTTTCCTGGAAGGCCAGGCCGTAGCCGGTGGAGCCCCGGTAGTTGGGCAGGAAGACGTGGAAGCCGCGGGCCAGGTAGTACTGCACCTCCGGCGATAGCCGGTGCCCAGCCCGGGCGGTGGGACCGCCGTGGATCAAGACGATGGTCCCTTTGGGGCGACCCTTAGCGCGGTAGTAAAGCCCGTGAAGCTGGAGACCGTCGCTTCCTCGCCAGTAGAAATCCTCGGCGGGTACGAGCCCGTCGGGGGTACGGGCGTCCAGCCTGGTGAGGCTCTCGCGCCCTTCCGCCCTGAGCCGGACCAGATCGGCGGGGTGGGTGCTGCTCTGGTAAAGCGCCACCCAGTCGCCTTCGAAGACCCCGAGCAGTCGAAGCTCACCGCTTGGTTCCCGCACCTCGCGGAGAACGTCCCCTTCGGGGGAGAGCACCAGGGTGTACCCGCGGGCGTTTTCCACCGCCAGTACCCCGAGGTAGGGGCTGCCCTCGAGGCGGAAAACCCACTCGAGGGAGAAGCCGGCCTCGCGCAGCACCGCCCGGCGCGCGCCAGAGAGGTCGGCATAGCCCACGCTGCGGGCCTCGCCTTCCTCGGCGATGTAGAGGAGCCGTTCGTCCCGGGTCCAGGTGGCGAGCACCTTGCCCCGCTCGCCGGCGGAGAGGACCCGGCGGTCGTTTTCGCCGGTGGTTTCCACCACCCAGGTCTCCCGCGCCGACGGGTGCGCACCGCGACGTTCGTAGAGGAGACGGCGGCCGCTGGGGGCGAGCTCGAGGCCGTAGGTGCCCGCCCGCTCGGGGGTGGCGAGCACGCGGTGTTCGCCGGTTTTGAGGTCCTTCCGCCAGATCCAGGTGGGCTCGAGGACCTCCCCCCGCCCGAAGTCGTAGTTGGCGCCGAAGAAAAGCCAGGGCTTTTCCGGGTGAAGCGCCGCCCCTCGCCGGTAGTAGGGTGGGTGGGGTTCGCTCAAAAGCCGGCGTTCGCCGTCCAAGGTCGCGGCGTAAAGGGCGCTTCGCTCGTCGCCGGGGTCGGCCTCGTAGAGCAACCCCTCCCCCTGCGGTAGAAAGCCCGCGAAGAAGTTGAAGGTCGCGCCCTGAGAGAGCTTTTTCGGGGCCCCGCCGGCGGGTCGGGCCCAGACTTGGGGGGTGGCCTCGCCCCCGATCTGGGTCCAGGCGAGCAGCCGCCCCTCGGCCTCGAGGGCGGGGGCGTAGACCTGGGGCAGGTCGAGGAGGGTCTCAAGCAGCCGTTCGGGGTCGCTCACGAGCCCAACCTAACCCCGGGCCGGACCCCGTAGCCCCGGGCCCAGGCCTCGGCGGGCATCGGGCGCTTGCCCTCGGGCTGAACCTCGATCAGGCGCACCGCCCCCTCGCCGGCGGCGACCCGGACCCCCTCGGGGCCGACCGCGAGCACTTCGCCGGGGGCGCCCTCGCCGGCCTCCGGCCGCATCTTCAGGACCTTGACCCGCCGGCCCCGGTGCCAGAACCAGCTCCCGGGCCAGGGCGCGACCCCCCGGTGGCGGGCGTAGATCGCCTCGGCCGCGTCCTCGAAGCGCACGCGGCCGTCCTCCTTGGTGAGGAGGGGGGCGTAGCTGGGCTCGCCCCGCTGGGGGGTGGGGGCGAGCTCGTCGAGCCGGTCGAGGACCTCGAGGAGCAGCTCGATCCCCCGGTCGCGGAGGCGCTCGGATAGCTCGAGGGCGGTCTCGTGGGGGCGGATGGCGACCCGCTCCTGCCGGTAGACGGGGCCGGTGTCCATGCCCTCGTCGAGGCGCATGATGCTCACCCCGGTCTCGCGCTCCCCCCGGATCAGCGCCCAGTTCACCGGGGCGGCCCCGCGGTAGGCCGGCAGGAGCGAGGGGTGGAGGTTCAGGATGCCCTTGGGGAAGGCCTCGAGGACCTCTTTGGGCACGATCTTTCCGTAGGCCGCCAGCACCCCCACCTCGGGGGCCAGGGACCGGAGCCTTTCGACGAAGGCGGGGTTCTTCCGGAGCCGCTCGGGTTTTTCCACCGGGATGCCGAGCTCGCGGGCCCGGACCGCCACCGGGCTCTCGCGGGGCCGCAACCCCCGGCCGGCGGGCTTGTCCGGCTGGGTGACCGCCAACACCACGTCGTGGCGGCGGGCCAGGGCCGCAAGCACCGGCACCGCCCAGGCCGGGCTGCCGAAGAAGACCACCCGGCGGCGCCTCATCGCCCCGGGCTGAGTTCTTTGATGAGCGCCTTGGCCTCCCGCTGCATCGCCGCCAGCTCGGCCCGATTCTCCTCCAGAAAGCGCTTCTTCAGGGGCGGCGGCAGGCGGTCGAAGAAGAGGACCCCCTCGAGGTGGTCGAGCTCGTGCTGGAGGATCCGGGCCAGGTAGTCCTCGGCCTCGAGCACCTTCGGCGCGCCGTGCTCGTCCTGGTACTCGACCCGCACCCGGAGCTTTCTGGGGACGTCGTCGGAGTAGAGGCCGGGCAGCGAGAGGCAGCCCTCGGTGCCCACCTGTTCCCCCTCGGCGAAGGTGATCCGGGGGTTGACCAGCACGAAGGTCTCCTTGACCCGCTTTTTCAGGGGGACCCGCTCCTCTTCCTCCTCGGGGAGGTCCTGGTAGAGGGCGGCGACGAAGATCCGCTTGGCCTCGCCGACCTGGGGGCCCGCCAGCCCCACCCCGCCGGCCTCGAACATCGTCTCCAGCATCGCCTCGGCCAGCCGGGGGACGGCGGCGAAGTCGGTGACCGGCCGGGCCTTCCTCCTCAGGATGGGGTCGCCGTAGAGACGGATCGGCAGCACCTGGGCCACGGCCTCATTGTACCCGCTCGACCACGAAGCGCCCCCAGGGCTCTTTGAGGACGTAGACCCCCTCGGGGAGCCGGAGCCGGATGGGGGCGACGTAGCTGCCCACCCGCCACTCCACGCTGCCGGTGACGAAGGCGAGCCCGGCGAGGGCCTCGGGCGGCCCCACCACCGGGATCGAGCGGGGGATGCGGGCCCGCCGGACGCTGAGCCCGGGGGGCGGGCCGGGCAGGGCCAGGGGGAGCTCCTTTCGGCTCAGCAGGGGGCCGGCGAAGCGGGTCCCGGTGGTCTCCGGGCGGGCTTTGAGGTCGAGCGGCCGGCCGGCCTCGTCGACCGCCACCACCCGGAGCGCCCCTCCCTCGCCCAGGGCCAGGGCGTACCGCGCCCGGGCCACCCGGCTCGCCGCCCCCCGCACCTGCACCGATCGCGCCCGGGGCAGCGCCGCCCGGCCCGGGAGGAAGGCGTAGAGGGGGAGGGTCTTCTCGTCGCTCCGCTCCACCCGGGCCTCGACCCGCTCGGGGATCACCGCCGCCAGCGCCACCCCGGCCGGCAGCTGGACCACCACCGGCTTGCGGAAGGGGCCCTCTTGGATCCCGTGGAGGTCGAGGTAGGCGAGCACCGCCTCGGGGCGGAGCCCCTCGACCGTGCGCTCCTCGCCCCGCACCCGGATCAGCACCCGGTCGGGCACCCCCACCGCCACCTGGTTGGGGCCCAGGCCGATGACCTCGAGGGGCCGCTCGATCGCCCGCTCGACCACCGGCCCGGTCTGCTTGAGCTGGTACCAAAGCAGGAAGGCGGCGAGCAGCGAGAGCAGCTTGGCCGGCCACCGGTGGACGAGCCGTTGCCAGAGGCTAGCCCTGGGCACCGAACACCTCCTTCAACCGGGTCCGGAGCTCCGAGGGGGTCAGGTTGGGGGAGAGCTCGCCCCGCTCGGCCACCCGGATCGTGCCCCGCTCCTCGCTGACCACGATGACCAGCGCGTCGCTGACCTCGGAGAGCCCCACCGCCGCCCGGTGGCGGGTGCCGAGGTAGACGAGGTCTTCCCGCTCCGAGAGCGGGAAGACGCAGGCGGCGGCCAGGAGGCGTTCCCCCCGCACGATCACCCCGCCGTCGTGGAGGGGGGTGCCGACGGTGAAGATGGTCTCCAGGAGCCGGGCCGAGACGCGGGCCTCGAGGACCTCGCCGGTCTCGGCGTACTCCCCGAGCGGGGTGCGCCGCTCCAGCGCCACCAGCGCCCCCAGCCGCCGGGCGGCCATCCGCTCCAGCCCCCGCACCAGCTCCTCGCTGGCCACCGAGGGCAGCACCCCGGTGGCCAGCCGTCCCCGTCCCAACCGCTCCAGCACCCCCCGGAGCTCGGGCTGGAAGACCACGATCAGGGCGAAGACCCCCAGGGTGGCGGCGTTGCCGAGGAGCCAGGCTAGGGCCTTGAGCCCCAGCCGGTCGGCGACGAACCAGACCAGCACGTAGACGACCAGGCCCCGGATGAGGTTGAGGGCCCGGGTCTCGGCGAAGAGGCCGTAGAGGTAATAAAAGAGGGTCCCGACCGCGAGGATGTCGAGGGCGTCGCGCCAGGTCATCTACACGAAGGCCTCCCCCGGTCCCTCCCAAGGAACGCCAAAGACCTTGGCCAGGCTGGCGGCGACGTCGGCGAAGGTCGCCCGGGTGCCGAGGTCGCGCCCGGCGAGGCCCGGCCCGACCGCCAGCAGCATGCCGTACTCGCGGGTGTGGTCGGTGCCCCGGTAGGTGGGATCGTTGCCGTGGTCGGAGACGATCCAGAGGTGGTCGTTCGCGCCCAGGCGCTCGAGGAACTTGGGCAGGGCGCGGTCGAAGG
>JALSRQ010000145.1 GCA_026984675.1 Thermaceae bacterium
AGGACTACCAGGCCCGGCGGATGAACCTCCGCTTCCGGGAGGGGAAGGGAAAGCCCCGCTTCGCCCACACCCTGAACGGCTCCGGCCTGGCCTTCCCCCGGGTGATCGCCGCCCTGCTCGAGAACCATCAGACCGAGGACGGCCGGGTCCGGCTCCCGGAAGCGCTCGTCCCCTACTTCGGCAAGCCCTACCTCGGCTAGACCTCCTCGGCCAGCAGGGCGGCCGCCCGGGCCTCGGCCTCGGCCGCCTCGGCGAGTTGCCCGGCCGCCTTTAACGCCTCCGCCAGCCGGTCGAGGAGGTAGGGGTCGCCGGGGTCCAGGGCGGTGAGCCGGCGGTAGACGACCACCGCCTCCTTGACCTCGCCGGCCTCGAGCAGGAGCTCGCCGGCCCGCTCGCCGGCCCGCACCGCCAGCGCCCGCAAGTAGGCCCGCTCGGGCTCGGCCCAGTCGGCGAAGGTCTCCTCGGCCAGGAAGTCGCCGCGGTAGAGGTCGAGGGCAGCGAGGTAGGCCTTGCGGGCCGCCTCGCCCTCGAGGCCGTCGGCGGTTCGCACCCGCTCCTCGAAGCGCTCGACGTCGTAGACGTAGGGGGCCTCGAGGCGGAAGAGGTAGCCCCCGTCCACCGCCTGGACCAGGCGGGGGGCCTTGGGGTCGGGCTCGATCCGTTGCCGCAGTCCGTGGACCACCCGGGGCACCCGCCGCGCCGTCGCCCCCGCCGGCTCGTCGGGCCAGAGGGCCTCGGCGATCTCCTCCTGGGTGAGGGGCCGCTCGGGGTGGGCCAGGAAAAGCTTGAAGAGCCGCCAGGACAGGGTACCGAGCTGCCCCGGCGGCACCGGCTCCCCGTCGACCCGGACCTTGAGGGGTCCAAGGGCGCGGATCTCCAGCCAGGGGTGGGCGGCCTCCCCGGCCCCCTCCGGGGGCGGGGGCGCAACCATCTGCCAGGCCAGCCGCTGGAGCCAGAGCAGCGGGGCCATCGCCCGGGTGGCGGGCTTGGGGACCCGCGAGAAGAACACCGTCTCCATCGCGACCACCTCGCCCCCCACCACCACCGGCAGGCAGTAGCGGGGCCGACCCCCCTCGACCAGGGGGCAGGGTTTGCCGCCCGCCCGCACCGCCAGGGGCTCGCCCTGCCAGGTGGGGCACTCGGCCAGCTCGCAGACCGGAGGCAGACCCGAGGGCACCGCCACCCGGCGCCCCGAACGCTCCTTGTAGACCGCCGCCTTGGCCCCCGAGAAGGCGAGCGCCGAGCGCAGGAGCTCCTCGATCACCCCCACCTCGCCCTTGGCCCGGACCTGGCGGGCCACCTCCAAAAGCTGCTTTTCCCCCAGGCTGGTCAGGGCAGCGTAGATCCCCGAGGCCAGCACCGGGGCCACCACCTCAAGGAGTTCCAGCGCCGGCCGGTCGTCGGCCTCGGGGTTCTTGCTGGCCAGGTTCAAGACCCCGATCACCCCCTGGGGCAGCTCGAGGGGGTAGACGAGGTAGGTGCGGTAGCCGGCCTCCTTGACCTTCAGGCGGAGGTAGCGCTCGTCCTCGTCGAGGCGGTGGGTCACCAGCGGCGAGCGGGCTAGGGCCACGATCCCCGGATAGCCCTCCCCGAGGGCGAACCAGGGACGCTCCAGAAAGGCCGAGGCGTTCTCGGCGTCGACCGCGGTGAGGATCAGGTACCGCCGCTCGGGGTCGGCGAGGAAGAGCTCGGCCGCCTCCATGCCGGCGGCCCGGCGGAGCTTGCCGAGGAAGACCTCGAGGGTCTGGAAGAACCGGAGGGGCTCCTCGGCCATCCGCTGGGTGGCCCAGGCCAGGGAGTAGAGCACCTCGCCGAGCTTGGGACGCCGGCGCTCGTCGAGGACGATCTGGTACCCCCCCTCGTGGGCCACCCCCTGGCAACGGATCCGCCGCCCCCGGGTCCGGAGCCGCACCTCGGCCTCGTAGGCGCCCCGGTCGAGGCGGGCGAGCACCGGGCAACGGGCGCAGACCGGCCGGCCGAAGTCGTCGGTCCCCCGCACCACGTCCCAGCAAAAGCGCCCTTTAAGGGTCTCCGGGTCGGCGCCCAGAAACCCGGCGGCCACCGGGCTGGCCTCGAGGATCCGCCCCTCGGCGTCGAGCTTCAGGCGCTTAAGCGGCACACCCCACTATAGCCCGCCGCCCCCCTAGGACGTTTGTCCCTTTCGGGGAATCCGGGGCGAACCGCCCCCCCGTAGGCTCGTCCCGGAACGGAGGTGGACGATGCGAAGAAGGACCGGCCTGGTCTTCCTGCTCCTCGCCCTCGCGGGCCTGGCCCTCGCCGGCGGCGCCGAGCTCTACCAGCAAAACTGCGCCGCCTGCCACGGCCCCGACGGCAAGGGGGTGCCGGGGGCCTTCCCGCCCCTGGCGAACAACCCCCACGCCGCCGACCCCGGCTACGTGGCCCGGGTCATCCGGGAGGGCAAGAGCGGGCCGATCACCGTGAACGGCCAGCCGTACAACGGCGCCATGCCCCCCTTCGCCCAGCTCTCCGACGACGACGTCCGGGCCCTTGCCAAGTACGTGGCCACCGCCCTGGCGGGGGGGCGACCGGCCCCGGCGAGCCGACCGGCGCCCACAGCAGCCGGCGATCCGGCGGCGGGGCGGGCCTACTTCCTGGGGCAAAGGCGCTTCACGAACGGCGGCCCCCCCTGCGTGGCCTGCCACAACGCCGGGGGGATTGGCGCCCTGGGAGGCGGCGCCCTGGGGCCCGACCTCAGCCAGGCAGGGCGGAAGTTCGGGTCCAGCCTGCCCGCCCTGATCGAGCGCCCCGGCTTCCGGGTGATGCGAGCGGTCTACGCCGGCAAGCCCCTCACGCCGGCGGAGGCCCGCGACGTCGCCGCGTTCCTCGAGAAGGCGCCGAACACCGGGCCAAGCCTGGCCGCGGCCGGAGGCCGCTACTTCCTGTTGGGATCGCTGGGGCTTTTGGTGCTGTTTCTCATCCTGCTTCCCTTCTGGCCCCGCCAACGGCTCACCTACCGCGACCTGCTTAGGAGGAAATCATGAAGGGATGGATCAAGGAGGTCGAGTCGCCGGCCGAACGCAAGTGGGAGGAGTTCTACCGCAACCGCCACCAGCACGACAAGCGGGTGCGGACCACCCACGGCGTCAACTGCACCGGCAGCTGCAGCTGGGAGGTCTTCGTCAAGGACGGGATCGTCACCTGGGAACTCCAGGCCACCGACTACCCGCTCTTGGAGGAAGGCCTGCCCCCCTACGAGCCCCGGGGTTGCCAGCGCGGCATCAGCTACTCCTGGTACCTCTACAGCCCGATCCGGGTGAAGTACCCCTTCGCCCGGGGCGCCCTTTTGGACCTCTGGCGGGAGGCAAAAAAGCGCCACGGGGACCCGGTGAAGGCCTGGGAGTCCATCCAGAACGACCCGGAAAAGCGCCGCCGCTACCAGCGGGCCCGGGGCAAGGGGGGGTTCCGTCGGACGACCTGGGACGAGGCCCTGGAGATCGTCGCCGCCAGCGTGGTGCACACGATCAAGAAGTACGGCCCCGACCGGGTGGTGGGCTTCTCCCCCATCCCGGCGATGAGCCAGGTTAGCTACGCCGCGGGCAGCCGCTTCCTCGCCCACCTCGGGGGCACGATCCTGAGCTTCTACGACTGGTACTGCGACCTTCCCCCGGCCTCCCCCGAGATCTTCGGGGAACAGACCGACGTCAACGAGTCCGCCGACTGGTACAACAGCCGCTTCATCGCGGTCATGGGTTCGAACCTCAACATGACCCGCACCCCCGACACCCACTTCATCTCCGAGGTGCGGCACGCCGGGGCCAAGCTGGTGGTCTTCAGTCCCGACTTCTCCCAGGTCGCCAAGTACGCCGACTGGTGGGTGCCAACGAACCCCGGCCAGGACGGGGCCTTCTGGATGGCGGTGGACCACGTTATCCTCAAGGAGTACTACGCCGACAAGCGAACGCCCGCGTTCGAGGAATACCTGAAGACCTACACCGACGCCCCCTTCCTGATCGAGATCGAGGGGGATCGGCCGGGCCGTTTCCTCCGGGCCGGGGAGCTTTCCGACTACGCCGACGTCGAGCACAAGGATTGGAAGCTCCTCGTCTGGGATAAGGAAAAGGGTCCCAAGATGCCCCAGGGCACGATCGGCTTCCGCTGGGCCAAGGAGGACAAGGGCAAGTGGAACCTCGAGAAGAAGGACGGCAAGACCGGCGAGCCGATCGAACCCGAGCTTAGCTTCCTCGAACGCCACGACGAGGTGCGCGAGGTGGTCTTCGACGACTTCGCCGGCGAACGCACCCTAAAGCGCGGGGTGCCGGTGCGCTACGTGCAGACCGCCCGTGGCAAGGTCGCGGTGGCCACCGTCTTCGACCTCTTGATGGCCCAGTTCGGAGTGGGGCGCGGCCTGCCCGGGGCCTACCCCAAGGACTACGACGACGAGCTCCCCTTCACCCCCGCCTGGCAGGAGGGCTACACCGGCATCCACCGCGAGACCGTCGTCCGCTTCGCCCGCGCCTGGGCCGAAAACGGCCTGAAGACCGGCGGCAAGAACATGATCATCATCGGCGCCGGGGTCAACCACTGGTACCACAACAACCTGATGTACCGGGCCGGGATCGTGGGGCTGATGCTCACCGGGGCGGTGGGCAAGAACGGCGGTGGGCTCGCCCACTACGTGGGCCAGGAGAAGGTCGCCAACCAAGCCTCCTGGGCCTCGATCGCCTTCGCCCTCGACTGGGGAATGCCGCCCCGCCACCAGAACACCCCCAGCTTCCACTACGTGCACACCGACCAATGGCGCTACGAGCGGGGCGCCCGGGACTACGACCGCACGCCCAGCGATGTGGACCTGCACACCATGGACCACCAGGTGCGGGCGGTGAAGCGCGGCTGGCTCCCCTTCTTCCCGCAGTTCAACCAAAACTCCCTGGAGCTCGCCGCCGAGGCCGAGGCCAAGGGGGCCAAGAGCGACGCCGAGATCGTGGCCTACGTGGTGGAAAAGCTCAAAAAGGGCGAGCTCAAGTTCGCGGTCGAGGATCCCGACGCCCCCGAGAACTGGCCGCGGGTCTGGTTCATCTGGCGGGGCAACGCCATCGGCACCAGCATGAAGGGCCACGAGTTCATGCTCCGCCATTACCTCGGGACCCACTCCAACGCGGTGGCCGAAGAACGGGCCAAGGGGGCGGTGACCGAGGTCGCGTTCCGCGAGCCCGCTCCGGTGGGCAAGCTCGACCTCGTCGTCGACCTTAACTTCCGCATGGACACCAGCGCCCTCTACTCCGACCTCGTCCTCCCCGCCGCCAGTTGGTACGAAAAGCACGACCTCAACACCACCGACATGCACAGCTTCGTCAACCCCATGCAGCCGGCGGTGCCCCCGGTCTGGGAGTCGAAGCCCGACTGGGAGATCTTCAGCCTCTTCGCCAAGAAGGTCGCCGAGCTGGCCAAGACCCACCTCCCCGACCCGGTCAAGGACGTGGTGATGCTGCCCCTCCAGCACGACACCCCCGACGAGCTGGCCCAGACCGAGGTCAAGGACTGGTGGAAGGGCGAGGTCGAGGCGATCCCCGGCAAGACGATGCCCAAGTTCCGGGTGGTCGAGCGGCGCTACCCCGAGCTCTTCGAGCGCATGGTCTCGCTGGGGCCCGCGGTCGAGCAAAACGGCGTCGCCGCCCACGGCCTCAAGATTCCGGTAGCCGATGAGTACCGCGCGCTCAAGGCGCACCAGCCGCGGAAGAGCGAGGTCCTGGGCGGGATCTTCCCCGCGTTGGAAAACGGCAAGCAGGTGGCCGAGGCGATCCTCCGGCTGGATCCGGTAACCAACGGCGAGATTGCCTACCGGGCGTTCCTCGAGGAGGAGAAGAAAACCGGCCTCAAGCTCGCCGATCTCGGCGAGAAGAACCGCGGGGTGCGCATCACCTTCGACGCCATCGTGGCCCAACCCCGTCGCCAGCTCACCACCCCCACCTGGTCGGCAATCACCCACGACGGCCGGGCCTACAGCCCCTTCACCCTGAACGTCGAGCGGCTCATCCCCTGGCGCACCCTTACCGGCCGGATGCACTTCTACCTCGACCACCCCGGCTACCTCGCCTGGGGCGAACACCTGCCCACCTACAAACCGCGCCCCGACGTCACCGAGCTTCTGGAGACCGAGGTGAGCCAAAAGGAGGGTCAAGGGCGGCTGATGAACTACATCACCCCCCACGGCAAGTGGTCGATCCACTCCACCTACTCCGAGAACAACCGCATGATGACCCTCTCCCGGGGCGGCTACCCGGTCTGGATGAACGACAAGGACGCCGCCGAGCTCGGCATCGAGGACAACGACTGGGTCGAACTGTTCAACGACAACGGGGTCTTCGTGCAGCGGGTGATCACCTCGGCCCGCATCCCCCGGGGCACGGTCTTCGTCTACCACGCCACCGAGCGCACCGTGGGCATCCCCAAGTCGCCCCTCCGCAAGCGGCGGGCGGGGATGAACAACTCGATCACCCGCACCCGGCTAAAGCCCGTGTTGATGAACGGCGGCTACGCCCAGTTCACCTACTTCTTCAACTACTGGGGCCCCACCGGGGTCAACCGGGACACCTGGGTCTTCGTTCGCCGGGTGGAGCGCCCGGAGTTCTAGGAGGCGAGGATGAACGTCCGAACCCACATGAGCATGCTCTTCCACCTCGACAAGTGCATTGGCTGCCACACCTGCTCGGTGGCCTGTAAGAACCTCTGGACCGACCGCAAGGGCACCGAGTACATGTGGTGGAACAACGTCGAGACCCGGCCGGGGACCGGCTACCCCACCGGCTGGGAGGACCAGGAGTACTACCGGGGAGGCTGGGAGTACGACGGGCGGGGAGGCCTCAAGTTGAGGCTCCACAACAAGGCCCAAGGCCTCACCCGGCTGTTCTTTAACCCCGCCCTCCCCGACCTCAAGGACTACTACGAGCCCTTTACCTTCCGCTACGGCGACCTGTTCTCGGCTCCCGAGGGCAACGACCAACCCACCGCCCGGCCGATCTCCATGATCACCGGCGAGGAAATTGCGATCGAGACCGGCCCCAACTGGGACGACGATCTCTCCGGGTCGGATATCTACGCGCGCAACGACGGGAACCTAAAGGGCCTGCCGGAATCGGTCCGCGCCCAGCTCGAGGAGATCGAGGGGGTGGTCTTCAACTACCTTCCCCGGATCTGCAACCACTGCCTGAACCCCGCCTGCGTGGCCGCCTGCCCCCAGGGGGCGATCTACAAGCGCGGCGAGGACGGGGTGGTGCTGGTCAACGAGAACAAGTGCAAGGCCTGGCGGATGTGCGTCGCCGCCTGCCCCTACAAGAAGGTCTACTACAACTGGTCGACC
>JALSRQ010000146.1 GCA_026984675.1 Thermaceae bacterium
TACCAGCACCAGAAGATCGGCCGGGGCGGCGCCAAGGTGGTCGCTAAGTTCAAGAACCTGGAGACCGGCGCCACCGTTGAACGCACCTTCAACTCGGGCGAGAAGCTCGAGGACATCTTCGTCGAGACCCGTGAGATGCAGTACCTCTACCCCGAGGGCGACGCCTACGTCTTCATGGACCTGGAGACCTACGACCAGTACAGCGTCCCGCTGGCCGTGGTGGGGGAGGCGGCCAAGTTTCTTAAGGAGGGGACCCACGTCCTGGCCGACGTTTACGAGGGCCGCATCATCAAGGTCACTCCGCCGACGGTGGTCGAGCTCAAGGTCACCGAGACCCCCCCGGGGGTCAAGGGCGACACCGTCTCCGGGGGCTCCAAGCCGGCGACCCTGGAGACCGGGGCGGTGGTCCAGGTGCCCCTCTTCGTCAACGCCGGCGACGTAATCAAGATCGACACCCGGACCGGCGAGTACGTGGGCCGGGCCTAGGAGGCGGGGATGAAGGTCAAGGAGATCCGCGCGCTGCTCGAGGCGATGGAGGCCACCGGGGCCAGCGAGGTCGTGCTCGAGACCCCCGACTTTAAGATCACCGTCCGCCGGGGGAGCCCGGCCCCCGCCGGGGCCCCGGCGGCGACCGCGCCGGCCCCGACGCCCGCCGCCCCCCAACCCGAGCCGTCGCCGCCCCCGGTGCCAGAGCCCGAGGCCGCCCCCGCCGAGGAGCCCCCGGCCTCCCAGGAGGAGTGCCCCAACTGCGTGGTGGTCAAGGCCCCGATCGTCGGCACCTTCTACCGGCGTCCCGCCCCCGACGCCGAGCCCTACGTCAAGGAGGGCGACCGGGTGGAGAAGGGGCAGGTGCTCTGCATCATCGAGGCGATGAAGCTCTTCAACGAGATCGAGTCCGAGGTCTCCGGCATCGTGCGCAAGATCCTGGTGGAGGACGCCGAGCCGGTGGAGTACGGCCAGCCCCTGTTCCTGATCGAGCCGGTATGAAAAAGCTCCTGATCGCCAACCGGGGCGAGATCGCCCTAAGGATCCTGCGCACCGCCCGGGAGCTCGGGCTCAAGACGGTGGTCGTCCACTCCGAGGCCGACGCCGAGAGCCTGCCGGTGCTCCTCGCCGACGAGGCGATCTGCATCGGGCCGGCGAGCCCCGCCCAGTCCTACCTCCACATCCCCAACATCCTCTCGGCGGCGATCGTCTCCGGAGCCGACGCCATCCACCCCGGCTACGGCTTCCTGGCCGAGAACGCGGGGTTCGCCGAGATGGTGCGGGACCACGGGATCGCCTTCGTGGGGCCGACCCCGGAGAACATGCGGTTGCTCGGCGACAAGGCCACCGCCCGCAAGATCGCCCGCGAGGCCGGGGTCCCGGTGGTGCCCGGCACCGACGAGCTCCAAAGCGTCGAGGAGGCCAAGGAGGCGGCCCGGGCGATCGGGTATCCGGTGATCCTCAAGGCCTCGGCCGGCGGGGGCGGGCGGGGGATGCGCCTGGTGCATACCGAGGAGGACCTCGAGCGGGCGGTGCTCCAGGCTCAGGAGGAGGCCCGGGCGGCCTTCGGCAACCCCGCGGTCTACATCGAGAAGTACGTCGAGGAGCCCAAGCACGTGGAGGTCCAGGTGCTGGGGGACGGGAAGCGGGTCCTCCACCTCTACGAGCGCGACTGCTCGATCCAGCGCCGCCACCAAAAGCTCCTCGAGGAGGCCCCCTCGCTGGTTCCCGACGAGGTGCGAAGGGGGCTGCTCGAGAGCGCGGTTCGGCTGGCCGAGCACGTGGGGTACGTCTCGGCCGGGACCCTGGAGTTCCTGGTCGACCGGGAGGGGAACTACTACTTCATCGAGATGAACACCCGCATCCAGGTCGAGCACCCGGTCACCGAGATGATCACCGGCCTCGACCTCATCCGCCTCCAGCTCGAGGTCGCCGCCGGCGAGCCGCTCCGGCTCCGGCAGGAGGCGATCGTCCCCCGGGGGCACGCGATCGAGGTGCGGATCAACGCCGAGGACCCGGACAAGGACTTCCGGCCCTCGATCGGGCGGATCGAGACCCTGCTCTGGCCAGGGGGGGCGGGGGTGCGGGTCGACAGCCACCTCTACCAGGGCTACGCGATCCCGCCCCACTACGACTCGCTGCTCGCCAAGATCATCGCCTGGGACGAAACCCGCGAGCGGGCGATCGCCCGGATGCGGCGGGCGCTGGCCGAGACCGCCCTGGAGGGCCAGGGGCTCAAGACCACCATCCCCTTCCACAAGCGGGTCCTGGAGAACGCCTTCTTCCGGCGGGGGGCGGTGTACACCAACTTCGTGGCCCGGAGGATGAGCGGGTAGATACCCCACTTAACCTTGTCAAGCGCCACCGGACACCTAAGGTGTAGGCATGCCTACTTTTGCCGGTGTAGACGTATCAAAGAGCTTCCTCGACGTTTTTGACAGCACGGAGATCAAACGCTACACGAACGACCCAGAGGGATGGGCCGGCATTGCCGAGGAGACACGGGGGCCTTACGCGATCGAGGCTACCGGGATCTACCACATTCCCGTGGCGCGGTATTTGTGGCGAGAGGGCCGGACCGTCTACGTGGTCTCGCCCCTGCAGGTGAGGCGGTATGCCCAGGCGCTCATGGCCCGCAACAAGACCGACAATCTGGACGCGCGGGTCATCGCGGCGTACGCGGAAGCAGCAGGAGACCGGCTCCGACCGTGGACACCCTTAGACGCAGACCTGAGCGCGATTCGGGTGCTGGTGGGGTATGCGAGGGGAATCAGCCAGCAAAGCGCAGCCAACCGCAACCGGCTTCACACCGTTCGGTTCGCCTACCCCGAGCACGCTGGAAACATCGTGGAGACGGTGGCGGAGCTTAAGAAAACGGCGAGGCGGTTTTATCGAGAGGCGTTGAAGGTGGCGCATGAAAACCCCACCATCGCCCACTGGATTGATCAGATGACCGAGGTGTCGGGGGTGGGGGAACGGGTAGCGCTCACGGTCATGGCGTACGGCGGCAACCTTGAGCGGTTCGACAATGCTCGGGCCTTCGCCGCCTACACCGGCCTGACGCCGATGCGAAAGCAGTCGGGGGAAAAGGAGGGAAAAGCGAGGATCTCGCGGATGGGGCCGGGGGCGTTGAGGCAAGCGTTCTATATTGCCGCCAGGGTGGCAGTGATGAAGGATGAGCGCTATCGGGCGTACTACGAGCGAAAGCGAGCAGAAGGGAAGGCGCATCTGCTGGTGATGACCGCGATAGCCCGGAAGCTCGCGGTGGTGACATGGAAAAAGGCCGTGGGCCGGCCCTAGCCACGCTTACCCACGGGCTCAGGGGCCCATATACCCCACCGGCAGGACCTGCGGCGCCAATCTAACCGACGAGCTCAAAGGCTCAGTATGGAGGACGGCGTCCTAGCCCACGGCCAAGAACAGGCTACCACCGAGGGCGCTGGTAGGGACATCCAGCTTTTTCGCACCGCCTGCGTCCCTCGCGTAAAGCGGCAATCTCAAGGCCGGACAGCAATTCGCCGCAAACAGGGCATCGGGTCCGGGTGTACGTAAAGCTCTTTCTCGAAATGTGTTTGGGATCCGTGCCGGTTAGGAAAGCCGTTCCCAACTTCCACAACCACCAGAGCAAAGCGACCACCACCAGGACGGCCAAGAGATCGCCGATCATGCGATTAGGCTATCGCAGGCTCGAGACGGGGGAGAGTCTCGGCGAACTTTCGACGCAGCAGCTCATGGGGAGGAACGCCTAGACGATATGCGTGGGCGAGCTCGGCTAGGGTGAGGGCAGGAAGGCCGTCGGCGGGGCCCGGGCCAGACTTGCGCTGGGCAAGCTTTGACTCATCCCAGGTGAGCCCCAGCGCCTCAACCGCTGCCCGGCGCTTGGGATCGAGCTCCTTTTGCAGCTCGATGATCGGAGGCGGGAAGATCGCCCGGGTGTCGTAGCAGGAAGCCGCTAGGGGGTCGAGGACCACCACGTCGTTCCGGACGATGCCCTCGAAGATCGTGCTAGATCGCTTGTTCATCATGCCAAGCGAGTCGTCCATGATGTGGGTGTAGCGGATCACTGGGCGGCGCCAGCGGTGCTTGGGCCACAGAAGGAGCTTTAGCCAGATGGGCGCGGGCCGGGCCCACCAGACATGAGCCACCAGGTCGCGGATCATGGTGTCCACCGAGGCATACCGCTGGGTCGCGAGGAGTACATCCACCCCCACCTTGCGGTGCTGGGACCAGAAGCCCAGGACCTCGGTGGGAAAGAGGCGGTACTCCCGGGCGTTGAACCACATGTGGGCTTCGTCGAAAAGCAAAAGGCCTTCATAAACACTCAGCAGACCTTTGTAGTCGCGGATCTCTTCGATGCTATCGGCACGGAGAACGGCCTCGCGATGGGGCATGCGATGACGACGGCGCAGGTAGTGGTAAACGTTTTCGCGAATAAAGCCGAAGTTGGCGTAAACCCGCTTACCCCTCGCGAGGGCTTGAAGCCCTCGATGAACGAGCATGTAGCTCTTACCCGAGCCCGGAACGCCCACGTAGGCTTCAATCATGGCTACCCACCGCCCCTCAGGAACTTGACGCCCTTGTAGAGGAAGATCGCGCCATAGACCGCCGCCCAGACCGAAGCGGCGGTCAAAACCTCGGAGACCGGAAAGAAGACGTTCAACAGGCCCAGGTAGGTGCCGAGCGAATCGGTATACCACTGGGGCGGCTGGGGGACCTGGGGCAGCAGGTGGGCCAGGGTGGTGAGCAGGATGAAGAAAAGGTCCACGAGCAGGTTCAGGACCGCAACCAGGAGATCCAGGAACCAGCCCAGCACCGCCCCCACCAGGGAGCCCAGCGCTTGCCAGAGTGCACCGAAGAGACTCGCAAACCAGCCCAGGACATGCCCGGCGGCCTGGGCAATCAGGTCGGCGATCATCTGCAAGAACGACGCGAGGGCACTCACCGGAACCACCTCCAGGCGGAGAAGGGGATGCTCCTTTCAAAGCCGCCGGGCGCAAGGGTGAACCCCTTCGGGAACCATCCCCTTCGCGCGGCGCGGTACCGAAAAGCGGGAGTCCTCACCGAGTCCGGCCGTCCGACTCCAGACCTGCGCCGCGCTCCGGGGACGCTTCGCGCCCTTGCGCCCGTCGGCCCAAGAGCAAGCAAGAGAATCGAGGGCTTTCCAGGGGAAAGCCCTTGTTCCAAGTTTCTCAAGCTAGGCATGGCTTGCCCTCCGGGCGACAGCGAAGAGGAAGCCAACCATGAGGGACGCCAGAACAATGCGGCGACCGGTCGACGCAGCCCACTGCATCACAGGGTTGTTACAAATGTCCACGTCGGCGGGGGGGAGGTCGGGGATTTGAAGCTGAACGTGCATGTCGCAGGCTCCGCCGCCGACCGAGGGCGGGGTAGGGATCCACCGGGCCATGCCGACCGGGAAGCGGTCTTGCAAAAGTTGCCAGAGATCGCTAAGGCGCTGTTGAAAGTTCTGGCGCAAAGGGTCAAAGCGCCCGGCCAGGTCGGGAAGGGTGGGGGCGTCGAAGGTCGGCAGATCGACCGGAGTCAGGGAGGGCATGCTGGGATCAGGTACCTGGTCAGGTTGCTGATCAGGCTGGCACTGGTTATTAGGGTCGTCCGGGCAAGGGTCCGCCGAGTCCTTGAGGCCGTCGCCGTCGGTGTCAGCGTCCTGGCTTACGTCCGGGCGGCTGCTGGGATCGGTGGGATCGGTCCCGGCGTCGCGTTCCGTACCGTTATCGTAGCCATCCCCATCGGGGTCGGCGGTCGGCAAGGGCTGGGACCCTGCGTTCGAGGGGTCCGAGCCGGTATCCCACTCGAACCAGTCGGGCCAACCGTCCCCGTCGGAGTCCTCGGCAGGGTTAAAGAAGGGGTTGTCCCACCATTGGTTGCCGGTTGGGGGAGGATCAAGGGAAAGACCAGGAATAGGCACGCTGAAGGACTGGGGGATATTGCCCTTAGCGTCCTGATCGTTAAGGTAGTCGGTGACAGCCTGCTTAACCCCATCGGCAGCGTCGGGGTGAGACTGAATCCAGTCGGGGAGAGGAGGGCGGTTAACGCGGACATAGGCCGCGTCTACAGTCCAGGGGGTACCGCCTCCGGGGGGTATCACCTGGACAGGGCCGCCGAGCTGATCGCGGTCCACCCACTGGTAGTCGGTTAGCGTGCCTTCGCGGTTGAGAATCGCCTGCTCACCGACGGAGAGGGCAGGAGTAGGTGGGCAAGAGCCACCGCCTACTTCGCGAGGCTGGCAGTTAGGGCAGGTGTATCGCCAGTTGTATGCATGGAAATAGCTATCGCAGTACCCGCCGGTAATAACCCAAGCCCAATCGGAATAGGGACCACCGGCAAGGTTCCACCAGGTATCTAAGGACGTGCCGGTAGACTTCTTGGCTTGGTCGTAGAACCACTCTAGGCCGGTGTAGATCAGGGAGGCGGCGAACACGGCGACGCCGGCATAACGGACTACAGAGCCCCAAACCAGGCGCTTTTGGAACTGAGCGTCGGACCAAGCGATAACCTCGTCCAAAGTAAAGCCTTGGATAGCGGACTCGGCAGCGTTAAGGAAGCCAGGAGAAGAGGCAGGAACAGGGCGGTGAGCGTAGGTCGGGGAGAGCAAGGCCCCGGCCACCGCCAGGGCAACCAGCAGCCGGGGCACTCGCATGGCCTTACCCCTTGAGGAAGCGCCGGGCGAACTTGAAAGCGGTCATGAGCCCGATGGAAAGGGCGAGGACGCCGACGCCGGCGGCGGCGATTGCGCTCAGGTTGGCGGTCACCTTCTGGGCGATGGGGGTGGGGTCGATGTCCGCCGAGGGAGCGGTTTGGGCGAACGAGAGCGCCCCCAGGAAAAGCGAGGTGCCAAGGACCGAGAGCTTCTTGAGAAACTTCTTCATGAGAATCAGCCTCCTTTCGTAGTTGCTCAACGCACGGCCCTGGACGCGCGTTAGAGCCGACGCAGAACGGCCCGGAGAGCACCGAGGATGACGCCCCCCGCAAGGCCCCAAAGGTAGGCTCCCCAAATGGGTTGCCAGTCCATCACAGGCTCCTGAAGAGCACCCAGGCATAGCGGTAGGCGGCGAGGAACGCGTAGGGAACGCTGGCGATGGTGACCACCGAGAGCCAAGCGGTGCTGGGATCGAACATCACCAGTCCCCCACGGCCAGCACGCCGGTAAGCACGCCAAGGGCGAAGGCGAAGACCTTCAGGACCTCGACGACCTGACCGACAGGAACCTGAGCCAGGCTCACTTGGCCTTCACCTCCGCACGTTCGCGAACGTAGTGAACGGTACCGAGACGGGGGGTGTTCTCTCTGAGGTAGACGCGGGCCCGGAAGGTGACGGGATCCATCGGCTTTAGCGCCATCACGTCAGGGACGCTCTCGGGGTCCAGGTTCAGGCGCAGGATGGGGCTTTCGTCGTCGATGATCAGTTCAACGGTGTGGTAGACCTTGCCGTTATCGGCGGTGCGGGAGGTGTACCGTACAAAGTTCCCTTTTACGTAGACTCCGTTCATTTTCCTAACCTCCGTCCATAGTGCGGATCGCCTGTCAGCGCGGTGCCGATCACCACGCGCAAGGCCCAAAGAAAAGCGGTGCCGTTATCACAGAGGAGGCGCCAATAGCGGAGAAACCGCAGCATCATGCAGCCACCCCTTGGTAAAGCGCAAGGCGTTCCAGGTAGCGGTGCTCGAAGACGCCGCCGGCCAGGGCCTCGGGAAGTGCCCGGGGTGAGGTGCGGAATAGGCGGGCGAGAGTGCGCTCGAGGTACTTGCGGGCGTAGGCGACGCGTTCGAGCGCCACACCCTGCATTGCGGCAGCGGAGAGGATCACGCCCACGGCCTGAGCCAGGAGGCCCTCGGTAGCAGCGCGGAGGGGCCGACGGGCACGCTTGAGGGGAACCCGGACCTGGGCCCAGGCCAGAATGACCTCCGTCCAAAGCGGATCTTCCGGCCAGCGGGTCTTCTGCTGGTTCGCGCTCGGAACCCGCAGGCTGAGCCAGTGCGTGGTCAGGTAGTACCAGAGGGCGCCAAGGTTCTCGACCAAGGTGGGCCACTCATGGAAGTCGAGAAGGCCCTTCTCGGGGTGCAAGAAGGCAGTGAGCACGTCCTTGCGAAGCTGGAACTCGACGCGCCAGACCACCGTGTTCTCAAGGTCGAGGCCGAAGCTCGCCGCGTAGTCGCGGAGAAGCTCCTTCGCCTCGGGCTTCTTACGGGCCTCGGCGGTCTTGCTGTAGATCCGGGCCAGGAGCTTCTTGCTCCCGAACCGGAACGAGGTCCAGCGCGGGCCGCTAAGGTGCACCTGGGCCTCGGCGAGGGCAGAGGGCGCGGCAAGAAGCGCCAGGCCCTCACCCGTGCACTTAGCGGCCCCCGTGCTACTCATGGGGGGGCCGCCCGCGCCCGGGGCGGCGCTCCCGCGCTCGCCGCCGGGCGCTTCGGCGGCATCCTCCAAGTAGGCTTGGCGATCGCGGGCACGGGAAACGAAGCGGTAAAGGTCCGGGAGCTCGAAGGGGTGATCCGGTGAGGCGAAGTCGGCGTAAAGATCCACACGTGAAACGCCGATACGTACAGGGTCGGGATCTTGCAGCCCAGCCCGTGCCATAAGCGCAATCAGCCGGGCAGTGATCGCATCGACGATCTCGCGGATATTCCCGCCAAGAGCGCGGATGTAGCGCCCGTGGAGCTCGACACGGACCTGGGCATAGTCGTCCCGCTTTACGGCTGGCTTCTCTGGGTCTGAGATGCCCAGGAAAAGGGCCTCGTCCCCGAAGACGAGGCCGTAACGGTAATGCCGGACGCGGCGAATCTGGGCCCGCTCAAAGTCGCGGGGCTCAAGGGTGGCCGGAATGCCAAGGTCAGAGACGTCCACAAAGACCGGGCGGTCGAGATCGGTCTCGTTGCGTTTGACAAGCCCGGCTTCCAGGCGCTGGTGAAGGTCAGAAGGGAGACTGTAGCGCGGACCCCAGGAGTACCAGAGGACCAACGTGTCCACGCCGTGGGCAAGCGGGGTTGCATTCATTTGGGTGCAGGGTAAGGATGGGGGCGATGGCCGACTACGAGCTTTCCGAGGCCGCCCTGGCGCAGCTGGTGGGGTTTGCCCTGGACGCGGTGGACGGCGTCCGGTTGGCCTCCGGCAAGGGGCTCGGCGGGCGCCGCCGCCCGGTCCGGCTGGGGCGGGAGGAGGGCGGCATCACCGTCGAGCTGGGGCTGGTCGCCGCCTACGGCCGGTCTCTCCCCGAGCTCGGCCGCGAGGTCCAGCGGGCGGTGGCCGAGGGCCTCAAGGCCACCGCCGGGGTGAGCGTCCGTCGGGTCGACGTGGTGTTCCTCGAGGTGGAGCCCGATGAAACGGCGTAGGGCCCGCGAGCTCGCCTTCAAGGTCCTCTTCGAGCACCTGGTGGGCGGGGTCCCCCTGGAGGAGGCCTGGCGGCACGCGCTGGAGCTGGAGGAGCCGTCCCCCGACCCCGCCACCCGGGCCTTCGCCGAGCGGTTGGTCGAGGGCTTCCTCCGCCACCGGGAGACGGTCGACCGGGTGCTGGCCGAGACCATCGAGGGCTGGAGCTTCTCCCAGATGAACCAGACCGACCTGGTCCTCCTGCGCCTGGCCACCTTCGAGGCCCTCTTCGAGGACACCCCCTTCCCGCCGCTGATCGAGGTGGCGGTGAGGATCGCCAAGCGCTACGGCGGCGAGGACTCCGGGCGGTTCGTCAACGGGGTGCTGGCCCGGCTGATCCAGCGGGTCGAGGCCGGGGAGCTCAAGGCCGTCCCCAAGAGCTAGCCATGGCCGAGCTCCTCTACGGCGCACCGGTGGCCGAGGCGGTCTACGCCGAGCTGGCCGATCGCCTGGCCGGGCTGCCCTACACCCCGAGCCTCCACGTGATCCGGGTGGGGGAGGACCCGGCCTCGCTGGCCTACGTGCGCTTGAAGGCCCGGCGGGCCCGCCGGTTGGGGCTAAGGAGCACCGTCCACGCCCTTCCCGAGACCGCCGAGGAGGCCGAGCTGCTGGGCCTGATCGAGGCCCTGAACGCCGACCCCGAGGTCGACGGGATCTTGGTCCAGCTCCCCCTGCCCGCCCACATCGCCACCGCCCACGTCCTCGAGGCCATCGCCCCGGAGAAGGACGTCGACGGCTTCCACCCCCTGAACGTGGGGCGGCTCTGGTCGCGGGGGCCGGGGGTCGGGCTCGACCCCTGCACCCCCGCCGGGATCATGCGCCTCTTGGCCCACTACCGGGTGCCGGTCGCCGGGCGCCGGGCGGTGGTGGTGGGGCGGAGCAACATCGTCGGCAAGCCGATGGCGGCGATGCTGCTGGCCGCCGACGCCACCGTCGCCGTGGCCCACTCCCGGACCCGCGACCTGGCCGCCCTCACCCGCGAGGCCGAGCTCCTGGTGAGCGCGGTGGGGCGGCCCGGCTACCTGAGGCCGGCGATGGTCCGACCGGGGGCGGTGGTCGTCGACGTGGGGATCACCCGGGTGGGGGAGCGGCTTTTGGGCGACGCCGACCCCGGGGTGGCCGAGGTCGCCTCCCGGCTGACCCCGGTGCCCGGCGGGGTGGGGCCGATGACGGTGGCGATGCTGCTTTGGAACACGGTGCGGGCGGCCGAGCGGAGGCGGGGATGAAGCTCCCGGCCGAACTCATCCATAAGCTCGACACCGGCCTGGCCCAGAACCAGGTCTTCTGGACCGCGGTCGCCGCCAACGTCACCGCCCAGGCGCTGAAGATCCTGCTGGAGTACCTGCTGAACGGCCGCTGGGACCTCCGCCGGCTCCTGGACACCGGGGGGATGCCCTCGACCCACTCGGCGACGGTCAGCGCCCTGGCGGTGGCCACCGCCTTCGCCGAGGGCTGGGACAGCCCGCTCTTCGCGGTGGCGGCGATCTTCGCCCTGGTGGTGATGTACGACGCCACCGGGATCCGCCGCCAGGCCGGCAAGCAGGCCGAGCTCCTCAACCAGCTGGTCCAGGAGCTCCAGGACGTCCTCCAAAAGGGCTTCGCCCCGGGACCCCTAAAGGAGCTCCTGGGCCACAGCTACCTCGAGGTCCTGGTGGGGGCCCTGGTCGGGGTCCTGGTCGCCTGGCTCGGCTACCGGCTGTTCTAGGGACCCCCGCCCCGGGGGCCCGGGTTAGTATTGAACCGAGTATAGGTTTTTCTGGGGGGTAGAGATGCTCACGCCGATCGAGAAGCTCCTCTTCCTGCTCGCGGTCGCCGCCAGCCTTTACTTCGGCGGCCTCGGTTTTTACCGCGTCTACCGGGTCTGGCGGCGGGGTCACCCGGCCGACCGCTTCGACCGGCTCCCCGAGCGGGTCGGACGGGCGCTCTGGCTGGTCCTCACCCAGCAGACCGTCTTCAAGCGGCGGCCGCTGGTCTCGTTCTTCCACGCCCTGGTCTTCTACGGCTTCGTCTACTACGTCCTGGTCAACCTCTTCGACGTGGTCGAGGGGCTCTTCCCGGTCGAGCTCCGGGGCGGGGTCTGGAACTACCACAACCTGCTCGCCGACCTCTTCTCGGCCTCGGTGCTGGTGGGGATCGTGGCCCTGATGATCCGGCGCTACCTGGTGCGCCCGGCCGAGCTCACCTTCGCCCCCCAGGTCAAGCTCCACGAGAAGGTGCCGGCGGGGATCCCCCGGGACTCGGCGATCGTCGGCGCCTTCATCTTCTTCCACGTCTCCTCCCGGATCCTCTCCAAGGCGGCGCTGCTGGCCGCCGGGGAGCCGGACCCCTGGATGCCGGTGGCCAGCTGGGTGGCGGCGGCGATCCCCCCGGGGGCGGCGCCGGTGCTCGCCCACGTCTTCTGGTGGGGCGCCATTGGCTCGATCCTGGCCTTCATCCCCTACTTCCCCCGCACCAAGCACCTCCACCTGATGGTCTCGGGGGTCAAGCTCACCTTCGCCAAGGAGCCCTGGGGGGCGCTGGAGCCGATCGACTTCGAGGACGAATCGCTGGAGACCTACGGGGTCGCCCGCCTCGAGGACTTCAGCTGGCCCCGGCTGGTCGACCCCTACGCCTGCATCATGTGCAACCGCTGCCAGGAGGTCTGCCCCGCCTACACCACCGGCAAGGCCCTCTCGCCCTCGGCCCTGATCATCAACGAACGCTACGAGCTGAACGACCTCCTGCCCAAGTTCGCCGCCGGCGAGGCGAGCCCCCGACCGCTTCTGGAGTTTGCCCTCACCGACGAGGCCCTCTGGGCCTGCACCACCTGCCTGGCCTGCGTCGAGGTCTGCCCGGTGGGCAACGAGCAGATGCTCCACCTGGTCGACCTCCGCCGGGAGCGGGTGCTGATGGAGGGGGACTTCCCCTCCGAGCTGCAAAACGCCTTCCGGGGCATGGAGCGCTCCGGCAACCCCTGGGGCCTCTCGGCGGAGAAGCGGATGGACTGGGCCGAGGGCCTTCCCTTCCGGGTTCCCACCGTGGCGGAGAACCCCAACCCCGAGGTGCTCTACTGGGTGGGCTGCGCCGCCAGCTACGACCCCCGGGCCCAGAAGATCGCCCGGGCGATGGCGACCATCCTCGAGGAGGCCGGCCTCGACTGGGCGGTCCTCGGCAAGGAGGAAAAGTGCACCGGCGACGCCGCCCGCCGCGCCGGCAACGAGTACCTCTTCTTCCAGCTCGCCAGCGAGAACGTCGAGAAGCTGAACGCGGCGAACCCCAGGGTGATCGTCACCACCTGCCCGCACTGCTACCACACGATCCAAAACGAGTACCCCCAGTTCGGCGGGAACTACCGGGTGGTGCACCACTCGGAGTTCATCCAGGAGCTCCTTGAGAGCCGGAGGCTCGACGTCCTGCCCCTGCTCGAAGGTCGGGCGACCTACCACGATCCCTGCTACCTGGGGCGGCACAACGGGGTCTACCAGCCCCCCCGCGACCTGGTCGCCGAGGTCGGCTTCCGCCTGGCCGAGCCCGAGCGCAACCGGGCCGGGAGCTTTTGCTGCGGGGCCGGCGGCGGCCAGTTCTGGAAGGAGGAGGAGCCCGGCGCCATGCGGGTGTCGGAGAACCGCTACCGGGAACTCAAGGGCACCGGGGCCCAGGTGCTCGCCACCGCCTGCCCCTTCTGCATGCGGATGTTCGAGGACGAGGCCGCCCGCGAGGAGGAGGGGCTTAAGGTCCGCGACCTCGCCGAGCTGGTCGCCGAGGCGATCGCCGAGAAGAAACGCCGCATCGGCGGCGGCGGGATTCCGGCCTAGCCGCCCTTTTCCGAGTGCAATACTCGGGTATAATCGGGGCATGAGCGAGGAGACCCAGGCCCGCCGGGCCGAGGAGAAAAAGTCCGAGGAGCTCCCCAAGGTCGAGGCGATCCTCGAGGCCCTGAAGGTGGTCAAGGACCCCGAGATCCCCGTCAACGTTGTCGACCTCGGCCTCGTCTACAACGTCCACGTGCACCCCAACGGGGTGGTGGACATCGAGATGACCCTCACCGCCATCGGCTGCCCGGTCCAGGACATGATCAAGGCCGACGCCGAGCTGGCGGTGCTCAAGGTCCCCGGGGTCAAGGGGGTCAACGTCGACTTCGTCTGGAGCCCGCCCTGGACCCCGGCGCGGATGACCGAGGAGGGCAAGAAGCAGCTCAGGATGCTGGGCTTTAACGTCTAGCCGGGGTCGGGGGCCTCGACCGTCGCCGCCACCACCGCGTCGCCGCGGGGGCCCTCGGCGAGGGCCAGGATCCCCTCCGGCCCCACCAGGTTGCTCCGGCCCTCGAAGGGAAGCTCGTAGAAGCGGCCGGTAAGCATGGGGTTCAGCCCGTAGCGGAGGTGCTCCCGGCCGGCGATCCGCCTGGCGAGCCCCTCGGCCAGCCAGGCCTCGCCCTCCGTGCGGCGGGGGTCGGGGGGCCAGGGGCGGTCCCAGGGGGCGGGGTTGGCCGAGGGCTGGACCAAGAGCCAGGCCCCGGCGGCGTCGGCCCGCTCGACCAGGGCCTCGTGGAAGGCGTCGAGGCAGATCAGGACCGCCAGGGTGCCGATGCGGGTGCGGGCGATCTGGCTGGAGGGGTCGCCGGGGCGGAGCAGCGCCCGCCGTTCCTCGGGCATGAGCCGCGCCTTCTCGGGCCGGGCCAGCACCCGGCCCTCGGGACCCAGCACCAACCCCAGGTTCCGGGGGGCAAGGGTGAGGGGGTAGAGCCCCCTCGCCGGTTCCTCGTCGAAGCGGGGGGCGAAGAGCGAGCCCGCCACCAGGTAGGCGCGGTGGCGCCGGGCCGCTTGACGGAAGGCCTCGAGGTAGACCGGCCAGACCGCCCGGGCCCGCGCCCGGTAGAACCCCCAGGGGCCGAGCAGGGCGCTCCGCCCCAGCCGCCGCGTCCAGGCCAGGGCGGCGGCGAGGAGGCTCGGGGCCTCGACGACCTCGGAGGGGGCGTCCAGCCAAAAGAGCAGGGGCAGGGCGTAGAGCTCGGGGAAGGCGACCACCCGGGGCACCCCGGCCGGGGCCCCGGCGAGGGCGCCGGCCACCCGCCGTTCGACCTCGCCGGCGAACGCCTCGGGGCTCCGGTAGGCCTCCCGTCTCACCTCGGCCTGCACCGCCGCCAGATGGACCCGCATCCCCGAAGTCTACCCCCAGGGCTACCCCCGTCGGGTATGTAGGCGCGCCTACGAAGGTTTACAGGGCGAAACCCGTATACTACACTTTGGTATCTGGAGTATCCCCCCGCGGGGGGAACCCTGCCCAAAACTGGAGGGAAACATGCCGCTTTTAGGAGAACAGGAACAGCAGATCGTCCGCGAACGCCTGGGGAACCTCACCCGGGACGTGGAGCTGGTGCTCTTCACCGACACCTCGACGGTCATCGCCCCCGGCAAGGAGCCCTGCATCTACTGCAAGGAGACCGAGCAGCTGCTGCGCGAGATCGAGCCCCTCTCCGACCGGGTGAGCCTGGTGGTCTACGACCTCGCCAGCGAGGAGGGCAAGCAGAAGGCCAACCAGATGCGGGTGGAGGCCGCCCCCACCATCATCCTCAGGGAGAAGGGTTCCGACGCGGTCAACATCCGCTACCGGGGCATCCCGGCCGGCTACGAGTTCGCCAGCCTCCTCGAGGACATCGAGATGATCGGCCGCGACGGCCACGGCCTCCCCGACGAGGTGGTAAAGGAGCTCGGCGAGCTGCCCCAGGAGGTCCTCCTCCAGGTCTTCGTCACCCCCACCTGCCCCTACTGCCCCCAGGCGGTGCGCACCAGCCACCGCTTCGCCTACGCCTCGCCCAAGGTGATGGGGGAGATGATCGAGGCCCAGGAGTTTCCCTCGCTGGCCGACAAGTACCACATCTCGGGGGTGCCGGACACGGTGATCAACCACGGGGCCCAGCGGATCCTCGGGGCCCAGCCGGTCTCGGCTTTCCTCGACGCGATCCGCCGGGCGGTGGGGGCGACCGCCTAACGACCGCGGGAACGCGGGGCGCCGGGATTACCCCGGCGCTTTTCTTTTCATCGCCGCCTTTTGTAGCATACGTCCATGCGACGCCTGGCCCCGGTGGTATGGCTCCTGGCCGTCCTGCTGGCCGCTTGCGGCGGCAAGGGCGCCTACCAGAACGTTTCCCCCGACGACCTCAAGGCCCACCTCGACGACCCCCACGCGGTGGTGGTCGACGTCCGTACCCCCGCGGAGTATGTGCAGGGGCACGTGCCCCGGGCGATCAACCTGCCCCTCCAGGAGATCGAGAACTGGTACAAGGACCTTCCCAAGGACCGCACCGTCTACCTGATCTGCCGCACCGGCCACCGCTCGACCAAGGCCGCGGAGTTCCTCAAGGAGAAGGGCTTTCGCAACCTCAAGAACGTCACCGGGGGCCTCCAGGCCTGGGCCGGGAAGGGCTATCCCCTCTCCACCGCCCCCGAGGACCCCGCCAAGGTGCTGGGCAAGGCCCCCAGCGCCCCCAGGATCGCCCTTCCCGACCTGACCCTCAAGCGCTTCGGCGGGGGGCCGGTGCGACTCCGGCAGTTCCTTGGGCGGCCGCTGGTGATCAACCTCTGGGCCAGCTGGTGCCCCCCCTGCCGGGCCGAGATGCCCCTCTTGGCCGAGGCCCAGGGACGCTACAAGGAGGTCACCTTCGTCTTCGTCAACCAGGGCGAGGACGAGGCCACGATCCACAACTTCCTGAGCGAAAAGGGGCTCCCCCTCGGCTGGGTGCTGCTCGACCCCGAGTCCCGCCTCAGCCACGACCTCAGGGCCGGCGGCCTCCCCACCACCTACTTCTTCGACGCCCAGGGGAACCTGGTCGCGGTCCACCCCGGCCAGCTCTTCCAGGCCGCCCTCGACGGCTACCTCCAGAAGCTGGCGACGCGCTAGCGGTGGACCTCGAGCGCTACCCCTACCCCTCGGGCCGCCGGGTCGTCCTCGGCACCCGGGCCGCCCTGGCCGCCAGCCACCCTCTGGCGGTGGCGGCCGGGGCGCGGGTGCTCGCCCGGGGGGGCAACGCGGTCGACGCCGCCTTGGCCATGGCCGCCGCCCTCACCGTGCTGGAGCCCACCGCCAACGGCCTCGGGGGCGACCTCTTCGCCCTGGTCGAGGAGGGCGGGCGGCTTTTCGGGTTGAACGCCTCGGGCAAGAGCCCCCGCCGCTTGGTGCCGGTGGCGGGGGATCGGATCCCCCCCTTCGGCTGGGCGGCGGTCACCGTGCCCGGGGCGGTCTCCGGCTGGGCGGCGCTTTGGCGGCGGTTCGGCCGCCTGCCCTTCGCCGAGGTGCTGGCCCCGGCGATCGCCTACGCCCGCGAGGGGCACCCGGTCGCCCCCGAGGTGGCCCGGGCCTGGCGGCGGGCCGAGGCCGTCTACCTGGGGCTTCGGGGCCCGGAGTTCGCGGCCTTTAAGCGGGTCTTCTTTCCCGGGGGGCGGGCCCCGGCGGCGGGGGAGGTCTGGCGGAGCGAGGGGCACGCCGAGACCCTCGAGGCCATCGCCGAGAGCGAGGGCGAGGCCTTCTACCGCGGCGACCTGGCCGAGCGCATCGTCGCCTTCGCCCGCGCCACCGGCGGCACCCTCTCCGAGGAGGACCTGGCCGGGCACGCCCCGCTTTGGGTCGAGCCCCTCTCGGTCGGCTACCGCGGGGCCCGGGTCTACGAGCTCCCCCCCAACGGTCAGGGGGTGGTGGCCCTCCTCGCCCTCAAGGTCCTGGAGGCCTTCGACCTCCCGGCTGGCCCCACCGAGGCCGGGCTGCACCGGGCGGTCGAGGCCACCAAGGCGGCCTTCGCCCGGGCCTTCGCCCACGTCGCCGATCCCGAGGCCCACCCCGGGGTGGGGGCGGGGCTCCTCGAGGCGGACGCGGTCCTAGAGCTCCGGGCGGCGATCGGCGAGCGGGCCGGTCCCTGGCCCGAGCCCGCCCTCGTCCCCGGCGGCACCGTCTACCTCGCCGCCGCCGACCGCGAGCGGTCGGTGAGCCTGATCCAGTCGAACTACCGGGGGTTCGGCGCGGGCCTTTTGGTCCCCGGGACCGGGATCGCCCTCCACAACCGGGGGCTCGGCTTCGTCCTCGCCCCCGACCACCCCAACCGGCGGGCCCCGGGACGGCGGCCCTACCACACGATCATCCCGGGCTTTCTGGAGCTGCCGGGAGGGTGGCGCGGCCCCTTCGGCCTCATGGGCGGCTTCATGCAGCCCCAGGGCCACCTCCAGCTGGTGCTCCGGATGGTCGACGAGGGCCTGAACCCCCAGGCCGCCCTCGACGCCCCCCGCTGGCAGCTGGCGTTCGCGCCCCGGGAGCTCTGGCTGGAGCCCGGCTACGACCCCGCCCTCGCCCGGACCCTCGCCGAACGGGGCCACCGGGTCCGGATCGAGCCCGAGTACGCCGTTTTTGGCCGCGGCCAGATCGTGCTGCGAAGGGAGGGGGTCCTGCTCGCCGCCAGCGAGCCCCGGGCCGACGGGCTCGCCCTCGCCCTCTAGACTCTGGTATAGTCGGGGCTGGCCGCGGGCCGGGATGGCGGAATCGGTAGACGCGGCAGACTCAAAATCTGCTGGGCGGATAGCCCGTGCGGGTTCGAGTCCCGCTCCCGGCACCAGCCTAGGAGGAAGACGATGAACCTACTGCAAGCCCTTCTGCTCCTCATCTACCTGGGGGTGGCCGCCGCCTTGGTCTGGGTGGTGATCCTGCAGGAGCCCAAGACCGGCGGCGGCGACATCTTCGGCGGCGGCGCCACCGACCTCTTCGCCGCCCGGGGGCTCACCGGCGGGCTCTACCGCATCACCATCTACCTCGGCCTGGGCTTTTTGTTGCTCGCTTTGTTGATCGGCACCTGGCAGCTCTAAGGAAAAATCGCGGTGGGGGCGGCCCTCTTGGGCCGCCCCTTCCTTGACAGGGTGGGGGGCCCCCGGTAGCGTAGGACCAAGGCCCAAGCCGGCGGTCTTTGCCCAGGCCTTGGGTTTGGATTAAGGGAGGTGGGTCCTATGAAAAAAGCGATCATCGGCACGTTGGCGCTCACCCTGGCCCTGGCCTCGGCGGCCCTGGCCCAGGCCTTTACCTGGCCGGCGAGCTGGACCACCGCCAAGCCGGGGGAGGCCAAGCGCGGGGGCACCTTCGTCGAGGCCACCATCTCCGACTTCCGCACCATGAACCCCTTCCTTTCGGCCGAGGCCGATAGCATCCCCGACCGCATGACCCTGAACGGCATCGGGCTCGTGACCCGCGACCCCACCACCGGCAAGTGGATCCCCTACATGGCCACCTCCTGGAAGGTGAGCAAGGACCAGACCGAGATCACCTTCAAGATCCGGCGGGGCATGAAGTGGTCGGACGGGAAGCCGATCACCGCCGACGACTGGATCATGACCTACCGCATCCACATGGACCCCAAGGTGGGCTCCAACCTCCGCGACTCCTTCTTCATCGGCGACAAGGTGGTGAAGGTCGAGAAGATCGACGACTACACCCTTCGCTTCGTCTACCCCAAGCCCGACGCCGAGGCCTTCGCGATCGCCAGCTACTCCCCCTGGCCGGCCCACGTCTTCGGTCCGGTCTACGAAAAGCAGGGGGCCGACGGTATCAAGAAGATGTGGGGCCTGAACGAGGATCCAGGGAAAATCGTGACCTGGGGGCCCTTCGTGGTTGCTTCCTACCGCCCGGGCGAGCGGGTGGTCTTTAAGCGGAACCCCTACTTCGGCGAGTGGAACAAGGACGCCGCCGGCAACCCGCTGCCCTACCTCGACGCCTACCAGGTCAACATCGTCAAGGACACCAACGCCGAGCTCGCCGCCTTCCTCACCGGCGAGATCGACCAGATGAACCCGACCACGGTGGAGCAGATCGCCCAGATCAAGAAGGCGATCAACGCCGGCAAGCTGGACGCTACCCTCAAGGTCAACGCCTCGCCGATCGCTTCCAGCCAGTTCGTGGTCTTCAACTGGAACAAGAAGTCCGATCCCTTCAAGGAACGGCTCTTCCGCTCGGCCAAGTTCCGAAAGGCGATGAGCCACCTCATCAACCGCAAGGCGGTGGTCGAGGTGGTCTACGGGGGCTTGGGCACCCCGATGTACGGTTCGGTCTACCCGGTGCTCACCCAGTGGATCAACAAGGATGCCCCCAAGTATCCCTACGACCCCGAGGCGGCGAAAAAGCTCCTGGCCGAGCTGGGCTTTACCAAGAAGGACGCCGAGGGGTACCTGGTCGACGAACAGGGCCGGCGGCTTGAGTTCAACCTGGCGACCAACGCCGGCAACAAGCAGCGGGAGGAGATCGCCAAGCTCTTCGTCGACGAGGCCAAGAAGGTCGGGGTGAAGATCAACTTCCGGCCGATCGACTTCAACACCCTGGTGGGGCAGCTCCTCTCCAAGGGGCCGGACCGCCCCTTCGACGCGATCATCATCGGCCTCAGAGGGGGCGGGCTCGACTGGCCGTTCGGGTCCAACGTGGTGCCCTGCCGCGGCAACCTCCACATGTGGAACCGCTCCGGTACCTGCCTCGACCCCCGCGAGACCCTGATGCAGTACTACTACTACAAGGGCCGCACCACCCTCGACTTCGACCAGCGGGTGAAGATCGGCTACAAGCTGCAGGAGGTCGAGGGCGAGCTCCTGCCCATCGTTTACATCGCCGGGCCCAACTACCACACCGCCTGGAACAACCGCATCGGCGGCTGGCACCCGGACAAGATCATCTCCTCGATCTGGCGCTCCGGCGAGCTTCCGCTCCTTTACCGGGCGAAGTAGACTGGTCCGGCAGGCCCTCCCCGGGGGCCTCCCCGGGGAGGGTTTTTCGGAGGTCGCCTTGGGCGCTTACCTGGTCCGCCGCCTTATCCACCTGATCCCCACCTTCCTGGGCGCCACCTTCCTGGCCTTCCTCATCCTCCAGCTCGCCCCCGGCGACTTCCTCACCCGCTGGGCGCTGGACCCCAAGATCCGCCCCGAGACGATCGCCCTGATGCGCCACAACTTCGGGCTCGACCGCCCGGTCCTGGTGCAGTACCTGATCTGGCTGAAAAACCTTCTTCACGGCGACCTCGGCCACTCGTTCATGTACCAGCAGCCGGTGCTCGAGGTCATCTGGCCGCGAATCCTGAACTCCCTGATCCTGGTCGGCCTCTCGATCGTCTTCCTCTACCTGATCGGCATCCCGGTCGGGGTCTACCAGGCCCTCCGCCCCTACACCCCCGGCGATTACGCGATCAGCTTCCTGGCCTACTTCGGGATCGCGATCCCCAACTTCTTCTTCATGCTGATCCTGATCTACCTCCTGGTCCAGTTCAAGTTCGCCCACGGCTGGACCCCCTTCCCGATCGGGGGGATGACCAGTCAGGGCTTCGATCACCTGCCCCCCTGGCGCCAGCTCCTCGACGTGTTGTGGCACGCGGTGCTTCCCGCCTTCGTGGTGGTCACCGCCGACATGTCGAGCCTGACCCGGGTGATGCGGGGGCTGGTGATGGAGGTGCTGGGGCAGGACTACATCCGCACCGCCCGGGCCAAGGGGCTGCCCCAGCGGGTGGTGCTCTACAAGCACGCGCTCAGGAACGCGATCATCCCGGTGATCGCCACCATCGGCGGGCTCCTTCCCACCCTGATCAGCGGGGCGGGCCTGGTGGAGGTGGTCGCCAACTGGCCGGGGATGACCCCGCTTTTGCTCGACGCGATTAACCAGCAGGACCTCTACGTCAACACCGGGATCATCGCCCTCTCGACCTTCCTCCTCATCGTCGGCAACATCCTCGGGGACCTTTTGCTCGCGGTGGTGGACCCGCGGATTCGGTACGGGTGAGCGATGGGCGAATACCGGACCAAGAGCCACTGGCAGCTGGTTTGGCAGCAGTTCAAGCGCCACCGTCTGGCCCTCCTCGGCGGGGGAATCCTGCTTTTGCTCTACACCCTGGCCGCCTTCGCCGGGTTCTTTAGCCCTTACGACCCGAACTTCTACACCCTCTCCCCGGTCTACCGCTACGCCCCGCCCACCCCGATCCACTTCCGCGACCCCGCCACCGGTCGGCTCACCCGCCCCTTCGTCTACGGTCTCAAGAAGACCCTCGACCTCAACACCTTCGTCGAGAAGTACACCGAGGACAGGACGCGGCGCTACCCGATCCGCTTTTTCGTCCGGACCCCCGACCACCCCTACACGATCTTCAAGGTCTTCAGGTCCGACCTCCGGCTCTTCGGCCTGGGCGAGAAGGCCACCGCCGAGGGGGCCCGGCTCTACCTGCTCGGCTCCGACAACTTCGGCCGCGACCTCTGGAGCCGCATGGTCTACGGCGCCCAGGTCTCGCTCACCATCGGCATCCTGGCGGTGCTGGTGGCGCTGATCCTGGGCCTTCTCCTGGGCGGCCTCTCGGGGTTTTACCAGGGGACCCGCATCCGCCTCTCGCTCCCCCTCTTTGCGCGGGCCACCTGGCGCTACCTGAAGGCCGGGGAGGCGAGGGGGCCGGGCCGGGTCCTCAGGGTCTTCGGGAGGGGGATCCTTTTGGTTTTGAGCCTGGTCTTCTGGCTCGGCCTCGCGGCCGGCCTCCTTTACGGCCTGGTGGTGCTCACGGGCTACAGCGGGGCGGGCGAGCGGGTGATCGAGGCCCTCCTGATGGTGCCGGCGGCCCTTTGGCTGCTTAGCCGGGGCCTTCTCGTTCCCTTTACCTTCGACCCCGACGACCTGGTGATGCGGCTGGTGGAGATCCTGGCGGCGATCCCCGGGCTCTTCCTCCTGGTCACGCTGCGGAGCGTCTTCCCCAGCGACATCGACCCCCTGATGACCTTCTACATCGTGGTGGCGATCCTCTCGCTGATCGGCTGGGGCGGGCTGGCCCGCACCGTGCGGGGGATGGTGCTCTCGCTGCGGGAGATGGACTACGTCACCGCCGCCAAGGCCCTGGGGGTTCCCGAGTTCCTGCTGATCCTCCGCCACATCCTCCCGGCCACCGCCAGCTACACCATCGTCTACGCCTCGCTGGCCATCCCCGGGTTCATCCTGGCGGAGTCCGGGCTCTCGTTCATCGGCTTCGGGATCACCGAGCCCTACACCAGCTGGGGCCTCCTTTTAAAGGCGGCCCAGGACGGCGGCTTCGCCTCCTTCGCCGACCGCCCCTGGGTGCTGGCGCCGGGCTTCGCGATCTTCCTGGCGGTCTTGACCTGGAACTTCGTCGGCGACGGGCTGCGCGACGCCTTCGACCCGCGGAGGCGGCGGTAGCGACCTTGGGGCCGGGCCGGGGGTGCGGTATAACGTAGGGGTGAACGTCTAGGGAGAACCGATGGAAGCGAACCGCTTGCTGGAAGTTGAAAACCTTAAGGTGCACTTCTACACCGACGAGGGCGTGGTCAAGGCGGTGGACGGCGTTTCCTTCCACATCGACAAGGGGGAGACCCTGGCGGTGGTGGGGGAGTCGGGTTCGGGGAAGTCGGTCACCTCGCTGGCGATCATGCGCCTGATCCCCACCCCGCCGGGCCGGATCGTCGACGGGTCGGTCCGCTTCCGGGGCAAGGACGGGGTGGAGAAGGACCTGGTCCGGCTCCCCGAGTCCGAGATGCGGAGGATCCGCGGCAACGACATCGCGATGATCTTCCAGGAGCCGATGACCAGCCTGAACCCGGTCTACACCGTCGGCGACCAGATCGCCGAGGCGATCGTCCTGCACCAGAAGAAGACCAAGAAGGAGGCGCTGGAGATGGCCGCCGAGATGCTCGACCTGGTGGGCATTCCCGAGGCCAGAAAGCGCCTTTCCAACTACCCCCACCAGATGTCGGGGGGGATGCGCCAGCGGGTGATGATCGCGATGGCGCTCTCCTGCAACCCCAGCCTCCTGATCGCCGACGAGCCCACCACCGCCCTCGACGTGACCATCCAGGCCCAGATCCTCGAGCTGATGAAGCAGCTCCAGGAGGAGATCGGGATGAGCGTGCTCTTCATCACCCACAACCTCGGGGTGGTGGCCGAGATCGCCGACCGGGTGGTGGTGATGTACGCCGGCCGGGCGGTGGAGGAGGCCGATGTGGTGCCGATCTTCAAGGACCCCTTGCACCCCTACACCATGGGGCTTTTGAACTCGGTGCCCCGGGTCGACGTGGCGGCGGAGAAGCAGGAGCGGCTTGAGGCCATCCCCGGCAACGTCCCCAACCCCCTCTTCCTCCCCGCCGGCTGCGCCTTCCACCCCCGCTGCCGCTGGTACGAGCAGGGGCGCTGCGACGCCCGCGTGCCCGAGCTCGAGCCCGCCGGCGACGGCCGGATGGTCCGCTGCTTCCGCTGGCGGGAGATCCGCGAGGGGGTGCGGGGATGAGCCGGGCCAACGGCACCCTGCTCCGGGTCGAGAACTTGAGGACCTGGTTCCCCATCAAGGGGGGCATCCTCTCCCGCACCGTCGGCCACGTCAAGGCGGTCAACGACGTCAGCTTCGAGGTCAGGAAGGGCGAGGTGCTGGGGCTGGTGGGGGAGTCGGGCTCCGGGAAGACCACCGTGGGCCGGACGATCCTCCGGCTCATCGAGCCCACCGGCGGTCGGATCCTCTACGGCGAGGCCGACCTCGCCCGCCTCCCCAAGGGGGCTCTCCGGCCCTATCGGCGGAGGATGCAGATCATCTTCCAGGACCCCTTCGCTTCCCTGAACCCCCGGATGACGGTCGGCGACATCATCGGCGAGCCGCTGGTCATCCACAAGCTGGCCAAGACCCCAAGGGAGCGGGTCGAGCGGGTGGCCGAGCTGCTCAAGCTGGTGGGGCTCTCCCCCGACCACATGCGCCGCTACCCCCACGAGTTCTCCGGCGGGCAGCGGCAGCGGATCGGGATCGCCCGGGCGCTGGCGGTGAACCCGGAGTTCATCGTGGCCGACGAGCCGGTCAGCGCCCTCGACGTCTCGATCCAGGCCCAGGTGGTGAACCTGCTCCAGGACCTTAAGGAGGATCTCGGCCTCACCCTGCTCTTCATCGCCCACGACCTGGCGGTGGTCGAGTACATCTCCGACCGGGTGGCGGTGATGTACCTCGGCAAGCTGATGGAGCTGGCCCCGGCCAAGGAGCTCTACCGGAACCCCAAGCACCCCTACACCGAGGCCCTGCTCTCGGCGGTGCCGATCCCCGACCCCACCGTCAAGCGGGAGCGGATCGTCCTCGAGGGCGACATCCCCAGCCCCATCAACCCGCCCTCGGGCTGCGTCTTCCGCACCCGCTGCCGCTACGCCATCCCCGAGTGCGCCGAGACCGTCCCCGAGCTGCGGGAGGTCGCCCCCGGCCACTACAAGGCCTGCATCCGGGACGACATCCTCTAGCCTGCGGTGCGCCCGGGCGGCCCCTGGTGCGGGCCGCCCTTTAGAATGGGGCCCATGCTACGGAACCCCGCGGTTTGGTTGCTGGCGGTGCTCGCCCTCGGATCTGCCCTGGCCGATGGGGCGGGCACCCGGGTGGTGCTCTACCGGGGCTTTGCCGAGGTGGTTCGGCCGGTGGCGGTGAAGGACGGGGTCTGGGTCTGGAACCCCGGCGAGGCCGCCCCCGTGCCGGGGACCCTCCGCCTCTTCGGGCTGGTGGAGCGTAAGCGGGTCTGGCAGGGGGACGCGGTGGTCTTCTTCACCGAGGGCTCGGGGCCGGCCCGGCTCGGCTACCTCACCCGGGCGCTCTCCGGCCGCCTCGACTACGCCCTCGACCTCGACGCCGGTACCCTCACCGCCTGGGTGACGGTGGAGAACCGGGGCCCCACCCTCCGGGCCGACGAGCTTTGGTACGTGGCCGGGGCGGTGCCGCTGGTCGGCGAGGGCGGGGGCGGGCCCAAGCTCGCCACCAAGCGGCTGGCCCTGGCCGCCGCCCCGGCCGAGGCCGCTTACCAGGGGGCGGCCGGTGGGGTCTTCCGCTACCGCTTCGCCGGCGGCGCCGAGCTGGTGCGGGGCCGCACCGAGCTGCCCTTCCAGCGGGGGGCGGTGCGGCCCCTCTTCCTCTGGCGCTACCGGGGGGGCTTCGTCAAGGGCGACCGGCTGGTCTTCCAGAGGGGCTACCGCTTCGACGCCCCCTGGCCGCTCGCCGCCGGGCGGGTCTCCCTGTGGAAGGCGGGGGCCTTCCTCGGCCAGGCGACCCTCCCCGACCGGCCCCAGGGCGAGCCGGTCGAGTTCTGGCTGGGGCCCGATCCCCTGGGCCGCGCCGAGCGAAAGGTCGAGGTCCTCGAGGAGACCCGCGAGCGGGCCCGCTACCGGGTCACCACCCGGTTGGAAAACCGCCACGCCGAGCCGGTCCGCGTCGAGATCGAGGAGCGCTTCCCCACCCGTGGCTACCAGCTCAAGATCGCCGGGGCCGAGCGGGTGCCCGGCGGCTACCGGCTGGGCCTCGACCTGGCCCCCGGCGGCCGCTGGACCTACGTCTACGAGGTCACCCTCCTGTATCGTTGAGCCTGGACCTGCGATGAAGAACGCCAAGGCCACCCCCGCCTACACCCTGAAGCTCGCCCTCGCCGCCCTCGGGGTGGTGTTCGGCGACATCGGCACCAGCCCCCTCTACGCGGTGCGGGAGTCGCTGGCCCCCCGCCACGGGGTCGGCCACGGCCCGGAGGCGGTGCTTGGGGTCCTCTCGCTGATCTTCTGGTCTTTGGTGGTGGTGATCTCGGTCAAGTACCTGATCTTCGTGATGCAGGCCGACAACCACGGCGAAGGGGGCATCATGGCCCTCACCGCCCTGGTGATGCCGCGGGAGGAGAACGCCGAGCGCTGGCGGTACCTGGCCGTGGTGCTGGGGATCTTTGGGGCCGCCCTCCTCTACGGCGACGGGATGATCACCCCGGCGATCTCGGTTCTGAGCGCGGTGGAGGGCCTCAAGGTCGCCTCGCCGGCCCTGGCCCCCTACGTGATCCCCATCACCCTGGCGATCCTGGTGGGGCTGTTCGCGCTCCAGGCCCGGGGCACCGGCGGCGTGGGTCGGCTGTTCGGACCGGTGATGCTGGTTTGGTTCGCCACCCTGGCGGTTTTGGGGGCGGTGCAGCTGGCGCAGAACCCGGCGGTGCTCGCCGCCCTCTGGCCCCACCACGCGATCGGCTTTCTGATCCGCCACGGGCTGCAGGGGTTTTTGGTGCTGGGCTCGGTCTTCCTGGTGGTGACCGGGGGCGAGGCCCTCTACGCCGACCTGGGGCACTTCGGCCGCGCCCCCATCCGCCTCGCCTGGTTCTTCTACGTCTTTCCCGCCCTCCTGCTCAACTACTTCGGGCAGGGGGCGTTGATCCTCAGGGATCCGGCGGCGCTGGAGAGCCCGTTCTTTCTGATGGCCCCGGCCTGGGCCGGTTACCCCCTGGTCCTGCTGGCCGCCGCCGCCACCGTGATCGCCTCCCAGGCGGTGATCTCGGGGTCGTTCTCGCTCACCCGCCAGGCCATCCAGCTCGGCTACCTCCCCCGGATGCGGATCGTCCAGACCTCCAGCGAGGAGCGCGGCCAGGTTTACGTGCCCTTCGTCAACTGGACGTTGATGTTCCTCACCCTGGCACTGGTGGTCGGATTCAAGTCCTCCTCCAACCTGGCCGGGGCCTACGGGGTGGGGGTCTCCACCGACATGGTCTTCACCACCCTGCTCTTTTCCCTGATCGTCTACAAGCTCTGGAAGTGGCCGGCGCTCGGGGTGGGGGTGATGTTCCTCGCCTTCATCACGGTGGACACCTCGTTCTGGCTCACCAACCTGGTCAAGGTCCCCCAGGGCGGCTGGGTGCCCCTGGTGGTGGCGTTCACCACCTACACCCTGATGAGCACCTGGAAGCGGGGCCGCGAGGCCCTCACCCAGGCCCTCCACACCGGCACGGTGGCGCTGGAGGAGCTGGTGGAGAACCTCCGGGAGGGCCGCTACCCCCGGGTGCCCGGCACCGCCGTGTACATGACCGCCAACCCCCGCTCGGCCCCCGACGTGCTGCTCGCCCACCTCCACCACCACGGGGTGCTCCACGAGCGGGTGGTGATCTGCAGCGTGCGCACCTCCGAGCGGCCCCGGGTCCTGCCGGAGCGGCGGGCCTTCCGCAAGGAGGTGGGGGAGGGGATCGAGCGGCTGATCCTGATCTACGGCTTCATGGAGACCCCCAACCTGACCCTCGAGCTCCACGAGCGGCCCGACCTCGGCATCGAGCCCTACGAGTCGCACTTCTTCCTGGGGCGGGAGCTGGTGGTGCCGGCCGGCCGCTACATGCCGAAGTGGCGCGAGGTCCTCTTCTCGCTGATGCGGCGGAACGCCGAGAGCCCGGTGATCTTCTTCCACCTTCCCCCCGAGCGGTCGCTGGAGGTCGGGGTCTTCGCCCGTATCTGACCGGCGGGTCAGTAAGATGGGGGGGTGCCGGCCTTCGTCTACCCCCTGGTCGCGGTCACTTTCTGGGGCCTCAACTTCGTTCTCCTCAAGATGCTGGTGGGGGTGCTCCCGCCCCACGCGATGAACACCTTCCGCACCCTGGTGGCGGCGGGGGGCTTTCTGCTCCTGGCCCGGGGATCGGGGCCCACCCGGATCCCCCGCCGGGACGCGCTTTGGATCCTCCTCTTTGGATTCGTGGGCAACGGCCTCTTCCAGTGGTTCCTCATGGAAGGGGTGCTCCGCACCCCGGCCTCGATCGCCGCCGTGGCCAACGCCACCAACCCCGCCTGGCTGGCGCTGGTCGCCTACCTCTGGCTGGGCGAGCGGCTCTCGCTTCCCGGGTACCTGGGCATCCTCCTCGCCGGGGTCGGGGTCGCCCTGCTGGGGCTCGGCGGCGGGGGCGGCGAGGTCGGGGTGGGGGTGGGGCTTTTGGTCCTGGCCTCGCTGGCCTGGGCGGTCTACTCGGTCTCGGCCCGCACGGTGGGGAACCGTTACCCCCTGCTCGCCTGGGTGAGCCTCGGCTACGTGGGGGGAATGATCCCCTACTGGCTTTTTAACCTGCCCGGCCTCCTCCGCCTCGACTACCCGGCGGTGCCCCCCTGGGCCTGGCTGGGAATCGCCGCCAGCGGGCTCCTTGCGAACCTCGCCGCCTACCTCGCCTGGATGCGGGGGGTCCAGCTGCTGGGGGCCGCCAAGGCGGGGGTCTGGCAGAACCTGGCCCCGGTGCTGGGGGCGCTCGGCGGCTACCTCTTCCTGGGGGAGCGGCTCCCGCCCCTGGCTCTTTTGGGGGGCGTGTTGGTCCTCGCCGGGGTGGCCCTCACGCAGCGCGCCAGATCGCGGGATCGGCGGGATTCCTAGCCGCGAACACCTCCTGGGCGAGCTCGGGGCCGGCCTGGGCGAGCTCGGCGAGCCGGCCGGGGGCCAGGGCGGCCTCGTAGAGCCGGGTCACGCCGTGGGCCTCGAGGAAGCCCAGGAGCTCGGCGAGCTCGGCCTCCCCCTCGGGTCCTAGGGCGGGGCCGAAGGCGGGGTAGGTGGCCACCGGTTCCGGGGTCCCGAAGACGAAGACGGCGTAGGCGGCCCGCTCGCGCTCTCCTTGCCAGGGGCCGACCAGGGTGACCGAGAGCTTGGGCCAGTGGGCCCCCTTGAGGGCCTGGATCAGGGCCTCCTTGGTGGCCTTGGGGTTGCCGGGGGTTCCGACCAGCTTCATGCCCCCATTCTGGCACGAAGGGCGGCCCCCCGCGCGGGGGGCCGCCCCGGGAGAGCCGCGCGGCTAGGGGGCGGGGACCGGTTCGCCCAGGACCTCGAGGCCCTTTCTCAGGATGGCGTCGTGCTTGAGGTCGAGGAGGGCCTTGCCGGGAACCGAGGAGACCGGCCGGGGCGGCACCTCCTCGCTGTAGCTGAACTTGCCGTCGGCGTCGACCTTGGCCTTGAGGCGCTTGATCTCCTTGCCGGAGGGGTCCCGGACGATCAGCTCGACCTCGCCGCCGGCGGGGGCGCCGAGCCCTTCGAACGCGAGCGGCTCGGGGAAACGGGTGTCCTTCACCGCGATGTCGGGGGTGATCCCCTTCCGGTGGATGCTCCGCTTTTTCGGGGTGAGCCACTCGAAGGTGACCAGGGTGAGCTCGCCGCCGTTGGCCAGGGTGAAGACGTTCTGCCCGACCCCCTTGCCGAAGGTCTTCTCGCCGATCACCTTGGCCCGCCGGTAGTCCTGCATCGCCCCCGAGACGATCTCCGAGGCGCTGGCGGTGTTGGCGTTGACCAGCACCACCATCGGGCCGCTCCAGGCGGTCTCCGGCCCCGCCTCGCAGAACGGCCGGGTGACCTCCCGCGAACGGGTGTAGACGATCACCCCGTGGTCGAGGAAGGCGTCGGCGACCTGGCAGCCCTGGTCGAGGAGCCCGCCGCCGTTGTCCCGGAGGTCGAGGATCAGCTTCTTGGCGCCCTGGGCCTTGAGGTCGGCGATCGCCCGCTTGAGCTGGTCGATGACCTTGACGTTCAGGAAGGTCTCGATCGCCACGTAGCCGACGTCCTTGGTGACCATCGCCTTGGAGACCGAGACGATCTCGATCTTCTCGCGGCGGATCTTGAAGCGCAGGGTGGCCCGGGAGCCCTTGCGGTGGACGCCGATCTCGACGATCGTCCCCTTGGGGCCGCGGATCTTGGCCACGATGTCGAAGAGGTCGAGCTTGGTGACGTCCTCGCCGTCGACCTCGACGATCTCGTCGCCGGCTTTGAGGCCGGCCCGGAAGGCGGGGCCGCCCCGGAACACGGTGAGGATCTTGGCCCCGGTGCCGTCGGGGCGGGCCGCCTGGATCACCACCCCGATGCCGAAGAACTCGCCCTGGACGTCCTCGTTGCGGATCCGGGTGTGGCGCGGCGGGCTGTAGCTGGTGAAGGGGTCGTCGAGGGCGTCGACCTGGCCCCGGATGGCGCCCTCGAGGACCCGCTTCAGCCCCTTGTCGTCAAGCTTCCTGAGATAATGCTCCTTGATAATCTGGTAGGTTTCCACCGCCGCCCGGCCGTTGGGGTCCTGGGTGAACTCGCCGGCCCCCGACTGAAACTGGGCGACCCCCACCGCGGCGAGCACCGCGATGGCGGCGGCGATCAGGCGATTTCGCTTCATGCCGGCCATTCTAACGATTCCGGCATGAGAACTTGTACGCTAAATGCGTGATCCACCTCCACCGGGTCTCGCTCCACTACCCGCGGACCAAGACCCTGGCCCTCTACGAGGTGAACCTCGAGATCAAGCGGGGGGAGTTCGTCTTCCTGGTGGGTCCCTCGGGGGCGGGCAAGTCGAGCCTTTTAAACCTCGTCCTCCGCCGCTACCACCCCACCCGGGGGGCGGTTTACGTCGAGGGGGTGAACCTGAGAAAGCTCCGGGGCCACCGGGTCGCCCTCTACCGCCGGCGGGTCGGGGTGGTCTTCCAGGACCACCGGCTCCTTCCCCGGCGGACGGTGGAGGAGAACCTCGCCTTCGTCCTCCGGGTGCGGGGGGTGCCCCGGCGGGAGTGGCCCGAGCGCATCGCCCGGGTTCTCCGCACGGTGGGGCTTTCCCACAAGAAACGGGCCTTTCCCGAGGCCCTCTCGGTGGGGGAGGCCCAGCGGGTGGCGGTGGCCCGGGCCCTGATCGGCGAGCCGCAGATCCTCCTGGCCGACGAACCCACCGGCAACCTCGACCGCGACAACGCCCTGGCGGTGCTCGAGCTCTTCAAGCTGGCCCACGCCAAGGGGACCACGGTGGTGTTCGCCACCCACGCCCGGGAGCTGGTGGAGGCCTACCCCCAGCGGGTCGTGGCGTTGAAGGCGGGCCAGCTGGTGGCCGACCGCAGGCCCGGTAGAATGGAAGCCTAGGGGGAAGGAGGCCGCTATGAACATCTACAAGTTCGTCGGACGCAACGTCGAGATCACCGACGCCATCCGCAACTACGTGGAGAAGAAGCTCGCGCGGCTGGAGCGCTACCACGACGCCATCCAGGACGCCAAGGTGGTGCTTTCCCTCGCCGGCAGCCCCCACGTCGAGCGGCGGGCCAAGGCCGAGATCCAGCTCAACGTGCGGGGCGGGCTGATCCGGGTCGAGGAGGAGGACCCCGACATGTACGCCGCCATCGACCGGGCGGTGGAGGTGCTGGAGAAGCAGCTGAAGCGGTTCAAGGGCCGGTTGATGGGCAAGCGCCACACCGCCCTGGGCCAGCCCAGCGCCCCGCCCCCGGAGGAGGCCGAGGAGGCGCCCGAGATCGTGCGGGTCAAGCGCTTCGAGATGAAGCCGATGACCCCGGAGGACGCGGCGGTCCAGATGGAGGCCCTGGGCCACAGCTTCTTCGTCTTCAAGAACGCCGACACCGGCGCGATCAACGTGATCTACCGCCGCAAGGACGGCAACTACGGGTTGATCGAGCCCCGGGGGTAGGCGGTGCGGGCCCTCGCGTTCCTGGGGCTCCTTTTGGGGGTGGTCGCGATGGCCGAGGGCTTTACCCTAAAAAGCCCCGCCTTCGCCTACGGCGGGGCGGTGCCCAAACGCTACACCTGCGACGGGGAGGACCGCTCCCCGCCCCTACGCTGGCAGGGGGTCCCCGAGGGAACCGGCGCCCTCTTGCTCTACGTCTTCGACCCCGACGCCCCGGTGGGGACCTTCGTCCACTGGGTCGCCTACGACCTGCCCCCCGACCGGAACGGGCTCCCCGAGGGGGTGCCCAAGACCCCTGAGGCGATGGGCTTTAAGCAGGCGACGAACGACTTCCGGCGGGTGGGCTACGGGGGACCCTGCCCGCCCCGGGGGCACGGCTCCCACCGCTACTTCTTCCGCCTCTACGCCCTCGACGGTCCCTTGGGGCTCGCCCCCGGCCGGCCCGCCCGCGAGGTCCTGAAGGCGGCCGAGGGGCACGTGCTCGGCGAAGCGGAATGGATGGGGACCTACACCCGTTAGGGGATGAAGCCGCCTTCATCTTCCCCCGGGGTCGCCCTCAGCCCCGGGGGCTAGCCTCGTACCGGGAAAGGGAGGCGAGAGGATGAAGGCAAGGTGGATGCTGGTTTCCGCAGTGGTGCTGGCCTTGGCCGGCTTTGCCCAGGGCCCCGCGCAGGGGCCGCGGCGGGCCCCCGGTCT
>JALSRQ010000147.1 GCA_026984675.1 Thermaceae bacterium
CCGCTCGCGCCACCCCCCGGTCGTTGGTGTAGCGGGTGACCCCGAGGGGGGCGAGGGGCCGAGCGGCCACCCCGGTCTCCTCCCGGACCTCCCGCACCGCCGCCGCCTCGGGGGTCTCGCCGGGCTCGATGTGCCCCTTGGGGAAGGTCCAGAACCCGTTCCGGTCACGGATGAGCAGGAGGCGGCCGGCGCCATCGGCGACCACCCCGCCGGCCCCCGGTTCCGGCCTCACGAAAACCGCCTCCTCAGGTAGGCGAGGACCCCGGGCTCCAGGGCCGGCCCGCCGGCGTAGCGGTTTTCCAGGTTCTCGCGCCCGAGCAGCCGCCGGAGGGCGGCCTCGAACGCCGGGCCCCAGGCCTTGGGCGGGGCCGGGAGCTCGCCCTCGGCGACCAACAGCTCGCCGAGCCAGGCGAGGTCGGCGGCGCTCAAGGGTTCGGGGCTTTGCTCTCCGGTGAAGTAGAGGCGGTGGAGCTCCAGCAACCGGCCGAGCTCGGGCACCGGGTCGGGGTGATCGTCGACCCGGAGGTCGATCCAGCGGTCGCTGAGGCCGCCGTAGCCCTTGCCCTCGCCGACCACCAGGAGGGCCGCCGACTGGCGGCCGCGGCGGTCGCCGCCGGCCCGGTCGGCGGCCAGCAGGGCGGCGAGCAGGCGCTCGGGGAAGGGGAGGTCGTCCCGCTCGCGGAAGGTCGTCACCAGGGCCTCGATCACCTCGGGTCCGGTGAGCAGGTTGCCCTGGGCGGCCAGCCCGGCCTCGGCGTGCCCCCCGGCCCAGGGGTGGCAGGCGTCGCCGGTGAAGGTGAGGGCCTGGCCGCCGGCGGCGACGATGCCGTACTGCCGCTGGGGGTGGTCGGGGTCGCTGGCCCGGAAGGCCCCGTGGGCGTGTTCCGGGAGCCCGCCGGCCTCGAGGATCGCCAGGGCCCGGGGGCCGTAGCTGGGGTTGGCGTAGGACTGGGTGGCCACCGCCCCCACCCCGGCCCGGGCGTGGGGCACCACCGCCCCCACCGCCAGGAACTTGCTGGCCACCGCGACCCCGAGGTCGCCGCTATCGGGGTCGCGGGCGACGAGGGAGAAGGTCGCGATAGGAGGCACGCCCCCATACTAATGGTCGGCCCCCGGCCGGGGGCCGGGGGCGCGGGAAACGGCTTCGGTCAGTGGGCGTGGCCCTCGGGGCCGTGGGCGTGGCCGTGGGCCCGCTCCTCGGGGGTCGCGTCCCGGACCCCGACGATCTCGACCTCGAACTCCAGGGTCTTGCCGGCCAGCGGGTGGTTGAAGTCGATGGTGACGTCCTCCCCCTCGACCTTGGTGATGGTGAAGGGCATCGGCTGCCCGCTCTGGTCCTGGGCGTAGAACTGTTCCCCCACCGCCACCTCGCTCCCCTCGGGGAAGGCCGAGCGGGGCACCACCTGCACCCCCTCCGGGTTGGGCTGGCCGTAGGCCTTCTCGGGGGGGACCACCGCCCGCACGGTCTCGCCCGCCTGGTGGCCCTCCAGCGCTTCCTCCAGCCCGGGGATGATCTGCCCG
>JALSRQ010000148.1 GCA_026984675.1 Thermaceae bacterium
ACGTGCTCTGGTTCCGGGTCGCCCTCTGGAAAAACGGCCGCTTTTACTACGTCAATCCCGACCCTTACTTCTAAGTCGGTAGCCGAACCTCCACCACCAGCCCCTCCGGCCGCCCCTTCCGGGCCCGCACCTCGCCCCCCATCGCCTCCGTCAGCGCCCGCACCACCGCGAGCCCCAACCCGCTGCCTCCCCTGGGACGGGCTGGGTCGGCACGGTAAAAGGGTTCGAAAAGATGGTCGAGAAGCGGTTCCGGTACCCCTGGGCCGCGGTCCGCGACTTCGATCCGACCCGGTGCCACCCGGACCTGCGCCCACCCGCCCCCATGGCGCTTCACGTTGGTAGCCAGGTTCCAAAGGATCTGCCGCACCCGGTCAGCATCGGCCAGAGCATGCCCCTTGCCCTCGAGAGCGTAGCCCTCGGGGAGCACCCGGTCGAATACCTCGCGGGCCAAGGCGGCGAGATCAACGACCTCCTTCTTAAGCGGCAGTCCCCCGGCGTCGGCGACGGTGATGAGCTCGAGATCCTCCACCAGCCGGGTAATACGATCGACCTCTTGGACCAGGGCGCGCAGGGTCTCTGGATCCGGGCGCATCATCCCGTCGGCCAGGGCCTCGAGCTCGGCCTTGAGCACCGCCAGCGGGGTCCTAAGTTCGTGGGCGGTGGCGGCCAGCTGCCGCTCCTCGCGGGCCCTCTCCTCGGCCAGCCGGTCGGCTAGGGCATTGAACGCGGCGGCGAGCTCGGCTATCTCGTCCCGCCCCTTCACCCTGGCCCGCACTGCGCGGTCGCCGGCGGCGTAGCGCCGGGCGGTCTCGGTGAGCTGTCGGATAGGGCGGGCCAAGGTGAGGGCCACCCCGGCCCCGACCCCGGCGGCCACCAAAACGGCCAGCAACAGGGCCTTGCGGCTCTCCTGCTTCAAGGCCTCGATCAGACGCTCCCCCGGCCGCCGGCCGGCGTGGTAGGCGGGCCTCGGGACCTCGTTGAAGTACCGCCGCACGTGTTCGGCCTGCACCCGTTCCAAGAGAACCAGGGTGAACCCCCCGAAAAAGAGGACCACGGCCACGAAGGCCAAGACCAACCGCGCGGCGATCCTCACGGCGCCACCCGGTAGCCCACGCCCCGCACCGTTTCCACCCGCCCTGCACAGGGGCCAAGCTTCCTCCTCAGGTTCTTGATGTGGGCGTCCACCGTCCGTTCGTCCACGTAAGCCTCCCCCAAAGCCGAAAGCAGCTCCCGGCGAGAAAGGGCGCGGCCACCGGCGGCGAGGAGCGCCTCCAGAATGCGAAACTCGCTTGGGGTCAGGGAAATCTCGTTTTCCTGGCAGCGAACCCGGACCGCGCCCGCGTCAAGAAGGAGCGGACCGGCCCGGTAGCGGGCGGCCTGTTTGGCCTCCGGACGGGTTCGACGAAGGACGGCCCGGACCCGGGCAACCACCTCCCGCGGAGAAAAGGGCTTGGTTACGTAATCATCGGCCCCCAGCTCTAACCCCAGTACCCGGTCGATCTCGGCGCTCTTGGCG
>JALSRQ010000149.1 GCA_026984675.1 Thermaceae bacterium
CCGCCGCCAGCCGCAGCCCCCGGTCCCGGAGGGCCTCGAGGACCTCCGGGGTGCCGGGGGTCCGGGGCCAAAGGCCGGGGTCCCGCCAGTGCCCGACCAGCCAGTCGGCGATCCGCTCGGGCTCGGCCACCCCCAACCCGGCCAGGAGGCGGCGGTCGAACTCGTGCCAGAGCCGGAGCGCCCGCTCCCGGTCGGTGGCCTCCATGTGGTGCCGCTCGTAGTAGGCGTAGGCGGACCGGGCGGCCTCCTCAAGCCGCCGCCAGTCGGCCTCGGCGCCGAAGCGCGCGAGCACCGGGGGCAGCCAGGTGCGGGGGTCGGTGTGGATCAGGGTCCCGCCCACGTCGAAGAAGACCGCCTCGATCATGGGGGCACGATACCAAACCGGCGGCGGCGCGCGGTTCGACCCGAGACTTGCCAAAATCGCTCACTTTCGCGCATAATCGAAAAAGAGGAGTCAAGAATGCCCCTGGTTCCAAAGCGGCAACGCCGCATCCTCCGCCTCCTCGAGGCCGAGGGCGGGCTCCGCACCCAGGAGCTGGCCCGCCGGCTCGGGGTCTCCGAGGCCACCGTCCGGCGCGACCTGGCGGCGCTGGCCGAGCGGGGGCTCGTGGAGCGCACCCACGGCGGGGCCCTTCCCCTGCGGATGGGGAGCGCCGCCGAGCCCCCCTTCGACCTCAAGGCCCGCCGCAAGGTCCCGGAGAAGGAGCGGATCGCCGCCCGCGCCGCCGAGCTCGTCCCCGAGCGGGCGACGGTGATCCTCGACTCGGGCACCACCGCCCTCGCCCTGGCCCGCCGGCTCGCCGAGCGCCGGGTCACCGTGATCGCCCTCGACCTCAAGACCGCCGAGGCCCTGGCCCGGGGGCGGGCCGAGGTCTGGCTGGTGGGGGGCCGGGCCCGGAACGGCCTGTTTAGCCTGGTCGGCCCCTGGGCCGAGGCCCAGCTCGCCGAGGTCCACGCCGACCTCTTCTTCCTGGGGGCCGACGCGGTCGACGACGAGGCGGTGACCAACGCCACCGTCGAGGAGGCGGCGGTGAAGCAGCGGGCGGCGGCGGCGGCCGAGGCCACCTACCTGATCGCCGACCACTCGAAGTTCGGCCGCCGGGCGCTGGCCCGGGTGGTGGGGCTGGAGGCGCTCACCGGGGTGATCACCGACCGGGCCAGCGCCCCCTTCGTCCCCGCCCTCAAGGAGAAGGTTCCCGTGGTGGAACTCGTCTAGGAAAGGGGGAGTATGGAAGCCTTCGCCAGGTTCGAACGCCTTTTCAAGACCCAAAAGCCGGTCATCGCCATGGTCCACCTCCGGGCCCTCCCCGGCACCCCGCTCTACGACGAGGCCGGTGGCGTGGAGGCGATCGTCGAGGCGGCCCGGGCCGACCTCGCCGCCCTCAAGGCGGCGGGGGTGGACGCGGTGATGTTCGGCAACGAGAACGACCGCCCCTACGAGCTCGAGGTCGACCCCGCCAGCGCCGCCGCCATGGCCTACGCGATCGGGCGGCTTAGGGACGAGCTCACCCTGCCCTTCGGGGTGGACGTGCTCTGGGACCCGGTCCTCACCATGGCGGTGGCCGCGGCCACCGGGGCGGCCTTCGCCCGGGAGATCTTCACCGGCCTCTACGGCTCCGACATGGGGCTCTGGCAGGGGCGGGCGGCCGAGGCCCTCCGCTACCGCCGGCGGCTGGGGCGGGACGACCTCTTCCTCCTCTACAACGTCTCCGCCGAGTTCGCCTCGCCCCTCGACCAGCGGAGCCTGCCGGAGCGGGCCAAAAGCGCGGTCTTCTCCAGCCTGGCCGACGCCGTCCTCGTCTCCGGGCCGATGACCGGCGAGCCGGCGCCGCTCTCCCACCTCCAGGCGGTGAAGGAAGCGGTGCCCGAGGTCCCGGTCCTGGCCAACACCGGGGTCAACCACGAGAACGTCGCCGAAGTGCTGGCCCTCGCCGACGGCTGCGTGGTCGGCACCGCCCTCAAGGTGGACGGAAAGACCTTCAACCCGGTGGACGAGGAGCGGGCCCGGGCCTTCATGGAGCGCGTTCGGGAGGTGCGGGCGGCGTGGGCGTAGTGGGGATCGACGTCGGCACCACCGCGGTCAAGGCGGTCCTGCTCGACGAGGAGGCCGCGGTCGTGGCCGAGGCCAGCCGCCCCCACGACTTAATGAGCCCCCGCCCCGGCTGGGCCGAGGAGGACCCCGCCGACTGGTGGACCGGGGCGGTGGGGGCCCTCGCCGACCTCGACGCCGCGGCGGGCCTCTCGGGGGTGGCGGCGGCGGCGGTGTCGGGGATGGTGCCGGCGCTGGTCCTCCTGGACCGCGAGGGGAACGTCCTCCGCCCCTCGATCCAGCAAAACGACGCCCGGCACGCCGAGGAGATCCGCTGGTTCAAGGAGCGCTTCCCGGAAGAGGCGCTCTTTTCCCACACCGGGGCGACCTGGAACGCCCAGGTCATCCCCCCCAAGCTGCTGTGGATCCAGCGGCACGAACCCGAGGTCTTCCGCCGGATCCACCGGATCGCGGGCTCCTACGAGTACGTCACCTGGCGCTTGGGGGGGCGGGGCCCGGCCTACCTCGAGGCCAACTGGGCGCTTGAGAGCGGGCTCTGGAGCGAAAAGGAGCGGCGCTGGCTGGGGGAGGTCCTGGCCCTGGTGGACCTCGACCCCGGGGTGCTCGCCCCGGTGCGGTTTCCCACCGAGATCGTCGGCGAGGTCGCCGCCGACGGGGTGCCCCTGCCCCGGGGCACCCCCCTCACCGCCGGCAGCGCCGACCACATCGCCGCCGCCCTGGCGGCCGGGCTCCTCGACGAGGGGGAGGCGGTGCTCAAGTTCGGCGGCGCCGGCGACTTCCTCTACGTCGCCCCCACCTTCGCCCCCCTCCGCGAGCTCTTCATCGACTACCACGACGTCCCCGGCCGCTACGTGATCAACGGCTGCATGGCCACCTCGGGCTCGCTGGTCAAGTGGTTCCGGGACCGCTTCGCCCCCCACGCCGGCTACGCCGAGCTCGACGCCCAGGCCGAGGCGGTGCCGGCCGGGAGCGACGGGGTGGTGCTGCTCCCCTACTTCCTGGGCGAGAAGACCCCGATCCACGACCCCCACGCCCGGGGAACCGTCCTCGGCCTCACCCTGGCCCACGGCCCGGCCCACCTCTACCGGGCGATCCTCGAGGGGGTCGCCTACGCCTTCCGCCACCACGTCGAGGTGCTCCGCTCCCACGGCCACAAGATCGCGCGGTTCTACGTCATGGACGGCGGGGCCAAGAGCCCGCTTTGGCGCAGGATCACCGCCAGCGTGCTGGGCGAGCCGGTCCACCACCTCGAGACCGGGACGGCCGGGAGTGCCTACGGCACCGCCTTCCTGGCCGGGGTGGCGGCCGGGCTCTGGGACTACCGGCGGATCAAGGAGGTGGCGACCCCGGCCGGGGTCACCGAACCGGACCCCGGCTGGGTTCCCGTCTACGACGAGCTCTACGGCGTCTACCGCGAGACCTATCCGCGGCTCAAGGACCTCTACCCCAGGCTGGAGGTGCGGGATGCTTGAAGGAAGGATCGCCCTGGTCACCGGCGCCGGCAGCGGCATCGGCGCCGCCATCGCCCAACGGCTCGCCCGCGAGGGGGCCAAGGTCTGGGTCACCGACCGCGACCCGGCCGCCGCCGAGCGGGTGGCCAAGGCCATCGCCGCCGAAGGCGGCCGGGCCCGAGCCCAGCCGGTCGACGTCACCCGGCGGGCCGACCTCGAGGCCGCCCGCGACGCCGCCTACGCCGAGGACGGCCGGGTGGACATCGTGGTGGCCAACGCCGGGGTCAGCACCATGCGGCCCTTCCTCGACCTCACCGACGAGGACTGGGACTTCAACTTCACGGTTAACGCCAAGGGCGTCTTCTACACCCTCCAGACCTTCGCCCGGCGGATGAAGGACCAGCCGCTCATGGCCGGGAGCGAGCTCCGCGGCAAGCTGATCGCCACCGCCAGCATGGCCGCCCGCCAGGCCGCGCCCCTGCTCGCCCACTACTCGGCCTCGAAGTTCGCGGTCCTCGGCCTGGTGCAGGCGGCGGCCAAGGAGCTCGCGCCTTTTAAGCTCACCGTCAACGCGGTGAACCCGGGCTTCGTGCGGACCTCGATGCAGGAGCGGGAGGTCCGGTGGGAGGCCGAGCTAAGGGGCATCACCCCGGAGGAGGTGATCGCCGACTACCTCCGGCAGACCCCGCTTGGGCGGCTGGAGACCCCCGAGGACGTCGCCGGGGTGGTCGCCTTCCTCGCCGGCCCCGACGCCGACTTCATCACCGGCGAGGCGATCGAGGCGAACGGCGGGGCCTGGATCTTCTAGGAGGCGCGACCTTGAAGCGGCAGCGCACCCTGGCCACCTGGATCACCACCGCCCTCCTGCTCGCCGTCACCCTCTACTTCCTGCTCCCGCTGCTTTGGACCCTGCGCACCGCTCTCCTTCCCGAGGGGCGGGCCTACGCCCTGCCCCCGGAGTGGGGGCCCTGGACGCTGGAGAACTTTGCCGCCATGCTCACCGGGCCCTTCGGGCGGGCGTTCAAAAACAGCCTGGTGGTGGCCGGGGCCACCGTGCTGGTGGGGCTGCCGCTCGCCGCCATGCTCGGCTACGCCATGGCCCGCTACCGGGTCGGCGGGGCCCCCTTAAGGTTCTCGGTGCTGGCCACCCAGATGCTCCCCCCGATCGTGCTGGCGCTGCCGCTTTTCGCCCTCTTCCGGGCGGCCCGGCTCACCAACACCTACCCCGGGCTGGTGCTCGCCTACCTGGCCTTCGCCCTGCCGTTCATGAGCTGGCTGTTGATGGGGTTCTTCCAGGGGCTCCCCCGGGACCTCGAGGAGGCCGCCCTGGTCGACGGCGCCACCCCGGCGGTGGTCTTCGCCAAGGTCGTCCTGCCCCTTTCCGCCCCGGGGCTCTTCGCCGCCGGGGTGCTCGGCTTCATCCTGGCCTGGAACGAGTTCCTCTTCGCCCTTTTGCTCACCGGCCGGGATACCCAGACGATCCCGGTGGCCCTGGCGGCGCTGATGACCCAGCGGGGGGTGCTGTTTGCCCGGGTGGCCGCCGGGGTGATCCTCTCGGTGCTGCCGGTGCTGCTCCTCGCCCGGGTGGTCGACCGCTACCTGGTCGAGGGGCTCACCTTCGGCGCGATCAAGTAGGGAGGTGGTTTGAGGTGAAAGGTACGCGGTGGTTTTTGGCGGCGGTGCTGGCGCTGGGCCTCGGCCTGGCCCAGGCCCAGGTGGTCCTCCGGGCGCTGATGGAGGACGTCCCCGAGACCCACATCATCGAGAAGCTGCTCCCCGACTTCGAGAAGAAGACCGGCATCAAGGTCGAGTTCGAGGTGGTGCAGTACGGGGCCATGCACGACAAGCTGGTCTCCCAGCTGTTGGCCCCGGAGAGCGCCTACGACTTCCTCGAGGTCGACTTCCTCTGGGCCGGCGAGTTCCCGGCGGCGGGCTGGCTGGAACCCCTCATGCCCTACGTCAAGAAGTCGGGCTTCGACCTCTCCCCCTACCTGCCCTCGATGCTCGACCTGGTCGGCTACTACAACGGCAAGCTCTACATGATCCCCATGTACAACTACGCGATGGGGCTGATCTACCGCACCGACCTGCTCGCCGATCCCACGCTCAAGGCCAAGTACCGGGAGCGCTTCGGCAAGGAGCTGGCGGTGCCGACCACGCTGGAGGACTACGTCCAGACCAGCGTCTTCATGAAGCAAAACGCCGGGGTGGCGGGGGCCGCCATGCAGGGCCAGCGGGGCGACCCCAACTTCATGGAGTTCTCCAACTACGTCTTCGGGGCCGGCGGCGACTTCGCCGATAAGAACTGGCACGTCACCCTGGACGGCCCGGCCGGCGAGAAGGCCCTCCGTCTCTACGTCAAGAACATCCGCGAGGCCGCCCAGAAAGGCGCCCTGAACGCCAACCTCGACGACACCTACCGGGAGATGTGCCAGGGCCGGGCCTGGAGCATGATCACCTACTGGTGGATGCTGCCCCAGCTCGACGACGCCCAGAAGTGCCCCAAGGTGGCGGGCAAGGTGAAGCTTGCGGTGATGCCCGGCGGCCACGGGGTGAACGGCGGCTGGGGCTGGGCGATCCCCAGGAACTCGGCCCACAAGGAGGAGGCCTGGAAGTTCATCCAGTGGGTGGAGTCCAAGGAGATCGTGAAGAAGCGGGCCCTCATGGGCCACGCGCCGACCCGCCGGGACGCCCTCACCGATCCCGACGTCCTCGCCAAGTACCCCTACTACGCCCAGGTCCTCAAGATCCTCGAGGGCGCCAAGAAGGTCCCGATCTTCGCCTACACCGCCGAGATGGAGGACGTGGTCGGCCGCGAGGTCTCGCTGGCGGCCACCGGCCAGAAGGACGTGAAGACCGCGATCCGGGACGCCGCCAAGGGGCTCTACGGGCTCTTTAAGAAGGCCGGGCTGGTGAAGTAGCCATGCGGGCGAGGGTGGGCGCCTCCTTTGCCGCCCCCGGGGTGCTGGTGCTCCTTTTGGTGGTGGCCTTTCCCCTCCTCTACGCGCTCGCCCTCTCGTTTTCGAGCTACACCTTCCTAAAGCCCACCCTCGCCCCCTGGGTGGGGCTCGCCCACTACCTCGAGGCCTTCCGCGACCCCTACTTCCTAAACTCCCTCCGACTCACCGCCCTCTACGCCTTCCTCACCGTGGGGCTCTCGCTCTTGATCGGCCTGGCCATCGCCGTGCTCCTCTTCCAGCCGGCCCCGGGCAAGGAGTTTTTCTACGCGGTGATCTCGGTGCCGATGCTGATCGCCCCGGTGGGGGTGGCGCTGATCTGGAAGATGATCCTCCACCCCGAGCTGGGGATCGTCACCTACCTGCTCGGCCGGCTGGGGTTTTCCGCCCCCGACTTCTTCGGTGACCCCCGCTACGCCCTCTTCACCCTGGCCCTGGTCGACACCTGGCAGCAGGTCTCCTTCGTGGCGCTGGTGCTCCTGGCGGGGCTGAGGAGCCTGCCCAAGGAGCCCCTCGAGGCCGCCCTGGTCGACGGCGCCAGCTTCCCCCAGCGCTTCCTTCACGTAACGTTGCCCCTGCTCCGGCCGGTGATCGGGGTGGTGCTCATTCTCCAGACCATCGCCGAGCTCCGCACCTACGACCTGGTCTACGTCCTCACCCGGGGCGGCCCCGGCGCGGCCACCGACCTCCTCGCCTACTTCATCTACCGCAAGGCCTTTTTGGGCCTCGACCTGGGGGGTGCCTCGGCGCTCGCCTACCTCCTCTTGCTCTTGACCCTGGCCCTGGTGGTCTTCTACTACCGGCGGGTCTTCGCCGAGATCTGAGCGGTTAGAGCAGCTCGAGGACCCGGTGCTCGAGGCGATGGCGGCCGGGGTGCCCGTAGACCAGCACCGCCTCGACCCGGAAGGGGCGGTCGTCGCGGCCCAGGAGGAAGAGGGCGCTTTTTTTGATGCGGGCAAGCTTCCAGGGGGTGATCGCCTCCCAGGGGTCGCCGTAGCGGCGGCCGGAGCGCTGCTTGACCTCGACGAAGACCGGGGTGCCGCCGTCCTCCATCCAGAGGTCGATCTCCCCGAAGGGGGTGCGGCGGTTCCGGGCCCTTAAGCGGTAGCCCCGGGCCCGGAGGTAGGCGAGGGCGGCGTCCTCGGCCCAGCCCCCCCTCACCGGCCCCCCCAGACCGCCCGCAGCACCTCGAAGAGGATCAGGGCGAAGATCCCCACCTCCACCGCCTGGGCCCGGGCGAAGTTCTGCTCCTCGGTGATCATCTGGTAGAGGCCGGAGAGGACCCCGAGCTTCTCGGCGGTGGCCCGGGAGAGCTCCATCGCGCCGTAGAGCTCGGCGGCGGCCTCGAGGACCCGGGCGTAGAAGAAGTCCTCGGTGATCCTCAGCGACTCGGCCAGCCGGGAGCGCACCTCGGTGACCTCGGCGTGGACCTGCATCAGCCGGCGGCGGATCCGCTCGTAGTGGCGGTAGCGCCAGGGGGCGTAGCGGGCGAGCTCCTCGGGGAGCTCCCGCAGGGCCCGGGCCAGCACCCGGTCGTAGTAGCCGAGCTCGAGGAGCTCGGCGTGAACGAACTCGACCAGGTCGGCGACGTCCCAGATCCCCTCCGAGTCGAAAAGCAGCACCCGCTCGAAGCCGAGCACGGCGAGGTCCTCCTCGGTGTAGGAAAACCGGTAGCGGGCGAGCCCCCGCTCCACCTCGGGGGCGAACCGCTCCCGCTCCCCCAGCACCAGTTCCGCGACCGGCAGGGTCTCGGCGAGGCGGCTGGCGGGGAGGGCAGGGTCGGTGCCGGCGAAGAAGAGGACCGCGAACTCCTCCTCGGCGGGCTCGGGAAAGGGGCCCTCGAGGGCGGCCCCCAGCTCCTCCCTGAGCCGGGCGAGCTCCCCCTCGAAGAACGCCCCCAGCCCGGGGTGCTCGGGGAGCGCCAGGGCCCGCTGGCGAAAGTCCACCAGGTCGAGCTCCGACCCCAGGTCGAGGACCAGCCGGAGGGCGACCACCCCGAAGGGGTAGAGCCGGGCCCAGAGGGTGCCGTCCTCCCCGGCGAAGCGCCGGGGCCCCAGGCGGAGCTCGGCGGGGGGCTCGCCGTAGCGCACCGGGCTGCGGGCCCGGCGGAGCCGGTAGCGGGGCAGGTCGGAGGCCCCCAGGTCGATCTCGTCGGCGACGTCAAAGAGGCGGTAGAGCGCGATCTTGGGCGCGTGCAGCCGCATCGCTATTCCATCGGCTTGATCTCCCGGGGCGGGGGCCCGTGGGCCCAGGCCTCCCGGAGCGCCCGCATCGCCTTGCCCCGGTGGGAGTAGCGGGCCTTCTCGCCGGGGAGCATCTCGGCGAAGGTGCGGCCGGCCTCGGGGACGAAGAAGAGGGGGTCGTAGCCGAAGCCCAGGTGGCCCCGGGGGGCCTCGAGGATCAGCCCCTCGGTCTCGCCGCGGTAGACCTCGAGGTGGCCGTCGGGGTAGGCCAGCACCAGCACGGCGACGAAGCGGGCGGTGCGCTCCTCTAGGGGCACCCCCTTGAGCCGCTCGAGGAGGTAGAGGTTGCGGTCGAGGTCGCGGGTGTGGCCGCCGAAGCGGGCGGAGTAGACCCCGGGCTCGCCGCCGAGGGCGTCGACCTCCAGCCCGGAGTCGTCGGCCAGGGCCGGCAGGCCGGTTTGCTGGGCGGCCGACGCCGCCTTGAGCATGGCGTTGTCCTCGAAGCTCATGCCGGTCTCCTCGGGGGGGCGGTAGGGCCGCTCCGCCGGGGTGACGAACCGCCAGCCCAGGGGCCGGAGGCCCTTTTTGAGCTCGCCGAGCTTGCCGGGGTTGGTGGTGGCCAGAAAGACCCGCATCCTCCCCCCAGCTTACCCACTTCCCCCGGGTGCTAAAGTTTTGGGGATGACCGCCGCGGTGGGTGGCCGTTCGCGCCGGCTCCTGGGGGTCGCGGCGGCGCTGGCCCTGGCCTTTTTCCTTCTCCGTCCCGAGCTGGCGCGGGCCCTCGGCGACGTGCACCTCTTGCTGGCGGCCCTCTGGCTGGCCCCCCTGGGCTGGCTGCTCGGGCCCTGGGGCGGGCTCGGGCTGGGGCTCGCGATGGTGCTGCCCCTGGCCCTCGCCGGCTACCGCGGGGCCGACCTCGTCGCCCTCACCCTGGGAGCGGCGGCGGTGACCGGGGCCGGCGGGTGGCTGCGCCGCCGCACCGACCTCTACCGCTTCCGCGAGCGGGCCCTCCGCCTCCTGGGGCGGGTGGGGCTCCTGGCCGCCCAGGCCAGGAGCGCCGGGGAGCTCCTCGAGGGCGCCGCCGAGGCCGCCGTCGCCGAGGGCGGCTACCTGCTGGCGATGATCTGGGACCGGGTGCCCGGCGGCTTCCGCCCCCGGGTCTGGCGGATCGCCGACCCCCGGTTCGCGATCGAGGAGGAGGCGGGGCGGCTCGTGATCCAGCGGAACGGCCGGCCGGTGCTCACCCTCGACCTCGCCGCCCTGGACTGGGGGAAAACCGCCGCCGGGCAGGCCCTCGCCCGCCAGGAAACCGTGATCACCGACGCCCGCCGGATGCGGGGCTACGCCTTCGGCGAGGCCGCCCGGGTGCTCGGCTACCGCACCGCCATCGCGGTGCCGATCGCCGACCGGGAGGAGGTGGTGGGGGCGCTGGCGGTGACCCACCCCGAGCCCAGCCGCTTCGCCCGTGAGGAGGCCGAGCTGGTGCGGGAGGTGGGGGCGCTTTTGGGCTCGGCGCTGGAGCGGCTCGCCCTCCGCGAGCGGCTCCGCTCCCAGGCGATCACCGACGCCCTCACCGGGCTCCTGAACCGGCGGGGTTTTTTGGAGTGGGGCCGGGTCACGCTGGAAAACGCCGCCCGGCGGGGGCGGCCGATGGCCCTCCTCTACCTCGACCTCGACCGCTTCAAGGAGGTCAACGACGCCCGCGGCCACGAGGCCGGCGACCGCTTGCTGCTGGCGGTGGCCCAGCGGCTGGCCCGGGCGACCCGGAGCCGCGACCTCCTGGCCCGGCTGGGGGGCGACGAGTTCGCCGCCCTAATCGAGGCCGACCGCGAGGGCGCCGCGACCGTCGCCAAGCGGATCCGCCAGGACCTGGCCCGGCCGGTCGCCCTAAACGGCGAGGAGGTGCGAACCGGCGCCAGCATCGGCATCGCCCTCTTCCCCGACGACGCCGAGAGCTTGGAGGAGCTCCTCCGCAAGGGCGACCTGGCGATGTACCGGGCCAAGCAGGAAGGGCTCGGGTTCGCCCTCTTCGACCCCAAGGACGACCGCGCGCTGAGGGGCCGGGTGGCCCTGGAACACGCCCTCCGGAAGGCCCTGGCCGAGGGGGGGATCCGGGCCTACTACCAGCCGGTGGTCGACCTCGAGGCCGGGCGGCTGGTCTACCTCGAGGCCCTGGCCCGCTGGCAGGCGCCGCCCTCCAGCTTTATCCCCCTGGCCGAGGAGATCGGGGTGATCTTCGAACTCGACCTCGCCATGCTGGAGAACGTCGTCGCCCAGCTGGTGCGCTGGGAGGCGGACGGCCGGGTGCTGGCGGCGGGGGTCAACCTCTCGCCGAAGACCCTGAACCACGAGGGGCTGCCCGCCCTGATCGAGGAGCGGCTCGCCCACCACGACCTCGCGCCCGCCCGGCTGGTCCTCGAGGTCACCGAGGCCGCCCTCCTCACCCCCCGGGGGGAGGCCCACCTCGCCGAGCTCCACCGGCTGGGGCTTCGCCTCGCGATCGACGACTTCGGTACCGGCTGCGCCTCGCTGGAACGGCTGACCGACCTGCCCTTCGACTACCTCAAGATCCCCCGCACCTTCGTCCGGGAGGTGGCGGCCTCCCCGACCCGCTCGGCGGTGGTGGCGGGGATCGGCCACCTGGCCCGCCACCTGGGGGTGCGGGCGATCGCCGAGGGGGTGGAGGGGGCGGGGGAGGAGGCCCGCCTCCGCGAGCTCGGCCTGACCCTCGCCCAGGGGTTCCGCTACGCCGCCGCCATGCCCCCCGAGGAGGTCCCCGGCTGGCTGGCCCGGTTCCCCGCCCGCCTCCGGAACCCCTCCTAGACGGGGGCCGCCCCCGGGGCACATGTCCCCGAAGGGCCTTCCCATACTTTTTTTGCGGAGGTGAAGCGCGATGCGGGTAGCACGCTGGACCAAGGTCGTTGGGTTCCTCGCACTCCTCCTTACGCTCTCCGCCTGCGGCGGGCTGAACGCGCCCACCGCAATCTCGGGCGGCCACCTCCAGGGACGGATCGAAAACGGGTCGGGGAGCGCGAACAAACTGTACGCAATAGGCTACAGCTCCATTGATTCTTACGATCCCAAGCTTCTGGCGATCGCCGATATCAGGACCGACGGAAGCTTCTCGATCAACCTGGGCACGCCGGGTGAGGACGACCTGGTCTCGATCTCGAGCTTCCTCGATGGTCTGAACCTCACGGCGGACAACGGCAACGCCAAGCTCTACGGGGCCTTTTTGTATGTCGCGCAGGGCTCGTCGTCCTATGCCCTCTTCCTAGCCAGTAAAGATCCAAAGGATCTAAAAAACTTCCGCCCTGGCGACACCCTGAGCCCGATCCTGATACCCGGCGAGATGACCCCCTTAGTCAGCATCGTTTACGCCGACCAAAAGGTCACGCTCACTGGGGCGTATTACGGCATCGAGTTCAACGCCACCCTGGAAAAGGGATGGAACATTCTCCTCGCCACCAAGACCGAAGACGGCTGGAAGGTGACGGCCAAGAACCGAATTCCACCCGATCTCAGGTGGTTTATCTTCTACACTTCCGACTGATCGCCCCGCAACCCCCGGTGGAGCTCGCGCACCAGGTCGGGGATGCGCCCCAGAGCGAGCTCCACCATCCTTTGGTAGACCGCCCGGGGCACCGGGCGGCCCTCGCCGCCGCCGTGCACCTCGATCACGTCGCCCTCGGCGGTGGCCACCACGGTGAGGTCGGCGTGGGCGTTCTCGTCCTCGACCTGGGTGGGATCGAGGAGGATCCGGTCCTCCCCCTGCCAGACCACCCCCAAAGCGGCGAAGGGCAAAAGCGGCCAGTCGTCGAGCCGCCCCTCGCGCACCAGCCGGTCGAGGGCGAGCCAGAGCGCGGCGTAGCCCCCGAGCAGGCTGGCCACCCGGGTGCCGCCGTCGGCCTGGAGTACGTCGGCGTCGATCACCACCGTCTTTCCCGGGACCGCCTTGAGGTCGAGCGCGGCCCGGAAGGCCCGGCCCAAAAACCGCTGCACCTCCTGGGTGCGCCCCCCCAGCTTAAAGCGCTCCCGCTGGGTGCGGGTGCGGGTGGAGCGGGGCAAGAGGTTGTACTCGACCATCAACCAGCCCGATCGCCGGCCCACGTGCCGGGGCACCCCCTCGGCCAGGGTCGCCGCCGCCAGCACCCGGGTCTTTCCGAGCTCGACCAGCGCCGAGCCCTCGGCGTACTCGGCGTAGCCGGGGGTGATCCTAAGGGGCCGCATCTCCAGGGGTTCGCGACCGTCCCTCCGCGTCACGCCGACCAGGATACGCCCCCGGCGGCCGGGCGCCTAGCATAGGGGCATGCGACGGCTGGCCTGGCTGCCCCTCCTCCTGCTGGCCGCCTGCCGGCCGGCCCCCCTTCCCCTGGTCGGGGTGCTGGTCTCCGGCCCCGGCCGCCTCGCCCGGGTGGCCGGCCTCGAGGAGGGCCTCAAGGCCTACCCCGAGCGGGCCCGCTTCCAAGTCTGCCAGGCCGCCACCAAAGCCGGGCTCGCCGCCTGCGCGCGGCGGCTGGAGGCGGCGGGGGCGACGGCGCTGGTGACGGTGGGCGGGGTCGAGACCCAGGCGGCGATCGCGGCCACCGGGCGGGTCCCGATCCTCTTCGTGGGCCTCGCCGCCAGCCTCGACTGGGGGTTCTTCCCCCGGCTCGACGCCCCCGGCGGCCGGGTGAGCGGGGTCGACAACGGCTACGCCGAGCTCGCCGGCAAGCGGCTGGAGTGGCTGGTCCGGGCCTGGCCCGAAACCCGGCGGGTGCTCGTCCTCTACCAGCCCGAGGTGGTGCCGACCCCGCGGGCGCTCAGGAACCTCCGCCGGGCGGCGGCGATCCTCGGGGTCGCGCTCGACCTTTTCCCCGCCTCCCGCCCCCAGGCGATCGCCGGCCTCGCCGAGCGCCTCGGGGCCCGACCGCCCGACGCCGCCCTCCTGCTCCCGAGCTTCGTCTGGGAAAACCACCTCGACCGGGTGCTCGCCACCTTGAACGCCGCCGGCGTCCCCCTGGTCGGCCTGAACCGCGAGGAGGTCGCCCGGGGCGCCGCCCTCGCCTACGGCGCCGGCAACCGGGACCTGGGCCGCCAGGCCGCCGGCATGCTGGCCCGGGTGCTGGCCGGCTACCCCATCGGCCGCCTGCCGGTGGAGCGGCCCGACCGGCCGCGCCTCACCCTGAACCGCCGGACCTGGGCGCGGCTCGGTCGGACGCCGGCGCCCCGGGTCGTCGATCTGGCGGAGGCCCCGTGAGCCGGCTGGAGTACCGCTTCCTGCTGGCTGCCGCGGCGGCGGCGCTCCTGCCCCTGATGCTGGTCTGGGCGGCGGGCTGGCAGCTCGCCCGGGGGGCCTACCTCGAGGCCGCCCGGGCCCGGCTCGCCGGCACCGCCCTGGCCCTCGCCGCCCAACTGGAACGGCGGATCGCCGCCGAGGACGCGGTCTTGAAGAGCGTCTGCCGGCTGGCCGGCGACGACCCCGCCTGGGCCGCCGAGGTGGCCCTCGCCGCCCTCGACGAGCTCGATGAGATCGAGGTCAACGGCCGCCTGGCCTCGCGGTTCCGGGTGGTCGGCCCGGGGGACGCCCTGCCCCCCGCCCCGGACGGGAGCGTGCGCGACGACGCCTGGGGCGAGCCGCTCCTTCGGCGCGCGACCGGGTGCGCCGGGGGACGGGTCCGGGCCGACCTCCGCCTGCGTCCGCTGCTGGCCCCGGTGGGGCGGGTGGGCGGCGGGCTCAGGGCCCGGCTCTTCGGCCCCGGGGGGCGGCTCCTGGCGCGCTCGGGTCCGGGGGGGCCGCCGGGCCGGTGGCTTTCCACCCGGAAGCGGCTCGCCAACGGCTGGCAGGTCGAGGTCGCCCTCCCCGAGCGCGCCCTGCTCGGCCCCCTCTACCGGGCCAACGCCGCCATGCTCGCCCTCCTCGCCCTGGCCCTCTTCGCCAGCGCCCTGCCGGGGGTCCGGCTCGGCCGCTCGCTGGCCCGGCCCCTGGGCCTGCTGGCGCGGGCGGCGGGGGACCTCGAGGCCGGCCGGCGACCGCCCCCGATCCCCGAGACCGGCCCCGAGGAGGCCCGCCGGGCGATCCGGGCCTTCAACCGCATGGCCGAGGCCCAGGCCGCCCGCACCGAGGCCCTGGAGCAAGCGGTCAAGGCCCGCACCCACGAGCTCGCCCTGGCCCTGGCCAAGGCGCGGGCGGCGAACCGGGCCAAGACCCGCTTCCTGGCGGCGGTGAGCCACGAGCTCCGCACCCCCCTCACCAGCATCAAGGGCTACGCCAGCAGCCTTCGGAGCCCCGACGTGGACTGGAGCGAAGAGGAGCGCCGGGAGTTCCTGGCGGTGATCGAGGAGGAGGCCGACCGGCTGGCCCGCCGGGTCGACGACCTGCTCGACTTCGCCCGGGCCGAGCGGGGGGAGCTGGCGCTGGTGCCCGTGCCCCTGGACGCCGCCGCCTGGCTCCGGGCCCAGCTCCCGAGGCTCCGGGCCCTGGCCGCCGGGCACCCCCTCACCCTGGACCTCGACCCCCGCCTCCCGGTCCTGGCCGCCGACCCCGACCGGCTCTGGAGCCTGCTCGCCAACCTGGTGGAGAACGCCGCCCGGCACACCCCGCCGGGTACCCCGATCAAGGTCTGGGCCCGCCCCGCCCCCGGGGGGCTGGAGCTTGGGGTCGAGGACCGGGGGCCGGGGATCCCCGACGCCGAGAAGGAGCGGGTCTTCGAACCCTTCCACCGGCTCGACGACCGCCCCGGAGGGAGCGGGATCGGGCTGGCGGTGGCCCGGATGGTGGTCGAGGCCCACGGCGGGCGCGTCGCGATCGAGGACGCCCCAGAGGGGGGCACCCGGGTCCGGGTCTGGCTGCCCGCGGAGGGGAACGATGCGGATACTGGTGGTGGATGACGACCCCAAGATCGCCCGCCTGATCGAGAAGAACCTCACCGCCCGGGGCCACCGGGCGGGGGTGGCGAAAAGCGGCGCGGAGGCCCTCCGGCGCTACGCCGAGGGGGGCTGGGACGCGGTGCTCCTCGACCTCTTGCTGCCGGATCTCGGGGGTCTTGAGGTCCTAAGGGCGATGCGCGAGGACCCCCGGGTCCCCATCGTGGTGATCTCGGCGATCGGGGAGGAGGCCACCAAGGTCGCCGCCCTCGACCTGGGGGCCGACGACTACCTGACCAAGCCCTTCGGCATCCCCGAGCTCCTCGCCCGGATCCGGGCGGTGGCCCGCCGCTACGGCGCCGCCCCCGGCCTGGCCCTCGACCCCGGCGGCTTCGTCCGGATCGGCAAGCGGGAGATCCGCCTCACCCCCACCGAGTTCGCCCTGCTCTCGGTGCTCCTCTCCCGCCCCGGGGCCACCTTCGGCCACGCCGAGCTGCTCGACCGGGTCTGGGGCCGCGGCGAGGGGGACCTCCACTACCTCCACGTCTACGTCAACCGCCTTCGCAAGAAGCTCGGCGACGCCCTGGCCATCGAGGCCGTCCCCGGCCGGGGCTACCGCGCGTTGAGGACTTTTTGAGCCCGGCGGGGCGAAGCTGGGAGGGGAGGTGAAGTCTATGAGGAACGCCCTTACCCTGGCCCTCGTCGCGGCGGTGGCCGGCCTCGCGCTGGCCCAGAAGGTCCCCGACCCGCCCAAGGCCTATCCCCCGGGCGAGCTCGGGGAGCTCATCAAGCTGGGCGAACAGATCGTCATGCAGACCAACACCCACCCGCTGACCAAGGCCTACGTGGGCAACAAGCTCCAGTGCAAGAGCTGCCACCTGCAGGGCGGCAAGACCAAGAACAAGTACGCCACCTTCATCGGCACCGCCGCCGTCTTCCCCGCCTATAGCCCCCGGGAAAAGGCGGTGGTGACGCTGGAGGACCGCATCCTGAACTGCTTCATGCGCAGCATGAACGGCACCCGTCCGCCGGTGGCCTCGAAGGCCTCGGTGGCGATGGCCGCCTACATCACCTGGCTCTCCACCGGGATCCCGATCCAGCAAAACCCCAAGAAGCCGGTCGGCCTCTACAGCATGCCCTGGCCCGACCCGGCGATCGCCAAGCTGGTGAAGTCGGGTAAGGTGGACGAAACGCACGGCGAGCAGGTCTATATGCAGAAGTGCGCCGCCTGCCACGGGCAAGACGGCCAGGGCGTGGGCGCCTTCCCGCCGGTCTGGGGGCCCCATTCCTATAACGCCGGCGCCGGCATGGCCAATGTGGTCAAGGGGGCCTCCTGGGCGAAGCACAACATGCCCCTCGGCAACCCCAACCTCACCGACCAGGAGGCGGTGGACGTGATGGCCTTCATCAACAGCCACGAGCGGCCGAGCTTTAAGCTCACCGACCACCTGCCCCCGGCCGACCGGATGGGGGTCTACAACTCCAACGTCCCCGAGCAGATCATCCCCGCCCCCACCTGGCCGCCGAAGAAGAAGTAGGCCAAAGCGCGTCCGGGCGTGGCTTCGCCACGCCCGGACGCCCCTACCCCCACAACCCCCTAAACGTTAAAGAGCACGTGCATCACGTCGCCGTCCTGCATCGCGTAGTCCTTGCCCTCGGTCCGGACCCAGCCCTTCTCCTTGGCCCGGGCCCAGCCCCCGGCCTCGACCAGCCTCTCCCAGGGGATGACCTCGGCCCGGATGAAGCCCCGCTCCATGTCGGAGTGGATCTCGCCGGCGGCCTCGGGAGCCTTGGTCCCCCGCCGCACCGTCCAGGCCCGGACCTCCTTTTCGCCGGCGGTGAAGAAGGTAATGAGGTCGAGCGCCCGGTAGGCGGTGCGCACCAGCCGGAAGAGCCCGGGCTCCTTAAGGCCGTAGGCGGCGAGGAGCTCCCTCGCCTCCTCCTCGGGGAGCTCGGCGAGCTCGGCCTCGAGCTTGGCGCTGACCATCACCAGCTCGGCCCCTTCCTCCCGGGCGCGCTTTTTTAGCGCCTCCACGTAGGGGTTCCCCGCCCCTTCAGGGAGGTCGGTCTCGGCCACGTTGGCGACGTAGATGAGGGGCTTGGCGGTGATCAGCCCGAGCTGGCGGAAAAGCCCTTTGAGCCTCTTCCCCGCTTCCCCCTCGGGAAGCGGAAAGCGCCTAAGGGCCCTGCCCTCCGCGAGCCAGTCGTAGAGCGGGGTGAGGAGCAATAGCTCCTCGCGGTCGGCCTTATGGACCCGGGCGCTTTTTTTTAGCCTTTCGAGCCGGCGCTCGAGCACCCCGAGGTCGGCCAAGGCGAGCTCGGTCTCGATCGTCCCCACGTCGCGAAGGGGGTCCACCGAGCCCTCGACGTGGACCACGTTCGCGTCCTCGAAGGCCCGGATCACGTGGGCGATGGCGGCGACCTCGCGCACGTGGGCGAGGAACTGGTTGCCAAGCCCCTCCCCCTTGTGGGCCCCCCGCACCAGCCCGGCGATGTCCACGAACTCCACGTGGGTGGGGACGATCGGCGGGGTGCGGTCGCCCTTTTTAAAGACCGCGGCGAGCGCCTCCAGCCGCGCGTCGGGGAGCGGCACCACCCCGACGTTCTTCTCGATGGTGGCGAAGGGGTAGTTGGCGGAAAGCGCCCCCGCCCGGGTCAGGGCGTTGAAGAGGGTGGACTTGCCCACGTTGGGAAGGCCGACGATTCCGACTCCGAGGTTCGGCATGCCAAAGAGGAAGTATACTCTAGACTCGAGCCATGCCGAACATCCCCTGGCGTCGCTACCAGGCCTTTTTGCAGGCCCACCCTTACCGAGAAACGAACGGGATCGCCTACCTCGAGGCCGGCCAAGGCGACCCGCCCCTGGTCTTCCTCCACGGCCTTCTGGAGACCGCCGACGCCTGGTGGCAGCAGTTCGAGGACTTCAGCCACGCCTTGCGGGTGGTCGCCCCCACCCTCCCCGCGTTCGACACCCTGGAGGACCTCGCCGAACGGGTGCTCGGCTTCTTGGACGCGCTCGGCCTGGACCACGTCGTGCTGGTGGGGAACTCGCTGGGCGGCTACCTGGCCCAGTACCTGGCGGCCCGGGCCCCCGAGCGGCTGCGGGCGGCGGTGTTCAGCAACACCGCGCCGCCCCTGCTCGCCTTTCGGCTCCGGGTGGCCCTGCGGGTGGCCCGCTACCGCCGGATGCCGGAGGAACGGCTCAAGGCGAGCCTCCGCCGGTTCGTCGAGAAGCGGGTCTACCTGTTCGAGGGGGCCTCGCCCCTGCCCCGGGACTACCTGCTCCAGGCGGTCGAGCGGATCAGCAAGGCGACCTTCCTGCAGCGCTACCAGGCCCTCACCACCCCGTTCCGCGTCCCCCGGCTGGAGATCCCCCACATGGTGATCTACAGCACCGAGGACCAGCTGATCCCCCGGGGAATCGCCAGGGAGATGCTAAGGGTCTACCCCGAGGCCGAACACCACCACATGATCGGCCACTTCAGCTACCTCTCCGACCCGCGCAAGTACGACGAGCACCTGGGGCGGTTTTTGAACCGCTACATCCTGTTCCCGTTTCCAAGCCCGCCCTCGAGCACGTAGGCCTGGTAGCCGTCGGCCTCGAGGTAGAGGGCGGCGAGGCTCGACTTCTGGCCCAGCTGGCATACCAGCAACAGGGGCCGGTCCTTGGGGAGCTGGTAGCGCTTTTGGGCGATGGCCTCCAGCGGCACGTTCACCGCCCCGGGGAGCGAACCCTCCCGGAACCGCTCGGGGTCCCGCACGTCGACGACCAGGAACCGGTCGGGGTCGGCCCGGTAGGCGGCCCAGTCGATCCGCTTCATACCCCTGATTCTTCCTCGCGCATCCCCGAGGCGCAAGCCTGGTGGCGAAGCCGCCGGGGTTCCCGGTAGGCTAGGAGGGGTTTTTGGGGAGGTGCGAGCGGTGCTCCTAGTCGTCGGCGAGGCCCTGATCGAGCTCCAGGCGGAAAGCCCGGGGCCCTTTTCCCCTGACGTCGCCTTCCAGCCCCGCCCCGGGGGCGACGCCCTGACCGAGGCGCTGGCGGCCCAGGCCGCCGGGGCGCGGGTGCGCCTTCTCACCCGGGTCGGCCGCGACGCCGGTGGGGGCTGGATCAAGAAGACCCTGCAGCAGTCGGAGCTGGAGACCGCCCTCCAGGAGGACCCCGTCCACGCCACCAGCCTCCGCCTGCGGGGGCCCGACACCCTGATCTACCGGTCCGCCGACGCCCACCTCGAGGAGGCCGGCGAGGCCTTCTTCGAGGGGGGCACGATGCTCCACCTCACCGCCTGGCCGTTCGGCCTCGACCCCGGCCGCACCCACGCGATCAGGATCGTGCGCGAGGGGATCCGCCGGGGCCTCGCCCTCTCGCTCGACCTCAACTACCACCCCCGCGCCTTCCGGGGGGAGTTCCTCGAGGTCGTCCGCCCCTTCATGCCCTTTTCCTACCTCAAGGTCGACGAGGAGGCCGCCGGCCACCTGGGGCTGAAGCCCGGCGAGCTCTTCCAGCTGGCCGCCACCGTGCTCTTTTTCCGCCGAGGTCGGGTCCGCCTGCTCTCCCTCCTGGAGGAGCACGACCACCCCCTCCCCGAGGGGGCTGAGCCCGAGGCGATCTACGGCCGCTTCCTGGGGCGGGTGGCCCAGGGCGAGGAGCCCGAGGCGGCCCTCAAGAACGTGCTGGCCCCCGCCTAGCCCGGGCGTGCGCCAGCAGCCGCTCGGCGTCCCAGGTGTTCACCACCCGCTCGGGACCGACCCCGGCCTTGTTGAGCATCAGGACCCCGAGCTCGACGAACGCCAGCATCTCCCGGCTGTGGGCGTCGGGGCCGATGGCGAAAAGGAGCCGGTCGCGGAAACGGAGCGCCAGCCGCCAGTCGAGATCGAGCCGGGCGGGGCTCGCGTTCACCTCGACCACCACGCCCTTCTCGGCCGCCGCCGCCAGCACCGCCTCCCAATCCGCCCGGGCCCCCGGCCGGCGCAGGAGGAGCCGCCCCGAGGGGTGGCCGAGGATCGCCAGGTAGGGGTTCTCGATCGCCCGTAGGAGCCTTTTCGTCTGCTCCGCCTCGGAGAGGTCGAGGTGGCTGTGGAGGCTCCCGATCACCAGGTCGAAGCCGGCCAGGACCTCCTCCGGGTAGTCGAGGCTCCCGTCCTTCAGGATGTCGGATTCGATCCCCTTGAGGACGCGGAAGGGGGCGAGCTCGGCGTTCAGGCGGTCGATCTCGGCCCACTGGGCCCGGACCCGCTCGATCGAGAGCCCGCCGGCGTAGCCGGCCGAGCGCGAGTGGTCGCTGACCAGCAGGTAGCGGTAGCCCGCCGCCCGCGCCGCCTCGGCCATCGCCCGGAGCGGCTCGGCGCCGTCGGAGGCGGTGGTGTGGACGTGGAGGAGGCCCCGTAGATCCTCCCGGGAGAGCGGCCGCGCCGGGGGGAGGAGGCCGACGTGCTCGGGCTCGCGGAAGTAGGGGGGCACGTAGGGCCGGCCCAGGGCGGAAAAGACCGCCTCCTCTGTGGGCGCTTCGGGAAGGGCCCCGAGGGCCTCGAGGTAGGCCCGGCTCCCGGTCGCCCGCACCAGCACGGTGCCGAAGTTCGCCGCCCCGGCCAGGAAGACCTTGAGGGGCATCCCCTCGACCCGGCCGTGGAGCACCCCCTCCTCCTCGCGTTCGACGTGCGCCCCGAGCGCCTCCCGAACCGCCTCCGGCGCCCCCCGGGCCACCAGGTCCACCCCGCCCGCGGTCTCCAGCCCCCGCCTAAGGCTGCCCGCGAGCTCGGCCTCGATCCCGGCGGCCTCCAGGTCGGCGAGGACGATCCCGGCCGCCTCCAGCCCCACCGGAAGGAGCACCCGCCGGCTGCTTTTGAGCGCGAAGCGGGCGGCGGCCACCGCCTTCTCGGCGCTCTTTTTCCCGAAGCCGGGAAGGCTTTCGAGCCGGCCGGTCGCCCCCGCCTCGACCACCGCCTCGAGGCTCGCGATCCCCTCCTCCAAAAGCCGCCGGATCTTCTTGGGCCCGAGCCCCTGAACCGAAAAGAGCTCCAGCGCCCCCGGGGGCAGGCGCCCCTCGAGCTCCTCGAGGTAGGGGAACTCCCCGCTTTCGTAGATCTCGGCAAGCAGCCGGGCCAGCGAGGGGCCAACCCCGCGGACCCCGGCAAACCCCCGCGCGGCCAGGTCCTCGACCGGCTCGGGGGCGGCCTCCAGCGCCCGGGCCGCCCGGCGGTAGGCGAGGACCCGGAACTCGCCCTCGCCGAGGACCTCCATCAGGTCGGCGGCCCGCTTTAAGAGGGCGGCGAGCTCCTTCTTGTTCATAGCGGGTAGGCCTCGGGCCGCCGCCCGCGAAAGACCACCGCCTCGGTGTACCCGGCCTCCTTTAGCGCCCGCACCGCCTCGGGGAAGCGGTGGCCGACCTCCTCGGGGGCATGGGCGTCGGAGCCGAGCACCGCCGGGATCCCCAGCTCGCGGGCCCGGACCAAAAGGGCCGGGCTGGGGTAGAGCTCGCCCACCGGCTTGCGCCAGCCGGCGGTGTTGACGTCGAGGGCGAGGCCGGCGGCGGCGATCGCCTTGAGGGCGTCCTCGGCCAGGTCGAGGTAGCCCTCGGCGGGCACGTGGCCGAACTTCTTGGGCAGGTCGAGGTGGCCGATGGCGTCGAAGAGCCCGCTCTCGGCGGCCTGCCGGACCAGCTGGAAGTAATCGCGGTAGACCGCCCGCACCTCGCGCCAGGCGAACTCCTCGGCGTAGAGGGGGTTGTCGAAGCCCCAGGCGCCGATGTAGTGGACCGAGCCGATCACGTAGTCGTAGGGGTAACCGGCCAGCAGCTGGGCCACGAACCGCTCGGTGCCCGGGTGGTAGTCGGCCTCGAGGCCGATTCCCACGTAGACCTCGGGGTTCGCCTCCCGGAGGCGCTCCAGCGTCGCCAGGTAGAAGGGGAGCGCCCCCGCCTCCATCCGGGTGTCGGGGTCGAACCAGGGGGGCATCGGGCTGTGGTCGGTGAAGACCAGGCCCTTGAGCCCCCGGCTCCGGGCGGCCTCGAGGTAGGCCGCCGGCTCCCCCCGGGCGTGCTTGCAAAGCGGGGTGTGGACGTGGCTGTCGTACACGGGCCCAGCATACCGGCCCCGTCCTTAGCCGAGGCCGCGCAAGGGTATAATCGTTCGATGAGCCGAAAAGCGGTTTCCTACCTGGAAAAGGGCGAGCTCCCCCTCGCCCGGGAGGAGGCCACCGCCCTCTACCGGGCGATGGTGCGGGCCCGCCGCTTCGACGAGCGGGCGGTGCGCCTAAGGCGCCAGGGCCGGCTGGGGGTCTACCCGCCCCACCTCGGCCAGGAGGCCGCCCAGGTGGGGCTCGGCCTCGCCCTGGAAGCGGGCGACTGGCTGGTGCCGAGCTACCGCGAGAACGCCCTGATGCTGACCGTGGGGGTGCCGATCGCCCAGCTCCTCCTGCTCTGGCGCACCCACCCGGCGGGCTGGCGGTTCCCCCCCGAGCTGCCGGTCTTGAACCCCTTCATCCCCATCGCCACCCAGATCCCCCAGGCGGTGGGCCTCGCCCTCGCCGCCCGCTACCAGGAGCGCCCCTGGGTGGTGGCCACCGCCATCGGCGACGGCGGCACCAGCGAGGGCGACTTCGCCGAGGGGCTGAACTTCGCCGCCGTGTTCGCCGCCCCGGTGGTCATTCTGGCCCAGAACAACGGCTACGCGATCAGCGTGCCCCGCGAACGCCAGATGAAAAACCGCTACCTCGCCGAGCGGGCGGCCGGGTTCGGGATTCCCGCGGCGGTGGTGGACGGCAACGACGCGGTGGCGGTCTACCTCGAGGCCAAGCGGGCGGTCGAGCGGGCCCGGCGGGGCGAGGGCCCCACCCTGATCGAGGCCCTCACCTACCGGCTCGGCCCCCACACCACCTCCGACGACCCCCGCCGCTACCGCGACCCCAAGGAGGAGGAGGAGGCCCGCGCCAAGGACCCCATCCCCCGGATGCGCAGGGCGCTTTTGGAACGGGGATGGTGGGACGACGAACGGGAGGCCGCCCTCCTCGCCGAGCTCGACGCCGAGTTCGAAGCCGCCCTGGCCGAGGCCGACGCCGTCCCGCCGCCCCGCCCCGAGGAGATCGTCGAGCACGTCTACGCCGAGCTCGGCCCCGACCAGCAACCGGTTTGGGCGGCCCTCAGGAGCGGGAAATCGCTGGAGGCGACATGGCGCGAACGCTGAACCAGGTCGAGGCGATCCGGGAGGCGCTCGACCAGGCCCTCGCCGCCGATCCCCGGGTGCTGGTCTTCGGCGAGGACGTGGGCCGGATGGGCGGGGTCTTCCGGGCCACCGAGGGGCTCCAGGCGAAGCACGGCGAGGACCGGGTCTTCGACACCCCGCTGGCGGAGAGCGGCATCCTGGGCGCCGCCATCGGGCTCGCGATCGGGGGGATGCGGCCGGTCGCCGAGATCCAGTTCGCCGGCTTCCTCTACCCCGCCCTCGACCAGATCCTCTCCCACCTGGGGCGCTGGCGCCACCGCTCCCGGGGCCGGTTCGGCCTGCCGGTGGTGGTCCGGGCCCCCTACGGCGGCGGGGTGAGGAGCCCGGAGCAGCACTCCGACAGCCCCGAGGCGATCCTCGCCCACACCCCCGGGGTCAAGGTGGCGATCCCCGCCTCCCCCGAGCGGGCCAAGGGGCTCCTCCTCGCCGCGATCGAGGACCCCGACCCGGTCTTCTTCCTGGAGGCGATCCCCCTCTACCGCAGCGCCCGCGTCCCGGTCCCCGAGGAGCCCTACACCCTCCCGCTGGGCCGGGCCCGGGTGGTGCGGGAGGGCACCGACGCCACCGCGGTGGCCTACGGGGCCATGGTCGGGGTGGCCCTGGAGGCCGCCGGCCGGCTCGCGGAGGAGGGGGTCGCGGTCGAGGTGGTGGACCTCGAGACCCTGGTCCCCCTCGACACCGAGACCCTGCGCGCCTCGGTGGAGAAGACCGGTCGGGTGGTGGTGGTTCACGAGGCGATGCGGACCGGGGGGTTCGGCGCCGAGGTCGTCGCCCGGATCGCCGAGGCCGCCCTCGACGTCCTCGAGGCCCCGCCGGTCCGGGTGGCCGGCTACGACGCCCCCTACCCCCCGTTCACCATGCTCGAGGACCACTACCGCCCCACCCCCGAGCGGGTCGAGGCCGCCCTGCGCTACCTGCTTGGGTACTAAGGCGGCTGAAGTACACGCCCCATGCCAAGGGGCGGACCGCCCGTGGCGAACCAAGGCCGATTCCTTCTTTACGAACCTTCCTGGCACGGCCTGCGGCTGACCTCGAGAATCCCAGGGCGACCCCGGCCCAGGGATTCCAAGACCTATCCCTCAGAGCCCCGAATTTCTTCTTTTTGCTCCTTACATGTACATCTCGTACATAAAAGAGGTAAACTTGGACTGGGAGGGCATAAGGATGAAAACCTCCACCGAGCGTCTGAAGCCGGTAACCGTGGCCGAGTTTCGCCAGCACTTAAAGCGCTACCTGGAGCTCGGGGAGCCGTTGCTCGTGGCCCGGAGGGGGAAGGAGCCCCTGGGGATCTTCATTCCCCTGCGCTCGCGTGCCGAGCGCGAGCGGGCCTGGAAGCGGATGGAGGAGCGCCTGGCTGCGCTGGATCGCCTCCTCGCCGAGCACGGCATTCGCTTCTCGGAGGAGGAGCTCGACGAGCTTGCGGAAGGTTGAGGAACGGCCGTGGACGGGGGTTCGCTTCCCTTCGAAGCGCTTGCCCTCGACGGGAGCTTCCTGCAAGGGGTGCTGCTCGGACGCACCCGCCGTGTGCTCGCGGGACGGCTCACCCGGGAGGGGGTTTTCCTTCTCACCGCCCCGCTCCAGTTCGCGACCGCGCTGAACTCGGTTCGCCTTCGGCTTCTGGACCGGGGTTTGGGGACGTCCGAGGTGGCGGCCTTTCTGACGGAAGGGGAAGACCTCCTCGCCGAGCTCTGCACCGTAATTGAGCCCGGCCGTGGCGCGATGATGGAGGCGAGGAACCGGGGATTTAAACCCGGGAAGGATGCCGAGTTGGCCGCGCTTGCGCTGGAGCTCGGCGTGCCGGTGCTTACCAGCGACGGCGACTTCTGGGGACGGGGCCTGGCCACCTGGACGCCCGAAAACCTTGCGAGCTACCTCGAAAGCAAAGGGCTTGGGTAGGGGACTGGAGGCTTAACCCCTTTTCACGCTGCCGCCCTTCCAAAATCCCTTCACCGGGCGGCGAAAGCCAAGGAAAGAACCCCACCGCCACCTAGGACTGCGTCGCCATCAGCTGTAAACGCCTCGAGGAACCAAAGAAGGGATGTTGCAATATGGAACCGGGTTCCAGCAGATCCCCCCTAACTGCTTGTCGGCACGGTTGGAAGGGGACCGGCAATGCCCCCTGCAAGCAACTCGGCCGCCCTTTGTCTGGGCGGCCGTCAAATTGCTCGACGTTCCCGTGAAGCACATGGGCACCTCCCCACTGGCGTCACCGCTCCCGCCCCATCAACCTCGAGCGGGACCCCGCCCGCAGGCAAAAGCCCCGGTGACCCCATGGCCTGATTCCCGGGCGGTCGAAAACCGCCCCGTTCGCGCGCTACTCCCGGGGTTTCCGCGCCACCAGGGTGAGGATCGTGTAGCGGGCGACCGGTTTTTCCTCCTGGTTGGTGACCAAGACGTCCCAGGCCACGACGCCGGTGTTCTCGTCGCGGGGGGTCTTTCGCTTGACCGTGAGCCGGGCCCTTAGGGTGTCCCCGACCCCCACCGGCTCGAGGAAGCGAAGCCCCTCCAGGCCGTAGTTGGCGAGCACCGGCCCGGGCGCCGGATCGACGAAGAGCCCGGCCGCCGACGAAAGGACGAAGTAGCCGTGGGCCACCCGCCGGCCGAAGAGGCTCTCCTTGGCGGCGAGGTCGTCGGTGTGGGCGTAGAAGTGGTCCCAGGAGAGGTTGGCGAAGGCGGCGATGTCGGCCTCGGTGACGGTGCGGCGGTGGGTGGTGAGGGTCTCGCCCACCTCGAGCTCCTCGAAGTGCTTGCGGAAGGGATGGACCGCCGCCGGCCGCTCGGCCCCCTCGACGTGCTCGTCGAAGAGGGTCTGAAGGGTTTTGGGATCGCCCTGCACCGCCACCCGGAGGAGGTGGTGGGAAACCGCCAGCAACCCCCCGAGCTCCTCGCCGCCGCCGGCCCGCCCCGGACCCCCGTGCTTTAAGACCGGAATCGGCGAGCCGTGGCCGGTGGTGCTCCTCGCGTCCCGCCGGTTCAGGAAGTGGACCCGGCCGTGGCGGGGGGCGAGCCCTTCGAAGAACGCCCGGGCCTCCTCGGGATCGGGGGTGGCCACCGTGGCCACCAGGCTCCCCCCGCCCCGGTTCGCGGTCCGCACCGCCTCGTCCCGGTCGCGGTAGGGGAGGAAGGTGGCCACCGGGCCGAAGGGCTCGACCGCGTGCACCGCCTCGACGTCGGGCTCGGCAACCAGCAGGGTGGGCGGGAAGAACGCCCCCTCCGCCGGGCCCGGGTGCCGCCAGGCGACCCGGGCGCCCCCGGCCTCAAGGGCGGCGACCGCCCGCGCGACCTCGGCCCGCTGCTCCTCCGAGACCAGGGGGCCGAGGGTCACCCCCTCCTCACGGGGGTCGCCGAGGACGTGCCCCCCGAGCCGCTCGGCGACCGCCTCGAGCACCGCCTCGAGGCGCCCCGCCGGCACCAGCACCCGGCGCACCGCGGTGCAGCGCTGGCCGGCCTTGATGGAAAGCTCGTCGGCGACCATGGCGGCGAAGGCGGCCTCGTCCTCCGCCTCGGCCCGCTCCCCAAGGATCGCCGCGTTCAGCGAGTCGGTCTCGGCGTTGAGGCGGGCGCCCCGTTCGGTAAACGCGGGCTGGCGGCGGAGACGATCGGCGGTCGCCGCGGAGCCGGTGAAGTAGACCGAATCCCCCTCGGCCAGGGCGTCGAAGGCGTCGCCGAGCCCCCCGGCCACGAACTGCAGGCTCCCCTCGGGCAAGAGCCCCGAGTCCACCATCGCCCGCACCAGGGCGGCGGCGACGTGGGCGGTGGGGCTCGCCGGCTTGGCGAGGGTGGGCACCCCGGCGAGGAAGGCGGGGGCGAACTTTTCCAAGAGCCCCCAGACCGGAAAGTTGAAGGCGTTGATCTGGACGGTGATCCCCTCCCGAGGGACCAGGGCGTGGCGGCCCCAGAAGGTGCCGTCCTTGGAAAGCGGCAGGAGGGCGTCCTCGGGAAGGAGGTTTCCCTCCGGCAGCTTGCGGGCGAGCCTGGCGTAGCTAAAGAGCACCCCGACGCCGCCGTCGACGTCGTACCAGGCGTCCTTCCGGGTGGCGCCGGTGGTCGCCGAGAGGCGGTAGAGCGCCTCCTTGTGCCCGAGCAGGTGCTCGGCGAGCCGCCTCAGGATCCGCCCCCGCTCGGCGAAACCGAGGGCGCGGAGGTTCTCCCCCCCCACCGCCCTTCCCCACGCCACCGCCTCCTTTAGCGGCAGGCCCCGACTCGTCACCCGGGCGAGCGGCGCCCCGGTGGCGGCGTCCGCCACCGTCCGCCCCTCGCCGGCGCCGGTTTTCCACTCGCCGAGAAGGTAGCTTGCGATCGTCTCCATGCGCGCCTCCTAGAAGGGGGGTTCGTCCTCGAAGCGCGGCGGCCGGCGCTCCCGGAACGAGGCCAGGCCCTCGGCGAGGTCGGGGCCGGTAAAGCCCAAAAACTCGAGCGCAAGGCTCGAATCGAAGATCGGGAGCGCCAGCCGGAGCCAGCCGTTTAGGGCGTGCTTGGTCCAGGAAAGGGCGCTCGGGCTGCCGGCGGCGAGCCGCCGGGCGATCCCCCGCGCGGCGGGAAGGAGGTCCTCCGGCGGGTAGGCCCGGGCCACCAGCCCGATCCGGGCCGCCTCCTCCCCGCTGACCGGTTCGTTCAAGAGCAGGTGGTACTTGGCCCGGGCGAGGCCCACCAGCAGCGGCCAGACCAGGGCGGCGTGGTCGCCGGCGGCGAGGCCGAGCCGGGGGTGGGCGTCGAGCAGCCGGGCGTCGGTGGCGGCGAGGGGGATGTCCGAGAGCAGCGCGGCGGCGAGCCCGGCCCCGGCGGCGGCGCCGTGGATCGCCGCCACCACCGGCCGGGGGAACTCGAGGAGGTTCGCCACCAGGTCCCGGGCCTCCTTCCAGACCCGCGCCCGGGTGCGCCAGTCGGCCCGCATCCGCTCGATTAAGTCGAAGTCGCCGCCGGCGGAGAAATCCGCCCCCTGGCCGCGGAGCAGCACCGCCCGCACGTCCTTGCGCGCCGCCAGCGCCGGCCACAGGTGGGCGAGCTCCCGGTGGCCGGTCCCCGAGAGGGCGTTCTTCTTGCCGCCCTTGAGGACGACCTCGAGCACCCCCTCCTCGGGCCCGATGAGGGCGAGTTCGGAAAGCTCCACCCTAGACCACCTTGAAGATCTCGAAGGGCTGGCGGCAGTCGTTGCAGTAGCCAAGCGCCCGGCAGGCGGTGGGGCCGAAGCGGTTGATCAGGGTGGTGGCCCGGGAGCCGCAGTGGGGGCAGGCCGCCGGCGCCTCCTCCGCCACCTCGGCGCCAAGGTCGTCGGGGAGGGCGAACCCGGCCAGCGAGAGCATCAGCTTGCCGGTCTCGGTGAGGCGCTCGGGGGTCCAGGGGTGGGCGTGGTCGATCGCCACCTCGACCGGGCCGAAGGCGGAGAGCCGCTCCTCGATCTCCCGCTTCATCCGGTCCACCGCCGGGCAGCCGAGGAAGGTGGGGGTAAAGCGCACCACGATCCGCTCCCCCACCTCGACGTCCCGGATCACCCCGAGATCCACCAGGGTCAGGGTGGGGATCTCGGGGTCGGTGAGCTCCTTCAGGGCCGCCCACACCTCGGCCTCGGTCACCCCTGGCCTCACCACGTCCCCTCCGGTTCGAGCCGGCGGACCATCGTCATCTCCTCGTAGAGTTCGTCCCAGCCGGGGCCGTGGATCCCCTGACGGCCGCCGGTGCGGGCCTCGACCCCAAGCCTCCATTCCGCCCCCGCCTTCTCGCCGGGGAAGGGGAGGGCGTGGGCCTCGAAGTAGGGATAAATGCGCTCGAGCCAGGGATCGAGCAGGGCGTCGGTGGTCCGGGCGATCAGCCCCGCCTCGACCAGCGCCTCCTCCCCCGGGGCCGGCTCGAAGAGCCCGAGGAGGTCGGGCCAGATCGCCTCCAGCGCGGCCTCCAGCCGTTCCCGGGCCTCGACCGAGCCCACCGCCAGCGTCCGCCACCAGGCCTCGCCGTGGCGGAGGTGGTATTTCTCCTCCCGGCGGATCTTCTCGGCCGCCCCGGCGAGCTCGGGATCCGCCGAGGAAAGGAGCCCCTCGACCCGGAGGTCGTCGAAGAGGTCGTAGAGAAAGCGGCGGGCGACCGCCTTGGCCCAGTCGCCACCCCCCTGGTGATCCCCCCCGGGGTCGTACTTGGGGGTGGTGCGGTCCTCGAGGAGCCGGGCGTGGTAGTAGCCCTCCTTGGGACGGAGCAGCGCCAGGTGGTCGGGATCCTTTCCGAGCCGCTGGCCGGCCAGGGTGTAGTAGAGCCGGGCGTGGCCGATCTCGTCCTGGGCCAGCGAGGAGAAGGCGACGTCCTCCTCGATCACCGGCGCCACCCCGGTCCACTCCGAGTCGCGGTAGCCGATCACGATCTCGTCGTCGGCCAGGGTGAGGAGGTAGCGGGCGTAGGCCTCCTTGAGCTCAGGACTCACCGTAGACCTCCTTGGCCAGGTCCTCGAACATCCGCTTGATCTGCCGGCGCTTCTCCACCGTCACCCGGTAGGCGACGCCCATGCGGTAGGTGCGGTCGATGGGGGGCTGGAGGTAGTCGAGGTCGGTGATCTCGACCACCGCCTCGCGGGGCACCAGCCAGAGCCGGTAGGCCTCGTAGCGCCGGGAGTAGATGTCGCGGGCGTACTCCCGCGCCCGCTCGCGGTCGGGGGCGACCACCGAGCCCACGTGGACCATCGGCTCGCCCTCCTGTTCCTGACGGAAGACTTCCCAGACGTGCATGGCGCCCCCTAGGCGGCCTGGGCCCGCTCGCCGAGGATCGCCCGGCGCACCCAGGCGGTCTCCTCCAGCGAGAGCCGCCGGAAGGAGAGCCTTTGCTTCGAGGCCGGTCCGTTCCCGGTGACGATGGCGTAGAGCTTGTCCCAGTCGGGCTCGGTGTAGCTCCAGCGGCCGGTGTCGCTATCGAACTTGAGCTTGGGGTCGGGGATCTTGAGGCCGATCTCCTGGATCTTGCGGACGTAGGTGGAGAGGAACTCCTGGCGGAGCTGCTCGTTGGGCTTGGTCTTGATCCCCCAGGCGAGGTCCTTGTCCTTCTCCGGCGGGGTGGGGGGGCCGTGGAACATCATCAGGGGCTCCCACCACCGCTCCAGGGCCTCCTGCATCAGGCGCTTTTGCCTCTCGGTGCCCATCACCGCGGTGAGCACGATGTCCTCGCCGTGCTTGAGGTGAAAGGCCTCCTCCCAGCAGATCCGCCGCATGGTGCGGCCGTAGGGGGCGTAGGACGAGCGCTGGAGCGCCCCCTGGCTGATCACCGCCGCCCCGTCCACCAGCCAGGCGATGATCCCCACGTCGCCCCAGGAGTGGGTGGGGTAGTGGAAGACGTTGTGGAACTTGGTGCGGCCCTGCACCAGGTCCTCGAAGATCTTCTCCCGGGGCTTGCCGAGGTCCTCGACCAGGCGGTAGAGCAGCTGGGCGTGGCCGACCTCGTCCTGGATCTTGGCGGTGACCGCGAGCTTGCGGTGGAGGCTCGGGGCCCTTAGGATCCAGTCCCGCTCGGGGAGCGCCCCCATCAGCTCGGAGTTCGCGTGCATCTCGATGAACTTGAGGAGCCGCGCCCGGTACTCGTCGGGCATCCAGTCGGTGGCCTCGACCTTGTGCCCCTCCTTGATCCGCTTTCGAAAGGTTTCGACCCGTTCCTCGTAGGTCATCTTCCCCCCTCCTATCCCAGCTCCTCCCAGTACTCGAGCTCGACCCCCTCGGGGTCCACGTACTGCTCGAAGACCCGGCGGATCGCCTCGTGCACCGCCGAGTCCTTGTAGAACTGCCAGAGCATCTCCATGTCCTCGGCCCGGTAGACGATCTTCACCCGGCGGGGGTCGCCGAGCGAGCGCAGGATGCGGTTTTCCGAGGTCGGGCTGACCCCGTACTCGCGGGCGATCCCGTCCAGCGTTGAGAGCTCCTTGTAGGCCCGGGCGAACCTCGAGGCGCTGGCCCCCGGCTTAAGGGGCAGCGTCTCCACCACCGTGTAGCGGTATCCCATCCTTTCCCTCACCTCCCAGTGCCCCGAGCACGAGCGGGCAGAAACCCCGGCCGAGCTCCTCGGGGCCGAGCCGGCCGCGGGGGGAGTACCACTGGTAGACCCAGTTGAGGGCGCCGAGGACGAACTTGGCGGCGAGGTCGGGGTCCTCCACCCGGAAGACCCCCTCCCGCACCCCCTCCTCGATCAAGCCCTTGAGGGCGGCCTCGTAGCCGTCCCGGAGCCGGCGGACCCGGGCCTGGTAGGGCTCGGAGAGGAACTTCCACTCGTGGAAGAAGACGGTGGCGTAGGGAAGCTCCTCGACCACGACCCTCAGGTGCCCGCGCACGAAGGCGCAGATCCGCTCGCGGGCGCCCCCCTGGGGAAG
>JALSRQ010000150.1 GCA_026984675.1 Thermaceae bacterium
AGAACCCGCGGGCGCGGACGACCGGATCGTCCACCAGGTAGAAGTGCGGAACGGAGGGCTGGGTTTGATAACGGGGGTAGAAGCGCACCACCTCCCAGGCCTGGGCCAGGGGCACGCGGGCCTCGCGCGCCGCCCGCTCCACATCGGCGGGCTCTAGGTATCCCCGGGCCTCGATCGCCTGATCGAGCAGGGGAAGCAAGAGCGGTTCTGGATCCACGGGTACCTCCCTCCCTAGGTGATTGAATTAATACTAGCAAAGTCAGAAAAGGGGTATGCCAGCCCCGCTCCCCAACCCGGGGGGCGTAGGCCGGGCCCCTGGTTCGGAGGGTCCGATCGAGGGTCTTAGGCCAGCGGCTTGAGCCGGCGGAAGTCCTCGGTGACGGCGTGCCAGTGGGCGGGCTCGGGTTCACCCCGCTTCCAGGTGAGGTAGACGAGCTCGCCCTCCCTCTTGAAGGGGATGTCGACCACCCCCTCCTCGAGGTCCCGGAGGAGCACCCCCTGGGCCTCGAGCCAGGCGCGGTCGGCCTCGAGGGCCCGCTCCAGGAAGCGGGCCTCGGTCAGGAGCCCCCGGTGCTCGGGGGTGCCCGGCTTGGCCTGGGCCAGGCGGGCCTTGACCTCCTTGAGCCCCCGCACCGCCTCCTGCATCTGGGCCAGGGTGCGCTCAAGCTCGGGGACCAGCGCCTTGGCCTGCTGGTACGAGTAGACCCGCATCGCAACTTGAGTATACCACGCTCAAGGTGGACCCGGCGATTCCTCATGGTCGGGGGCTAGGCTTAGGCCATGGCCAAGCTCACCCGGCGCGACCTGGTCTGGATCGTCCCCCTGGCGGCCACCGGCGGGTTCTTCGGCTGGTTCGGCCTCCGGGCCTGGCGCATCCAGTTCACCAAGACGAACCCCGGAACCCCCCGTTGGAAGCCCGGCCCCCGGGTGCGGGTCGCCGGGCTCGGGGAGCTCGCCCGGGTCTGGGACTTCCGCGAGTTCGCCTACCCCCTGGCCGGGCTCGGGAAGCTGAAGTCGATCCTGATCCGGGTCCCCGAACCTGAGCCCGGCGGGGTCAGCGCGGACGGGGTGCACCTGGTGGCGTTCTCCCGGATCTGCACCCACCAGGGTTGCCTGGTCAACTACGTCCCCGACCCCGAGGCCGGGGCGATCGCCTACAACTACCGCACCGACCACCCCTTCCTCGGCTGCCCCTGCCACTTCAGCGCCTTCGACCCCCTGAAGGCGGGCAAGGCGGTCTTCGGGCCTGCCCGCTACCCCCTGCCCCGGATCCGGCTGGAGGTCGCGGAAGGGGCGGTCTACGCCACCGGCCACGAGGTGCCGCTCAGGCCCCTGGAGGGCCGGGCTCCGGCGAGGACCGCCGCCGGTTAGGCCGCCCCAGGTAGCCGAGGGCGGCGCCGAGGACGAGGCCGGGGACGTCGAGCCCGGGCAGCAGGTCGCCGAGCCCGGCCAGCGCCGCCCCCGAGAGGGCCCCGAAGGCCGCCGCCAGCCCCGGACGGGGAAGCAGCAGGCAGGCGACTCCCAGCCAGACCAGGAACGCCAGGGCCAGCCCCACCGCGAACCCGCCGATGGCGGGACCGAGGCCGAGCGCGTCGGGCTGGAAGAGGCCGGGGAGGCCGGCCGCCAGCGCCGCCCCCAGGACCCAGGCGAAGGGGTTCGCCCAGACCAGCGCCGGGCAGACCCGCCGGCCGCCCAGGGCGGCGGCCCAGGCCGCCGTCCCGTCGAGCAGGAGCCCCCCGGCGAGGGCCCCGGCGAGGTAGGGAAGGGGGGCGAGCGGCGGCCAGAGGTGGGCGGCGAGGGCGCCAAGCCGCACCCCGCTGCCCATGAGCAGGGCGGCGCCCAGGATCCAAAGGGCGGGACGCACCCGGGCCACGGACCCAGGCTAGGGCCGGGCCGGTTCGCCTTCGGTTAAACGCACCCGCACGAAGCGGTCCTTGCCCCGCTGGAGCACCAGGGGGCGGTCGAGAGCGACCTCGAGCATGGGGTCGGCGACGGGCTCGCCGTCGATCCGGAGCCCCCGGTCCTTGATCAGGCGCTTGGCCTCGGCGTTGGACCGGGTGAGGCCGGCCAGGGTGAAGAGCCGGGCCACCCAGATCCTTCCCTCCTTGAGGGCGCTCTTTGGGACCTCGACCTCGGGGACGCGCTCGGGGATCGCCCCCCGGGCCACCCGGTCGTAGCGGGCCTCGGCCTCGGCGACCGCCCGGGTGGCCTCGGGGAAGCGGCTTTCGGCCGGGGTCTTGTCCCCGCCGGCGGCCTCGAGGCGGTAGCCGAGGGCCTGGTAGAAGTCGCGGTCGATTCGGGCCGGGATCCGGGGGAGGGCGTAGGCCCCGGTGAGCAGCCGGGCCAGCACCCGGTGGGCCCCCACCGGGCCGCCCCGTTCCAGCACCGCCCGCACCTCGCCGGGCTCCAGGTCGGTGAGCAGCTCGAAGTACTCCTTGAGCACCGCGTCGGGCACCCGCATGAGCTTTTTGAACATGGTCTCGGGGGGCTCGGCGACCCCCACGTAGTTGTCGAGGCTCTTCGACATCTTCTCCCGGCCGTCGATCCCCACCAAAAGCGGCATCAGGAAGGCTACCTGGGGGGGCTGGCCGTAGGCCCTTTGGATCTCCCGACCCACCAGCAGGTTGAACCGCTGGTCGGTGCCGCCCATCTCGACGTCGGCCCCGATCGCCACCGAGTCGTAGGCCTGGGCCAGGGGGTAGAGGAACTCGTGGAGGCGGATCGGCACGTTCTGCTGGTAGCGGGTCTTGAAGTCCTCGCGCTCCAGCATCTGGGCCACGGTGAGCTGGCTGGCCATGAAGATCACGTCCTTGAAGGAGAGGGGTTCCAGCCATTCGGAGTTGTAGCGAAGGGCGAACCGGGCTTCGTCCTCGGTGATCAGGATCTTGCCCGCCTGCGCGACGTAGCTTTCGGCGTTGGCCCGGGTCTCCTCCAGGGTGAGCGGGGGCCGCGTCTTGCTCTTGCCCGAGGGGTCGCCGATCATCCCGGTGAAGTCGCCGATGATCAGCACCACCCGGTGGCCCAGCTCCTGGAACTGCCGCATCTTCCGAAGGACCACCGCGTGGCCCAGGTGGAGGTCGGGGCGGGTGGGGTCGGCCCCCAGCTTGACGGTGAGCCGCTGGCCGCCGGCGAGCTTTTCCCGAAAGGCGTCCTCGGGAACGATCTCGACGGCGCCGCGCCGCAGGTAACGAAAGGCCTCCTCGGCGGTCATGGCCCTACTATACTGAGGGGGTGCCGGTTTTCTGGCGCAGGGTGCTGTATCTCCTGGTGCTCCTGGGGGGGGCCTACTGGTACGCCGCCACCTACGGGGTTTTCCTCGGGCTGCCGCCCTTTTTGCCGGTGCTCCTTTGGGACTACACCGGCGAGCACACCTACGACCTGATCCTCCGGGGCACCGACGACGCGATCAAGGTCAAGGTGCGGGGCGAGCTCCGGCGGGGGCGCCTCGAGGTCTGGATCACCAACAAGGCCGGACGCCGCCTCACCCGGCCCAAGCGGTTTGAGAAGACCTTCCAGGGGGTGGTGAAAAAGCGCCTGGAGCCGGGGCGTTACACCATCCACTTTGGCTTCCGGGAGGCCCGGGGTTGGGCCCGGCTCGACTGGGTCTCCACCAAGTTCGAGCACTGGTAAAAGAAGACGCCCGCTAGGGGCGCCGTTTGGCGGAGAGGGCGGGATTCGAACCCGCGGTGCGGGGGTTACCCGCACAACACCTTAGCAGGGTGCCGCCTTCGACCACTCGGCCACCTCTCCGTGCCTTCCTGGCGGAGGGTGAGGGATTCGAACCCCCGGTGGGCCCAAGGCCCACAGCGGTTTTCAAGACCGCCGCCTTCAACCGCTCGGCCAACCCTCCGGACGCGGCCTGGGCCGCATACCCCATGATGCCGGCCGGCTCCGGCGGTGTCAAGCGCGGAGCGCCCGGCGGGAGGCGGGGGTGAGCAACAGCCCGCCGGCCAGGAGCAGGAGCCCGGCGCTCAGGGCGTAGGGGGCGGCCGGCGCCACCCACTGGTAGAGGCCGGTGCCGACCACCGGGCCGAGCATCCGCCCGAGGGCCTGGGCGGCGCTGTTGAGCCCGGCCACCACCCCCTGCTCGTGCTCGCCCACCGCCAGCGAGAGGGCGGCGGTGACCCCGGGGGCGCTGAGCCCCTGCCCCACCCCCTGGAGCACCAGGGCCAGGGTTAAGAGGCCAAAGCCGTGGGCAAAGACGAAGAGCAAGAAGCCCAGGAACGAAAGCGGCAGCCCGCCGGCCAGCAGCGCCACCGGCGGCCACTTGAAGCGGCGGATCAGAAAGCCCTGCACGAAGACCGCCGCCAGCCCGTAGACCACCAGGGCGGTGGCCACGCTGCGGGCGGTGGCGGTGGCGTCGAGGCCGAGCCGGTCCTGGAAGTAGAAGGCCACGGTGGTCTCCATCCCCACCGAGGCCAGGCTGATCACCAGCCCGGCGGCGAGCAGCGGCAGGATCCGGGGGTCGTGGAAGCGGAGGACGGGGGCGGTGTCCAGGTGGACGTGCTTTTTCGGCTCGGGCAGCTTGATCCAGACGAAGAGCGCGTTCAAAAGAGCCAGCCCGGCCGAGAAGTAGACCGGGGCCAGCAGGTGGATCTTGGCCAGCAGGCCGCCGATCCCCGGACCCAGGATCACCCCCAGCCCGAAGGCGGCCCCGATCACCGCCATGCCGGCGGTGCGGTCGGCCCGGCCGGTGATGTCGGCGACGTAGGCCTGGGCGGTGGGGAGGGTGGCCGAGGAGAGGGTGCCCCCGAGCAGCCGGGCGAGCAGCAGGAGGGCGAAGGTGGCCCCCACCCCGAGCAGGCCCAGGAAGCGGAGCTGGGCGAAGAAGGCGAAGAGGAAGAACGAGAGCGAAAATCCCAGGATCCCCACCAGCAGGATGGGCTTCCGGCCCACCTGCTCGCTCTTTCGCCCCCAGTAGGGGCTCATCAAAAACTGCATGAAGGCGTAGCCGGTGGAGAAGAGGCCGGTCTGGAACTCGGTGAGTCCCAGCTCGCGGGCCAGCGGCCCGATGATGGGGAAGAGGACCGAGAGGCCGAGGATGCTGTTGAAGAGCGTGAGGAAGAGAAGCCCCATCGCCGACATGGTTCCGAGTTTAAACCAGGAAGTCGGATAAGCCTAGCCGAATGCCCGGATTTGCCGGGGGCCGGGTGCCCCAAGCGTTTCCGCCCCCACGATCGGGGGCGGAAGCTTTGCGTTCTGCTCTGGTGCGCCCGGGAGGATTCGAACCTCCGACCTAGCGCTTAGGAGGCGCTCGCTCTATCCTGCTGAGCTACGGGCGCGCGCCCGGAGGTTCATCTTAGCAGATGCAAAAGGCGGATAAACTCGACCCATGCGAAGGTTCGCCGCGGTGTTCGGGCTGCTTGGCGGGCTCGCCCTGGCGGGCCCGCCCCCGGCGCACCCCTGCCCGCCGTCGGGGCCGCCGGTGGTGGTCGGCAACACCCACGTCTTCCACGCCCCGCTGGCCATGGACCAGGTCACGGGCTCCTTGGGGGTGGTCGGGATCGGGGGTTTGGGGACCGACCTCGCCCCCCACTTCGAGCTCGGCGGGTTCCTCGAGTACCGGGCGTGGCGGCTTTGGATGGCGGCCTCGGGGGCGCTCTCGCTCTCGGGGGGGTCCGTCTGCTACCTGGGCCTGCTCGACTGGCTGGGCTATGCCTACGAAGCCCGGACGACCTACCGGATCCGCCTGGGCGGGGGCGGGGGCCTCTCGGTCTGCTACCCGGTCGGGGGCGGGGACGCAATCGCCCTGCGCCCGGCGGTGGAGGGGCTGGCCAACCTGCAGTTTCGGGTCATCCCCAACGTGATCGCCGACGTCACCCTGAGGGCCGGCCTGCCCTTCGGGGTGGGCGGCTCGGTGGGCTTTGCCCTGGCCTACTGATAGACTCTTCGAGTAACGCGCTTCGGGAGGTGAGGGATGCGGATCGTGGACCTTTCCGCCCCCATCCGGCCGAGCCCGGAAGGGGTACCGGAGTTGTTCAAAACCGAGATCGTCTACCACGGCCATGCCGAGGGCGCGGCCCAGATCGAGGCGCTTTTCGGCGTGCCCCGGTCCCTGCTTAAAGACGGCGAGGGCTGGGCCACCGAGACCATCACCCGCCTCGGCACCCACGACGCCACCCACGTGGACGCGCCCTACCACTACAACTCGCGGATCCGGGGCGAGCCGGCGGCGACCGTGGACCGGCTGCCCCTCGAGTGGTTTTTCTCCGACGGCGTGGTGCTCGACTTCACCGGAAGGGAGCGGGGCCAGGCGATCCGCCCGGAGGAGATCGAGGCCGAGCTCAGCCGCATCGGCTACCGGCTGAAACCCCTGGACATCGTGCTCGTCCGCACCGGGATGGACGCCTTCTACGACGATCCGAACTACTTCCTCCTGGGCCCCGGGGTCACCCCGGAGGCCACCCGCTGGCTCTATGAGCAAGGGGTGCGGGTGATGGGGATCGACGCCTGGAGCTGGGACGCGCCCCTCGACCTCGAGGCCGAGGCCGCCCTTAAAGCGCGGCGCCCGGGGATCTTCTGGGCCGCCCACCAGGTGGACCTCCCCTACGCCCAGATCGAACGGCTCGTCCACCTGGACCGGCTCCCGCCCTTTGGCTTCAAGGTGGCCGCGTTTCCCCTGAAGATCGAGGGGGCGAGCGCGGGGCCGGCCCGGGTGGTGGCGATCCTGGAGGAGTGATGCGCTTTCGCCGGGTACGGACGGAAGACGGAAAGGAAGCGGTGGCGGCCTGGTACGAGGGGGCGTGGTGGCCGCTCGCCCCCTTTGCGCGCGAGCTAGGAAACGCCGCCTACGACCTGATCGAGGCGCTGGCCGGGGGACCGCCGCTTTTTGGGCGCATCGTCCGCCTGCTCGAAAACGCGGAGGGGCCCGCCCCCTTTGACCCGGCGCCGCTTCTGCCCTTTTCGCCGGTGAGCTTTCGCGACTTCATGCTCTATGAAGCCCACGTGATCGGGGCCAGCAAGGGCTGGCTCAAGCAGTTTCAGCCCCGGACCTACCGGCTCGCCCTCCTCTACGAGCGCCTCACCGGCAAACCCCACCCCAAGCTCCGCCCGAAGCCCCTTTGGTACCGGCGGCCCATCTACTACGTGGGCAACCCCCGCACCTTCCTGACGGAAGGAGA
>JALSRQ010000151.1 GCA_026984675.1 Thermaceae bacterium
GTCGAAGGCGGGCAGGGGGCGCCCCTCGGTGAGCCGCCGCAGGACCTCGACCTCGATCGCGTCGGAAAGCCGGGCGAGGGCCTTCTTGGCGCTGCGGGCCTCGACCGCCAGGCCCAGGGCGGGGAGTTCCGCCCGCCAGCCACCCGGCCCCCGCTCCAGCTCGGCGGCCTCGAGGGCGGCCTCGAGGTAGCGACGGATCGGCCCGGCCATTACTCCCGCACCTGCCCGCTGCCCAGCCCCACCCACTTGGTGGTGGTGAGCTCCCGCACCCCCATGGGACCGTAGGCGTGGAGCTTGGTGGTGCTGATGCCGATCTCCGCCCCCAGGCCGAGCTGGTAGCCGTCGTTCAACCGGGGGCTGGCGTTGACCAGCACCAGGCTGGCGTCGACCTCGCGGAGGAACCGGCGGGCCCGGTCGTAGTCGCGGGTGACGATCACCTCGGTGTGGTGGCTGCCGTACCGGGCGATGTGGTCCAGGGCGGCGTCCATGTCCGGGACCACCCGCACCGCCAGGATCAGGTCGAGGTACTCGGCGGCCCAGTCCTCCCCGGTGGCCGGCTTCATCCCGGGGACGATCCGCCGGGCGGCCGGGTCGCCCCGGAGCTCCACCCCGTGGGCCGCCAGGGCCTCGGCGACCCGGGGTAGGAAGGCGGGGGCCTCGTCCTGATGGACCAAGAGGGTCTCCAGCGCGTTGCACACCCCGGGCCGCTGCACCTTGCCGTTGACGGTGAGGGCGACCCCCATCTCGGGGTCGGCGCCCCGGTCGAAGTAGAGGTGGTTCACCCCCTTGGCGTGGAAGAGCACCGGCATGCGGGCGTGCTCGGTGACCAGCCGGATCAGGGCGTCGCCGCCGCGGGGGATCATCACGTCGATGTACTCCGAAAGCCCGAGCATCTCCAGCACCGCCGAGCGGTCGGGGGTGGGGACCAGGCTCACCGCGTCCTCGGGAAGCCCGGCCTCGGCCAGCGCCGCCCTGAGGATCGCCACCAGGGCGAGGTTGCTTTGGAGCGCCTCGCGCCCCCCCCGGAGCAGGATCGCGTTCCCGGCCTTGACCACCAGCCCGGCGGCCTCGACGGTGGCCCCCGGCCGGGACTCGTAGACGAACCCCACCAGCCCCAGGGGGACCCGCATCCGGCCCACCTCCAGGCCGTTTGGAAGCCTTCTCATCGCCTCGATCGCCCCCACCACCTCGGGGGCCTCGGCCAGCTGCCGGAGCCCGTCGTGCAGGGTCCGGAGGGTGGGCTCGTCGAGCCGGAGGCGGTCGTACTTGGCCCCCGAGAGCCCGGCCGCGCGGGCGGCCTCGAGGTCGGCCCGGTTGGCCTCGAGGATCCGGTCCCGCTCCTCCCAAAGCCGCCGGGCCGCCGCCAACAGCGCCCGGCTCTTGGCCCTCCCGGAGGCGTAGGCCATCCGGCGGGCGGCCGCCTTGGCCCGGGCGGCGAGTTCGCGCACCGCGGTCATGGCTCCAGCCTAGCAGAGGCCTCGAGGCCCTCGGCCAGCGCGAACCGGTCGCGGTGGATGACCTCCTCGGGGGCCCCCTTACCGAGGAAGCGGGCGACCTCCCCCGAGTGCATCCCCAGGATCCGCTCCAGGGTCTCCGAGCCCAGGCTCACCAGGCCGTAGCCGACCAGCCGCCCCCTCTCGTCGACCACCCGCACCGGGGCCCCGGCCGGGAAGTTGCCGCGGACCGCCCGGACCCCCACCGGCAGCAGGCTCGCCCCCCGCTCCCGGAGGGCCCGGGCGGCCCCGGCGTCGACCACCAGCTCGCCCTGGATCAGGGGGAGCTGGGCCAGCCAGCGCTTCCGGCCGGCGTAGCGGCGGCCATGGGGGCGGAAGCGGGTGCCCACCGCCTCGCCCCGAAGCGCCTTGGGGATCGCCTCGGGGTCGCGGCCGGGCAACAGCCAGAGCCCCACCCCGGCGTCCAGCGCCCGCTTGGCGGCGAAGAGCTTGGAGCGCATGCCCCCCCGCCCCGCCCGGCCGGGCCGGTCCCCGGCCATGGCCAGCACCTCGGGGGTCACCTCGGCCAGCTCCCGGACCGGCCGGGCCCCCGGGTCCCGGCGGGGGTCCCGGTCGTAGAGGGCGTCGACGTCGGAGAGCAGGAGGACCCAGTCGGCCTCGACCACCGCCGCCAGCAGCACGGCCAGCTGGTCGTTGTCGCCGAACTGGATCTCCTCGGTCATCACCGTGTCGTTCTCGTTGACCACCGGGACCACGCCCCAGGCGAGGAGGGCCTCGAGGGTGTTCTTGGCGTTCAAAAACCGCCCCCGGTCGGCGAGGTCGCCGGCGTCGAGGAGGACCTGGGCCACCGGGGTCGGGGCGAAGGCCTCTTTCCAGGCCCGCATCAGCTCGGGCTGGCCGGCGGCCGCCAGGGCCTGGAGCTCGGGCAGGCTCCGGGGCCGGGGGCGGCCGAGCAGGGCCCGACCGGCGGCGATCGCCCCCGAGGAGACCAGCACCGCCTCCAACCCCGCCGCCGCCAGGGCCCCAAGGCCCCCGGCCACCGCCGCGAACCGCTCGGGCCGAAGCCCCCGCTTGTCGGCGAGCACCGCCGACCCCACCTTGACCACCACCCGGCGGGCCTCCCGCAAGCCGCTCACGCGGGGATTCTATACCCGGGCCAGGACATCTGTCCGGCTTCCTACCCCTATTACTAGAGATGAAGGGGGTATGAGAGATGCGCGGCACGCGGCTCTTCGCCCTGGCGGTGCTGGTGGCCGTGGGCGCCGTCGCGCTGCTCTTCTTCTACGGTCCCAAGGCCCCGGTCGCCGCCAAAACCACCCTGCAGGCCCGCCCTAGGCTGGCCTACGCCGACCACACCGAGGCCTTCAAAAAGGCGGGGATCCCCGCCTACGACGGCGCCGGCGCCTGCCTCGACTGCCACCGGGAGGCGGTCCGGGAGGCCTTCCATAGCTACCACTACCAGATGGCCAACCGGGTGGCCGACGTGGTGGGAAAGGGACCGGTCCTGGCCGGCGGTAAGTACGCTTACAACGACTTCTGCGGCGCAATTTTCTGGCAAGGAAGCAAGAACGTCAACTACATCGGCAAGGCGATCTTAAAGGCGCCGCCCCCCGAGCACGCCGACCAGAAGGGGGCCCTCATCGCCACCGGCTGCTCGATGTGCCACGGGGTCAGCATGGGGCGGGTGCCCCAGCCCGAGGCCACCCCCGAGCAGCTGGACAACGTCGACTGCCTGGCCTGCCACGCCGACCCCGCCGTCTACCCCGCCGGCCCCAAGGCGATCAAGACCGGGGCGAAGGAGGTCTACCGGGACGCCACCGGCACCTGGCGCTACCGGGTCAAGGTGCCCCTGGAGAAGCTGGCGGCGGCGATCGTTAAGACCCCTCCCAAGGACCAGTGCCTGCTCTGCCACGCCTACTCCGGCGGGGGGCCGGGGTTCAAGCGGCCCAACCTCGAGCCCGCCCTCCTCGGCAAGGTCGACGAGGAGGTCGACGTTCACCTCGCCCGGGGGATGACCTGCACCGACTGCCACGTCTTCAAGGACCACGAGCTGGCCCTCCGGGGCCCCGACACCTGGGCCCGCAGCGCCAAGGCGCCGGTCCCGGAGTGCGCCGACTGCCACCAACGCCGCCACACCCGGCCGGTGCTGGGCTGGGTGCTGGAGACCTTCCACACCGAGAAGGTCGCCTGCCAGACCTGCCATATCCCCCGTTACGCCAAGAAGACCCCCACCGACACCCGCCGCGACTGGTCGAAGACCGTCTTTAGCCCCAAAATGAAGCGTTGGGAGCCGGAGATCCGGTTCAAGTCCAACCTCCCGCCGGTGCTGGGCTTTTGGAACGAGAAGACCCGCCTCGCCTACCTCTACCCCGAGCCGGCGCGGGTGGCCGGCGATCGGCTCACCTACCTCGCCCCGGCCAGCCAAGGGGCCCGGCGCAAGGGACTCTTCTTCGAGACCGACGGCAAGCTCTACCCCTTCAAGTACCACGAGGCGGTGGTCCCCTTCGACGCCCGGGCGGGAATCCCGGTCCCGGTGAAGGTGGGCCTGGTCTTCGCTACCGGGAACGCCGGCAAGGCCGCCGAGGTGGGGGCGAGGTTGGCGGGGCTGGACTTCCAGGGCGAGTACGTTACCCTGGTGCGCTACATGAGCGTCAACCACGGGGTCGAGCCCGCCGAGAACGCCCTCGGTTGCCTGGACTGCCACGGCCCCACGGTCCGCCGGGTACCGTGGCCGGAACTCGGCTACGGCCGCTACCCCGAGGTTGCCTTCAGCCTGGCGGTGGGGCTGGGGTTGCTGGCGCTCCTCGCCCTGCTCTACCTGCTCTTTAGGCGCTAGTCGGCGGCGACCTCAAGCCGCTCGGCGATCTCGGGGATGCGGCGGAGGAAGGCCCCGGTCGGGCTCTTGGGGTTCGCCGCCACCGCCTCGGGGGTCCCCTCGGCGACCAGGTAGCCGCCCCGGTCGCCGCCCTCGGGGCCGAGGTCGATGATCCAGTCGGCGGTTTTGATTACGTCGAGGTTGTGCTCGATGACCACCACCGTGTTGCCGGCCTCGACCAGGCGGTGGAGGACGTCGAGGAGCTTCTTCACGTCGTCGAAGTGGAGGCCGGTGGTGGGCTCGTCGAGGATGTAGAGGGTGCGGCCGGTCGCCTTCTTGCCGAGCTCGGTGGCCAGCTTGATCCGCTGGGCCTCGCCCCCCGAGAGGGTCGGCGAGGGCTGGCCCAGCTTCATGTAGCCGAGGCCGACGTCGACCATGAGCTGGAGCTTGCGGGTGATCGCCGGCACCGCCTGGAAGAAGGCGAGGGCCTCCTCCACGGTCATGTCGAGGACGTCGGCGATGTTCTTGCCCCGGAGCCGGACCTCGAGGGTCTCCTTGTTGTAGCGCTTCCCCTTGCAGACCTCGCAGGGCACGTAGACGTCGGGCAAAAAGAGCATCTCGATCTTGACCGTGCCGTCGCCGCGGCAGGCCTCGCACCGCCCCCCCTTGACGTTGAACGAGAACCGCCCGGGGTTGTACCCCCGCTTCCGCGCCTCCGGGGTCTTGGCGAAGAGGGCCCGGATCTCGTCGAAGACCCCGGTGTAGGTGGCGGGGTTGGAGCGAGGGGTGCGACCGATCGGGCTCTGGTCGATCTCGATCACCTTGTCGAGGTGGTGCACCCCCTCCACCCCGTCGTGGGCCCCGGGGATCGTCTTGGCCCGCATCAGCTCGCGGGCCAGCCGGGCGTAGAGGATCTCGTGGAGGAGGGTGCTCTTCCCCGAGCCGGAGGGGCCGGTGATGGCCACGAAGGTGCCCAGGGGGATGGCCACGTCGAGGTTCTTGAGATTGTGCTCCCGGGCCCCCCGGATCACCAGCCGCCGCCCGCTGCCCCGCCGGCGCTCCTTGGGAACGGCGATCCGCTTCTCGCCCCGGAGGTAGGCGCCGGTGAGGCTCGCCCGGTTTTCCGCGATCGCCTCCGGGGGACCCTCGGCCACCACCCGCCCCCCGTGGACGCCGGCCCCCGGGCCCATGTCGACCACCCAGTCGGCGCTCCGGATCGTCTCCTCGTCGTGCTCGACCACGATGAGGGTGTTGCCGAGGTCGCGGAGCCGCTTGAGGGTGCGGATCAGCCGCTGGTTGTCGCGGGGGTGGAGGCCGATCGAGGGCTCGTCGAGGACGTAGAGCACGCCGGTCAGGCCGCTACCCACCTGGGTGGCGAGGCGGATCCGCTGGGCCTCGCCCCCCGAGAGGGTGTTGGCGGCCCGGTCGAGCGAGAGGTAGTCGAGGCCGACGTCGGCCAGAAAGCCCAGCCGGGCCCGGATCTCCCGCAGGATGGGGGCGGCGATCTTCCGCTGGTAGTCGGTGAGCCGGTCCTCCAGGCCCTGGAAGAAGCCGAGGGCCTCCTTCACGCTCATCGCCCCCACCTCGGCGATGTTCTTGCCGGCCACGGTCACCGCCAGCACCTCGGGGCGGTAGCGGGTGCCGCCGCAGACCGGGCAGGCGTGGAGCGCCATGTAGCCCTCGAGGGTCTCCCGGATGCCCTCCGAGTCGGTCTCCTCGTACTTCTTCTTGAGCCAGGGGATGACCCCCTCGAACCGCATCTTGATGCGGCCGGTCTCCCGCCCGCCCCGGCGAAAGACCACCTCGAAGGGCTCGGGAAGCCCGTAGAGCACGGCTTCCTGTTGCTCGGGGGTGAGCTCCTTGAAGGGGGTGTAGAGGTCGAAGCCGAGGTGGTCGGCGAGGGCCCGGAGCCGGTCCCAAAGGAACCCGCGGCCGGTGTCGCGGCCCCGCGACCAGGGGATGATCGCCCCCTCGGCCAGCGAGCGCTCGGGGTTCACCACCAGCTCGCGGTCGAACTCGAGCTTGTAGCCCAGGCCGCTGCAGGCGGGGCAGGCGCCGTAGGGGGAGTTGAACGAGAAGATGCGGGGCTCGAGCTCCTCCAGCACCGCCCCGTGCTCGGGGCAGGCGAACTTCTCGGAAAAGAGCTCCTCCCGGTCGTCGTCGGGGTAGAAGACCCGGAGCAGCCCGTCGCCCCGGAGCAGGGCAAGCTCGACGCTCTCGGCGATGCGGGGGCGTTCCTCGGGCTTGAGGACCACCCGGTCCACCACCAGGTCGATGTCGTGCTTTTCGTAGCGGGCGAGCCCCAGCTCGACGGCCTCCTCGAGGCGGTAGAACACCCCGTCGACCCGGACCCGGGCGTAGCCCTCCTTCTGGAGCTGCTTAAAGAGGGTCTGGTACTCGCCCTTCCGCCCCCGGACCAGGGGGGCCATGAGGATCGCCCGGGTGCCCTCGGGCCTTTGCAGGAGCCGATCGGTGATCTCCGAGGCCGAGGTGCGCTCGATCCGACGGCCGCAGGCGGGGCAGTGGGCGACCCCCGCCCGGGCGAAGAGCAGCCGCAGGTAGTCGTGGATCTCGGTCACCGTCCCCACCGTGGAGCGGGGGTTGTGGGAGGTCGTCTTCTGGTCGATCGAGATCGCCGGGGAGAGCCCCTCGATCCGCTCGACGTCGGGCTTGTCCATCACCCCCAGGAACTGGCGGGCGTAGGACGAGAGGCTCTCGACGTAGCGCCGCTGGCCCTCGGCGTAGATGGTGTCGAAGGCCAGCGTGCTCTTTCCGGAACCGGAGACCCCGGTGATGACGATGAACTTGCCCCGGGG
>JALSRQ010000152.1 GCA_026984675.1 Thermaceae bacterium
CACGGGCGCGCCAGGCCGACCGCGGGCCGGAAGGAGGCAGGGCGGCGGCTAGCCTTCCTGGTGCTCCACACCCCCGACATCGAAGGCATGAAGGCCTTCTACCAGGGGCTCGGCCTCAAGGTCCAGGCCAACTATGGAAGGTGGGTCACGTTCGAAACCGGCCCCGCCGCCCTCGCCCTCCACCAGGCGGAAGGCGGGGAGGCCACCCGGGGCGCGGGGATCTTTCTCGAGGTGGGGGACGTGGACGCCCTCTACCAGGAGCTCAAGGCCAAGGGCCTCGCGGAGGGACCGCCAAAGGACCGCGGCTTCGGCTACCGCACCTTCCTCCTCAAGGACCCCCAGGGCAACCTCGTCGAGCTCGGCGAGCCGATGCGGCCGTGAGGATCGTCGCGGCCGCCCGAAGCCTCCTCCACTGGGTAACCGAGGGCGAGCAGCGGTAGGCATACCTTCTTTCTTCTGCTTGAAGGGAATTCGCAGCGCTTTTGCGGCCAACCGAGCGTCAGCGTAGAGGCCTCAGCCAGACCGCAGCGTTGGTCGTGGTTATTTAGGCCTAAAGAGCTCTTTCGCTACCCGCCCTACGGCTTTACACGCTAAAAAATCCGTGGCGCCACCCACCACCCCACCTACAACCGGTACCGCTTTGGTCAAGTTGATGACCCCTTTCGTCCCCGCCTTGGTAAGCAAGCGGAACCCCACCTTTTTATTTATTTGCACTAATAATTCTCCAGGTATCTTCTGGATTAAGTTCTTAGTAAGTGCTTGTCCAATCTTGATCCCAGCCTGCTTCAAGGGTTCCTTCGCACTGTCCCCGATCAAGGTTAAAAGCACCAGTGTCCTTACTCGCTCATCGTCTACGTCGTAGCCGTAGATATAGGCGATGGCGCCACTCATCCTGGCTTGCAGAACATAGGAGGCTCCTATGGTCGCAGGGATGGAAACCGGCAACGTTAATACCCCTCCCAATCCACTTAAGAAGCCGCTCGTGAAGTTTTTGGCGGACTCCCATCTTATCAAGGAGTCAACGCGTGCGTCGTGATCCGCATAGCGGGAATCGGATAGGTAGGTCTCAGCTAGCTTTTTGCAAGAAGTCAGCCTTAGAGAAGGCACCCCCTCCACAGCCCGGGAGATAATGGCCTTCGCAACCTCGAGGGCTTGATCCTGGCCGTTTGTGGCCCCCTCGGCCTCACCCGCCGCAGCATATCGAACCAGTTTTTTCCGCATGCCTCCCCCCTAACAAAAACCGCTTTTAGAAATAATAGGCGCCTTCGGCGTTCCCTATCCGTCCGATTGCAACAATTTTAGGCGGAATTCGGCCGGTGCTCAAGAATGGGGCCACCCACGCACCCTTCTCCATTCGCAAAACCTGCAGAGCATGTTTAACCGTCTTAACCAGTCTCTTTAAGGATCCGCTCGGCCCAGGCTACCACCGGCGGGTCGAGGAAGCGGCCGTCCGGCAGTTTGGCGACCGCCCGCCCCTCGGCCCGGGCCGCTTTCCAGGCGGCGAGGATCGCCCGGGCCTCCTTTAGCTCTTCTTCGGTGGGGGCGAAGGCCCGTTGTACCGGGGCGATCTGCCTCGGGTGGAGGAGGGTCTTTCCGGCGAAGCCGAGCGCGCGCTCGTGGCGGGCTTCCTCCAAGAGGCCGCCCTCGTCCTCGAGGTAGGGCCAGACCCCGGCGATGGGGGGCGCGAGCCCGGCGGCCCGGCTCACGTTCACCAGCAGGCTCCGGGCGAAGAGCAACGCCTCCTTGGTGTGGCGGGCGCCGATATCCTTCAGGTAGTCGAGGGCGCCGAGGATGAAGCGCTCGGGCCGGGCCCGGGCGATCTCAGAAAGGGCGAGTACCGCGCGGGCGCTCTCGATCATGGCGAGGAGGGGGAGCTCCGCCCGGCGCGCCCGCTCGAGCTCCCCCGGCGCCTCGACCTTGGGGAGCACCAGCGCGGCGACGTGGGACAGGGGGAGGGCCTCGAGGTCCTCCTCGAAGAAGGGGCTCTCCGGGTGGTTGACCCGGAGCGTGACCCGGGGCCGAGGGGCGGCGTTCGCCAGCACCCGGGCGGTGGTCCTTCGGGCCTCGGGCTTTTTCTCCTCGGGGACCGCGTCCTCCCAGTCCACGATCACCGCGTCGGCCTCGGAGGCGAGGGCCTTTTCGAGCTTGCGGGCGTCGTGCCCGGGAACGAAGAGCCAGGTGCGCATGAGCCTAGCCTAACGAAACGAGGCACGTATGGGTGGGCATGTTCAGTGAAGATCCACTTGTATAGCAAGGCTCTCTATGCTAATCGTAATCGTGGGGGTGATTTTATGAAGGCTCTAGCAAGGCCGGGATCGGTTCTTCTTGGGCTTCTGCTCCTTCTCGCTGGTTGCGGGACAGTTGGAGGCGGCAACCAACCCACCTGGAACCAGCAGCAACTCTCCAGCTACCTCGGTCAGCAGAACCAGGACATCAACGCGGTCGTGCAGGGCCTCCAGAACGACCCCGCCATCGGGTCCTTGATGGGTTCGCCTCTGAACCAGCTCTCGCTGGCCGCGGGGATGCGGTTCACCGCCCAGGCGCTCTCCGGTCGGCCGCTCTCCCTGATGCCGCTGGCGGTCCAGAACCTCCTCCGCGGCGGGTTCGACTACACCCAGGACCCCCAAAACCCCACCCAGTACACGCCCAACCCGCCCACCGACCTCGAGCTCAAGTGGAGCACGGCCAACAACCAGGTCGCGGTCCTCAGCGTGGACTGGGACAAAAACGGCGCCCCCACCAAGACGCTCTACGGTCCGGACGGCAACGACCACGAGATGCCCACCCACGCGGGGGCGACCTTCGCACTGGACGGCCAGAACGTGGGCTCCGCCGACTTCACCGCCAGCTACGACCACTGCAACGCCACCGGTAAGGACATCTTGCAACCCAACCAGGCCGACCTGAGCGTCACCCTGGGCAGCCAGTCCACCCTCGGGCTCAGCTTCGGCCTCACCCAAAACGACACCAAGATCGGCCTCACCGCCGGGGTAAGCGCCACCGCCGCCAACGGGGACAAGGCTTCGTTCAACGCCAGCGTGGACTTCAACGGCCAGGCCACCCGCGACGCCAACTGCTTCATCACCGACTTCACCGTGAACTCCGGCCACCTCACCCTGAGCAGCGAGACCAACACCCAGGCCCACGGCCACCACACCACCACCTTCGACGCCACCGCCACCAACCTCCAGCGCGACCCCGCCACCGGCGCGTTGACCTCGATCGACGTGAACGGCAGCCTGAAGGCCGACGGACAGACCGTGGCCACCTTCGACGGGACCCTCGACGACCTCAACGCCCCCTGCCCGGGCGCTCACGTCACCGTCCACACCGCAAGCGGCGACATGAGCCTGAGTCAGTTGCTCACCCAGGCCGGGATCTGCCAACCCTGACGCAGCGCTTGGCCAACCCCCAGCCAGCATGCTGGCTGGGGGTTCCTACTTGCCCGTGCAGAGTAACGGCGGCTTATTCCAGTTGGTTCTAAAAGGTGAAACTCACCGGAGGGTCCACCCCCTGGCCAAGCGCCCCTCAAAGGGGTACCTTCCAAACTAAGCGCTTTTCCGGACTTCGCTCGTCGTACCCGGGGACGAAGAGCCAGGTGCGCATGAGCCTAGCCTACCCGGGAGGACCTTAAGAAGGCGCCGGCGCCCCCGGTCCGGGCACAAGCGGGGCCGCCCCGCCTAGCGCCGGACCCCGGCCGCGAGCATGTCCAGCACCCCGCCGTAGAGGGCGTAGAGGCGATCGGCCTCGACGCCCTCGGGGTTGTTCCAGGTGGCGACCGCGCAGTAGCGCTCCCCGTTCCCGGCCACCAAAGCGGTGGTGAGGTTCAGCACCCCGAGGTCGCTCCCGCCCTTGAAAGCGATCCGACGCCAGACCCCCTCTGGGGCGAGGCCGGGGTTGATCCCCGAGAGGGGGGTCTTGAGGGCGGCGTAGGCAAGCTGGCAGAGCTCGTCGGCCCGGTAGCGCCACTCCACCGCGAGATCGGGCCCGGCGGCGAGGAACGCACCCGGAGTTGGGAGGGGCCGGGCCTCAGCCTCCACGAGCACCGCCCGACGGGCCGCTTCGTCCCCCGCCTTCCAGCGCTTTTTGAGGTCGGGGTTCGTGCGCAGAACGAAAAGCGCACGGGTGGTAAGCAAAGGGCGGTTTTCGAAGGCGAAGCGTTCCACCCGCCTTCGCCCGAGGAGGTGGATCAGGTGGTCGGCGGCGGTGTTGTCGCTTTCGGCCATCATCCGCCCGGCGTAGTCGGCCAGCGTGAGCGGGGTGCCCTCGGGCCAGTTCTGCAGCTCGCCGGAAGGGAGGCTCCTCCAAGCCGCCTTCAAGGGCAGGGTCTCCCCCCAGCCGTGCGCCCCGTTTTCCACCGCGTCCAGCAACGCCGCCAGCACCGAGAGCTTGAAGGCCGAGCCCACCGCCAGCCGCTCGCCGGGGTGGAGCCGGGCGAGCGGGGTCGTTCCCCTGAGGACCAAAAACTGGGTCTTCCCGGGCAGGGCGGCGATCCGCTCCTTGGCCTCGGCCAACGAGGCCAGCCGGGCCCGCGGGGGCTTGAAGAAGAGGCCGGCGATCCTTCCCTCGGCGTCCAGCCGGATCACCACCGGCACCACGCCCTTTTCGAAGACGGCCGCGTAGTGCGCGCCCTCCTTGCGAACGCCTTCGAACGCCCCCAGTTGCGCGGTGAGTTGCCGCACGATCGCCGCCACCTGTTCGGCGGAAACTTGGGCTAAAAACGCCTTGGAAAACCACTCGGCCCGGATGGATTCTTCACCCGCTCGGCCTCCGGGCACAGGGCCAGGACCAAAAGCCCAAGGGCGAGGAGGAAGACCGCGGCCCGCTTCATGCGCCCCTCCGCTCCTCCCGCCAGATGCGGTAGGAAAGCCAGGTCAGGTAGAGCGCGCTCGCGAGCAACAGGCCGATCAGCCCGAGCACCGCGTAGGCGACGCTGGGTCCTGGCCAGAAGAGGGCCACCAGGACCAGCACTACCCCGAGGGCCGCGAAGACCCATCCGGCGAGCCGGTTGGTCACCGCCCAGGCGCGCCGGCTGGTGAGGGTCCAGGGGGTGCGCATGCCGAAGACCCAGTTCTGGGGGGCCTTGGGCAGGTAGTTGCCGATTACCAGAAAGAACAACCCGATCCCGAGCCAGAGACCCCTAAGCCCGAGCTCGCCCGGCTGGCCGGCGAGGGTGGCTCGGGTGAGGTAGAGGATGCCGAGCTCCAAGAGGGTGAACCCCCAGGCGGTGATCCCCACCAGCAAGGGCCAGCTCTTCCACTCCCCCCGCCGGGCCGGATCGAACCGGGGCCAGACCCAAAGGAGACCGACCAGCAGAAGCTGGACCGCGGGCACGATCAACAGCTCGTACTTCGACCCCCAGCGGTCGACCGCCCCGGTGAGGTTCCAGTGGGCGGGGATCCGCTCGGGAAAGACGGCCACCGCCCAAAGGGCCGCCACCCAGCTAAGCGCCAGCGCTAGAACCGGAGAGAGGTTCCTCTTCATCGTTTCTCCCCCCCTTAAGCTCGATCAGGAAGGCAAGCACGTCCTCGAGGACCGAGGTGGAAAGCCGGTAGATCCGCCGCCTTCCCTCGCGCTCGACCTCCACCAGGCCGGCCTCGAGCAGCACCCCGAGGTGCTGGGAGAGGGTCGAGCGGGAGAGGGGGAACCGCTCGGCGAGCGCCCCGGCGCTTAAGGGCCCTTCACGAAGGGCCTTGAGAATGGCCCGCCGGGTGGGGTCGGCAAGGGCACGGAAGACGGCGTTCCCGGCCACGCCCTTACTGTAAGCCTTTTCATTTCGCTTGTCAACGAAATATCAGGGGGCCCCTCGACCGGACAGGGGGAGGGGCCAAGAAACGGCGGTGATCAACCCCCCAGCACCAGCGAAAAGAGGGCCAGGTTGGCGAGAAAGGGAAGCCACCAGGCGGCCAGGGCGAGCGGGGGCGCGAGGGCCAGCATGAGCCGGCCGACGAGCCGGTTGGACCGCTCCCAGAAGGCCGGGTCCTCCAGACCCCGCCGGCTCACCGCCTCGAAGCGCCGGTTCGGGGGCGGCGGATCGCTGGCCAGCACCCAGCCGAAGGCGGGGAAAAGCAGGGCCAGGAGCAGGAAAAAGCTTTGGGTAAAGAGGCGGAACCCCGTCGGGGGCGGGTGCGCCAGCGCCGAAAAAAGCTCCCACGCCGGGCCGCCGGCAGCCCGGCGAACCCGGCCCGGGCGAGGAGGAGGCCGGTCTGGAGGAGGGGGTAGACGAAGGGGGTGAGCCGCCAGGCGAGCGGTCCAGACCCGAGCCCCGGAGGCGGGGCGTCGGGGCCGCCAGCGCGAGGGAAAGGGCGTAGGCCAGGGCTACCCTTCCCCGAACCGCCGGGCCACGTAGGCCTCGAGGATCTCCAGGAAGCGCTCCTCGAGGTCCTCGCCGGAGAGGGTGGCGTAGTGGGCGCCGTCGACGTAGACCGGGACCTTCGGGGCCTCGCCGGTGCCGGGCAGGCTGATCCCGATGTCGGCGTGCTTGCTCTCCCCGGGCCCGTTCACTACGCAGCCCATCACCGCCACCTTGAGGTTCTCGACCCCCGGGTACTTTTTCCGCCACTCGGGGAGGCGCGCCTTGAGGTGGGCCTCGACCCGCTCGGCCAGGTGCTGGAAGCGGTCGGAGGTGGTGCGGCCGCAGCCGGGGCAGGCCGAGACCTCGGGCGCCCGGCGGCGGAGGCCGAGGGCCTGGAGCACCTCCCAGGCCACCTCGACCTCGCGGGTGCGGGGCTCGCCGGGGCGGGGGGTGAGGGAGACCCGGATGGTGTCTCCGATGCCCTCGAGCAAGAGGGGGCTGAGCGCGGCGGCCGAGGCCACCACCCCCTTCGTGCCCATCCCCGCCTCGGTGAGGCCGAGGTGGAGGGGGAGGTTCGTGCGCCGGGCGAGCTCGCGGTAGACCCAGAGGAGCTCGGGGACCCGGGAGACCTTGGCCGAGAGCACGATCTTGTCCTCGGAAAGGCCGAGCTCGAGGGCCGCCTCGGCCGAGCGCACCACGC
>JALSRQ010000153.1 GCA_026984675.1 Thermaceae bacterium
CGTGCCCCGCTACAACGTGATGGCGATCGCGAAGAGCGCCCTGGAGGCCTCGGTCCGCTACCTCGCCGCCGAGCTCGGGCCCAGGGGGATCCGGGTCAACGCGGTGAGCGCGGGGCCGGTACGCACCGTCGCCGCCCGCAGCATCCCCGGCTTCACCCTGCTTTGGGACCACGTGGAGAAGGTGGCCCCTCTTCGCCGGAATGTCAGCCAGGAGGAAGTGGGGAACACTGGGCTCTTTTTGCTGTCCCCGCTCGCCGCCGGCGTTACCGGGGAGGTGGTCTACGTCGACGCCGGCTACCACACCATTGGCATTCCCGACCCCGGAACCCTGGACGTTTAGATCGGGTTACCTCGGGTTAACCTCCGGCGGGCATGGTAAGCGCCGGAGGTGATTCTTGTGAAGAAAAAGGGCGTGAGCGGTCTTTTCCTTGCGGCCGGGCTTTTGATCCTGGCTGCCTGCAGCCAGCAACCGCCTGCCGGTACGGCCACCACCCAGGCCACCTTAGCCGGCGTGGTCGGGGGTACCGATTCGAACCCCACCCTGGCGGGTAAACCCCTCGACCTGAGCGGCGCCACGATCACCGTCAACGGGGATCCGGTTGCCGCTGCGCAGGCGATGGCCAGTGTGACGGTTCGCCCTGGCATGGTGATCTATGCGCAGGGTATCGACAACGGTGGCTCGGTCAAGGTCGATTCGGCCGATATCCAGATCGAGGTTAAGGGTCCGATCGCAAGCGTCGACGTACCGAACGCCACGCTGGTGGTCCTCGGCCAGTCCATCAAGGTGGACGCGCTTACGCGCATCTATGAAGAGAACGCCGACGGAACCTACACTACGCTGGCGCTCAGTGACCTGACCGGTGGGGACTACGTTGAGGTTTCGGGCACCCGTCAGGCGGACGGTAGCGTGCTCGCTACCTACATTCAGCGGAAGGCGTCGGCCGGAGCGGGGCCCGTCTCCGTGGAGGTCCGGGGTTACGCCTGCAACCTCGATACCGCAGCCCAGACCTTCGATCTGGGTGCCGACGCCCAGTGCAGCGCCACCGGTCCTAGCGTCGACTACAGTGGCGCACAGAAAGTCAGAGGAACCCCCACCGAGGCGGGGTTTGTTGAGGTGAAGGGGGCGTACGACAGCGCCGCGAACACCATCACCGCCAGCAAGGTCGAGTTCAAGGGGCAGGGTGAACACGCCAACGTTGACCACGGCAAGGGTGAGCGGGCTGAGCTTTACGGGCCGGTGACCAACCTGGATCCGGCCAACCAGACCTTCGATCTCGCGGGTTTCACCGTGGACTACAGCCAGGCCACCGTGGTGGGTTCGCTGGCTGAGGGGGCCTATGCCGAGGTCAAGGGGACCCCTGACCCAAGCGATCCCACGCTGGTCCACGCCACCCGCGTTGAGGTGAAGTACGCGCACGGCGGCGACGGGTCTTCGAACGGCGAGGTCAAGGGGCCGGTGCAAAACGTCGATGCCCAGGCGATGACCCTTACCGTCGGGGGCATGACCTTCTGGGCCGACCAGAACACCATCGTCAAGCAGAGCGACCCCGACCAGCCGCTCAACTTCAGCGACATCCAGCCGGGCGCTTGGGTGGAGGTGAAGTACGACAGCACCAAGGCCACCGACCCGAGCGGGAACGCCTACGATGGGTACGCCACCCGCATCGAAGTGAAGGGTGCCGGGGAAGGCCATTCCGGTAGCGATGACCGCGGTGCCGGCTGGCTTGACCTCGAGGGCCCGGTGCAGAGCCTCGACCCCGCCAACCAAACCCTCCAGCTCCTGGGTTACACCGTTAAAGTGGACGCCAACACCTACTACGAGGCGCACGATACTGTCCTTACCGCGGATCAGTTCTGGGGAACGGTGCAGGTGGGCGACCGGGTCGAGGTTAAGGGAACCGACCAGGGCTCGTACACCGTGCTGGCCAGCAAGGTCGAGTTAAAGGGCGCGGGTTACTGAGTTCGACGGATAGGGGGGCGCGGTGACCGCGCCCCCCTATCTTGGTGGGCGTCGAATAAACTTTTTTCGGAGGTGAGGCACGTGCGGGTCGTTCGGGCGATGGCGTTTGCGGTTTTTCTGGGAATGGTCCTGGCTGCACCGCTTCCCTACCAGGTGAGCGGGAAGGTCGTCTACCAGGCCAGGGGCCCGATGGGAGCTTTCAAAGGGGCCAATACCGCGGTGGCCGGGCAAGTTCTATGGGATGCCCAGGCGGGCACGCTGACCGGAAAGGTTTGCCTGGACCTTTCGAAATGGGATTCCGGCGAGCCGCTCAGGGATAAGCACACCCGGGGGATGTTCGAGGTCAACAAGTACCCCGAGGCCTGCCTTGAGATTACCGGGCTGGAAGGCGATCCGAAAAGCGGCGCGGTGAAGCTCCTCGGCAACCTCACGATTCACGGCGTAACCCGCCCCGTGGTTATCCCCGGCAAGGTGCGTTTCCAGGGCGATACGATTGTGTTTGAGGGTTCCTTCGAGACCAAGATCACCGACTGGAAAATGCGCCGGCCCAGCTTGCTGGGCTTTAAAGTTCGCGATCTGGTGAAGGTGTGGGTGTACGGGGAGGCGAGGCCGCGGTGAAACGGTACGCGCTCTTTTTGCTTTTGCTCCTCGGCCTTTTGGCGGTTGGCGAAGGAGGGCGGTACCTGTGGATTAAGGTGGACCCTACCACCGGCGAGAGGGTTCTCTCCAACGGAAAACCCCTTCCCGCCAACCTGGCCAAGATCGCGGTTCCGGGTCAGTTCCTGGAAGCGGAATACGGGCGGCTCTCGCCCGCGCGGCAGTGGCGTCCACCGATGGACATCACCAAAACCTTTACCCCGAAGGACGCCTCCCGGGTGGTTTTCAGCCACGAGCGGCATTTCGCCGCGCTCGGGGCCAAGGGGGCCGCGTGCGAGACCTGCCACAAAACGCTGGACGCGCAAAAGAGCTGGCCGAGCAGGGCACCGAACCCGGCGCTTGAACCCCACGGGGAGAAGTCCCTGGGCCGATTCTGCGCCACCTGCCACGATGGAAAGACTCGCGCAAGCAACGTGAAGGGGGCTCACCCGCCGGTGGATGTGCGTATTTTTTCGACCTTCGGGGCCAAGGGCGACCGTGGTTGCCAGCGCTGCCATGTGCCCAAGGACCACGGCGCCGACTTTACCAGCCGACACGGGGACGCGGCGGAAGGCGGGGGCCGTCTGCGCTGCGCCACCTGCCACCGGGGTGCCCGGGCAATCGCCCCGCAGGAGATTAAGCAGGTCCGGAAGTTCTTCGACGCCCAGATACAGCTGCTCAAAAACCCCGAGAACGACGCGGCCTTTAACATGACCCTGCCCAACAACTTCTGCGCCTACTGCCACAGCGTCGACCTCCGGGCCTGGTACGGGGAGTAGCCGGTGGAAGCCGTCGTCCGCTACCTTCGCGAACACCTCGCCGGCCTGGTGCTGGCGTTCGCCGCCCTCGGGTTCCTCCTCTTTGGCGCCGAGCTCCTGCTGACCGGGCACGTTAAGGGGGAGCAGGCGCTGGCCCCGGCCGCCGCCATGCTCGGGTTCGCGGCCGCCCTTGGCGGGCGGTTTGCCCGCCGGGCCCGGGCGGTGCGCTTTTGGCTCCTCGTCATGGCCGCGGTGGCGGCGGTGGGGCTGGCGGGGGTGGCCCAGCACCTCGAACCCGAGGAGGAGGGCGTCCGGACCGCCCCCGCGGCCCCGCCCCCGCCGCTCGCGCCCCTGGGGCTTAGCGGGCTCGCGGTTCTCGAGGCCCTCGCCCTGCTGGCCCGGCCGGAGGTCGAGCCCCCGCTTACCCCCCGTTAACCCCCCCGGGTTAGGTTGGTCGGGATGCGGGTCTTGCTGGTCGAGGACGAGGCCGGGCTCCGCCGGCCCCTGGCCGCCCTGCTGGCCCGGCAGGGCCACCAGGTGGATGCCGCCGCCAGCCTGGCCGAGGCCTGGGACTTCCTGGTCAACGCCGAGCCCGACCTGGTGGTGCTCGACGTCATGCTCCCCGAGGGCGAGGACGCGGGCTTTCGCTTCGCCGAGGAGCTAAGGGCCACCGGCTTCGACCGCCCGATCCTCTTCGTCACCGCCCGCGACGCGGTCGAGGACCGGGTTTTGGGGCTCGACCTGGGGGGCGACGACTACCTGACCAAGCCGTTCAGCCTCGAGGAGTTCGCCGCCCGGGTGCGGGCCCTCCTGCGGCGCGCCGGCGAGGTGCGCCAAAGCCGGATCGAGCGGGGGCCCCTGGGGGTCGACCTGGCGGCCCGGAGGGTCTTCTGGGAGGGCCGGGAGGTGGCCCTCACCGGCCGGGAGTTCGCCCTCTTGGAGCTTTTCCTGCTGCACCCCGAGCGGGTGTTTAGCCCCGAGGAGCTCCTCGACCGCCTCTTCCCCGAGACCGATTCCGGGCTCAAGATCGTCCGGGTCTACGTCCACCGCCTGAGGCGCAAGCTCGGGCCCGAGGCGGTGGTCACCGTGCCGGGGGGCTACCGCCTGGGGGTGGAATGAGCCTGAGGCTGCGGGTGGCCCTGGGGACCGCCGCGATCGCGGCGGTGGCCGCCGGGCTGCACCTCCTTTTGGGCTACCTGAGCTTTTCCCGGTTGATCGAGAAGGACATCGCCCGCGACCTCGCGATCGAGACCCAGAGCGTGGCCAAGAGCGTGGTCTTCAAGGACGGCCGGCCCCGGCTCGGCGGCGACCTGGCCTGGCTGCGCTCGGGGAACACGGTGGGGTTTCGGGTGGAAAGGGGCGGGCGGGTCTACCTCGAGGGCGGCGTCCTGCCCGGGGGCGACCGGGGCGACTGGATCGTCCGCGAGCGCCCGCTTTCGGGCGGCTACCGCCTTTTGGTCTACTACTACACCGGCGAGTACCGCAAGGCCCTGGCGGGCCAGCTGCGGGCGGGGCTTTTGAGCCTGCCCCTGATCCTCTTCTTGGCCGCGGTGATGGGGTTCGCCTTCGCCGGCCACATCACCGGGCCCCTCCGCCGGCTGACCCAGGCCGCCGCCGCCCTCTCCCGGATGGAGTTCCCCGAGCCGGTCCCGGAGCCCGAGGGGAACGACGAGCTGGCCGCCCTGGCCCGGAGCTTCAACCGCATGGTGGGGGAGGTGCGGGAGGCGCTGGAGCGGGAGCGGGCCTTCACCCGCTACGCCTCCCACGAGCTCCGAACCCCGCTCGCCACCCTCAAGGCCCAGATCGAGGCCCTCGAGGCCGGGCTCCTGCCTCCCGAGGAAGCGATACCCGAGGCCCGGCGGGCGCTGGCCCGGATGCAGGGGATCCTCGAGGGCCTGCTGACCCTGAGCCGGGCCCCCCGGGTCCAGCTGGAGCCCCTCCCGGCCGACGTCGTGCTCCACGACGCCTGGCGGCGGCTCCCCGAGCCCGATCGCCGGCGGGTGGCCCTCCGCCCGCCGGCCGAGGAGGTCTGGTTGCTGGGCGACGAGGCGCTGGTGGCCCAGGTGCTGGCCAACCTCCTGGCCAACGCCCTCAAGCACACCGACGCCGAGGTCGAGCTCTACGGCCAGCGCCGGGGGGGCTGGGCGGTGCTCGGGGTACGGGACCGGGGCGCCGGGGTGCCGCCCGACCTCCTGGCCAAGCTCACCCGCCCCTTCTTCCGGGCCAACCACCGCCGCCCCGGGAGCGGGCTCGGCCTGGCCCTGGCCGACCGGGCGGCCCGGGCGATGAACGGGCGGCTGCACCTGGTGCCCGCCCACCCCGGGCTCCAGGCCGAGCTCTGGCTACGGCCCGCCGAGGAGGTGGGGGATGGCTAGGCTGCTCGTCCTTTTGGTCCTCCTTTACGGCTTTTTTGGGCTCCCACCGGCCCTGGCCCAGGGGGGGGCGGTGCAGGTGCTGGGGGAGGACGAGCACGAGCACGAGGGCGAGGACCGCCCCCCGCCGCCCTCGGGGGGCGAGGAGCAGCCCCCTGGGGGCGACGAGAACCCGCCGCCCTCGGGCGGCGACGAACACCCGCCCGCCGGGGGCGACCATCCCCGGGAGGCGCCCGAGTACGACGAGCACTACGCCTTCTACGGCGAGGTCCGGTTGGCCGGCGAGCGGGTGGTGGTGGGCAGCCGCCGGCTCGCCGGCCCCGACCCCCTGCTCGCTTACCTGGCGCCGGGGATGTGGGTGGAGGCCGAGGGGCGGGTGGGCTCCGGGGGGATCCTGGTCCAGAGGCTCCGGGTCCTCCGCCCCCGGCTCTGGGCCTACTACCAGGGCCCCGGCCGGGCGGTGGGGGCCGGCGGGCGGGTGCGGGTCTGGTTCCAGGGGGAGGACGCCGCCCCCTTCCGCCGCCAGGACCTGGGCCCGGGCCACGACCCCGCGGCGGTGATCGTCGCCTGCTTCGCCTCCGGGCGCTGGTGGGCGTTGCCCCCCGCCCTCACCCCCCGGTTCCGGGCCAGCCAGCCGGGTTGGTGGCGCCTCGCCGGGGCCTACTACAGCGACGGGTTCCGGATCGAGGCGAGCAAGCGGCTCGGCGGGTGTTCCCCTTAGCCGGGTATTCCGATAAGCTTTTTGGTGTATGCGTCCGGAACCCAAGATCCGAAAGCTATCCGAGGTCGCCACCCGGCGGATGTTCGACCTGGACCCCGCCGGGTTGGTGCTCGAGAAAGCCCCCGACCGGGCCCGCCGCCAGTTTTTGAACTACGCCTTTTTTAAGCTCGACCCCGCCTTCCGGCGGCTTTCCGACAAGGCCAAGCGGGCGGCCAAGGCGGAGTTCGCCGGGGTGGTCGAGGCCTGGGCGGAGCGCGACGACTTCATCGTCCGCACCTACTCGCTGGTCGGCCTCCGTGCCGACGCCGACTTCATGCTCTGGCGGATCGCCTTCGACCCCGACCTCTTCCAGGCGATGCAGGCGGAGTTGAACCGCACCCGCCTCGCCGGCTACCTGACCCAGCCGTATAGCTTCCTCTCCATGC
>JALSRQ010000154.1 GCA_026984675.1 Thermaceae bacterium
AGTTCGCCGCCGACCGCTTCGCGTTCGAGCTCACCGGGGACCTCGAGGCCTTCAAGCGAAGCTTCCTGGCCCTGGCCCGGGATAACCTCTCCGACCCCGAGCCCCCGGCTTGGATCGAGGCCCTCCTTCACGACCACCCCTCGATCGCCCGCCGGGTTCAGGCCCTTAAGCGGCACGCCGGCGGGGGCACGGGCGGTTAGGCCCCCAGCTCGTCGAGGACCCCCAGGACCGGGGTCAGGTACATCGGGGCCGGACCCCCACCTGCATGGCGGCGTCCAGCACCTCGGCCCGGCTGGCCCCGGCCTTGAGCGCCCCCTGGACGTGGAAGGCGATGCACCACTCGCACTGGGCGGCCACCGCCAGGGCGACGTGGATGAGCTCCTTGTGCTTTAGGTCCAGGGGGCTCGGCCGCTCGACCGCGGCCAAAAACGCCCGGAAGGCCCGGATCGCCTCCGGGGTCTCGGTCTCCAACCGCCCCATAAGCAGCTGGATCTCCTCGAGCCGCTCGCGGTCGGCCATGGATCCCCCTTTCACCCACAGGCTGAACCGGGCGGCGGGGACCGGTGTCCCAAAGGGAGGCGGGGGCCGCCCCGGCCCCCGCCCCGGGAAAGCGGCCCTAGGCCAACGCCTTTCCAACCAGCTCGACGATCTCGTCGATGGTGTCGGCGATCGGCACCCCGGCCTCCTGGAAGGCCCGCACCTTGGACTCGGGGGTGCCCACGTCGCCCATGATGATCGCCCCGGCGTGGCCCATCCGCTTGCCCTTGGGGGCACTGCGGCCGGAGATGAAGGCGACCACCGGCTTTTGCATGTGGGCCTTGATCCAGGCCGCCGCCTCCTCCTCGTCGGAGCCGCCGATCTCGCCGATCACCACCACCGCCTCGGTCTCCGGGTCCTGGTTGAACAGGGGCAGGAGGTCCTTGAAGGTGGTGCCGATGATGGGGTCGCCGCCGATCCCCACCGTGGTGGTGGTGCCGAGGCCGGCGTCCGAGAGGGCCGCCGCCGCCTCGTAGGTGAGGGTCCCGGAGCGGCTGATGATCCCCACCCGGCCGCGCTTGAAGACGTGGCCCGGCATGATGCCGATCTTGGTCTCGCCGGCCGAGATCAAGCCCGGGCAGTTGCCGCCGATCAGGCGGACCCCCAGCTCCTTGATCTCCTTGACCGCCGCCACCATGTCGAGGGTGGGGATCCCCTCGGTGATCAGCACCACCAGCGGCACCCCGGCGTGGGCCGCCTCCAGGGCGGCATCGGCGGCGGCGAAGGCGGGCACGAAGATGATCGAGGCGTCGACCTCGTGGGCCTTCGTCGCCTCCTTGACCGAGTCGTAGACCGGCACCCCGTGGACCTCCTGCCCCCCCTTGCCGGGGGTGACGCCGGCCACGATGCGGGTGCCGTAGTCGAGCATCTGACGGGTGTGGAAGGAGCCCTCGCGTCCGGTAATGCCCTGCACCAAAACCCGGGTGTTTCGATCGACCAGGATCATTTCTTCCCCTCCACCATGGCCACGATGGCCCGCGCCGCCTCGATCGAGGTGGGGTACATGTAGACCGGCTTGCCCTCCAAAAGCTTCCGCGCCTCCTCCTCGGCGGTCCCCGCCACCCGCATCACCACCGGCACCTTGAGGACCCCCGCCTCGAGGACGCGGATCACCCCCTTGGCGACCTCGTCGGCGCGGGTGATCCCCCCGAAGATGTTGATGAAGATGCCCTCGACGTCGGGGTCCTTGGCGATGAGCTTGAGGGCGTTCTCGACCACGTCGGCCTTGGCCCCGCCGCCGATGTCGAGGAAGTTGGCCGGCTTGCCGCCGACCCGGTTCACCAGGTCGAGGGTGTACATCACCAGGCCGGCGCCGTTGCCCAGGACGCCGATGTTGCCGTCGAGCTTGACGTAGGCGAAGCCGTACTTAAGGGCCTCGATCTCCAGCGGGTGCTCGGCCTCGACCTCCCGCAGCTCGGCCAGGTCGGGGTGGCGGAAGAGGCCGTTGTCGTCGAGGTCGATCTTGGCGTCGACCGCGATCACCTGCCCCTCGGCGGTGACCACCAGGGGGTTGATCTCGGCGAGGAAGGCGTCGACCCCGGCGTAGGCCCGGTAGAGCTTGACCAGGACGTCGGCGAGCTTGTTGAGGTTGCCCTCCAGCCCGGCGTCGATCACGATCTGCCGGGCCTCGAAGGGGCGCAGGCCGGTGTGGGGGTCGATCGGGTACTTGACGATCGCCTCGGGCTTCTCCCGGGCGACCTCCTCGATATCCACGCCCCCCTCCTTGCTCACCATCATCACCACCCGCTGGGAGGCGCGGTCCTGGATCAGGCCGGCGTAGTACTCCTTGGCGATGTCGGCGGCCTCGGCGACCAGGACCTTCTTCACGGTGAGGCCCTTGATGTTCATCCCCAGGATCCGCTTGGCGACCTCGTAGGCCTCGTTGGGGTCCCGGGCCAGCTTGACCCCGCCGGCCTTGCCCCGGCCGCCCACGTGGACCTGGGCCTTGATCACCACCGTCTTGCCGATCTCGGTGGCGATCTTCTTGGCCTCCTCGGGGGTGTAGGCCACCTTCCCGGGGGGCACGGGGATGCCGTATTTCGCGAGGATTTCCTTGGCCTGATACTCGTGGAGTTTCAAAGCCCACCTCCTTTTGCCGACGGGGATTATACCGCCCGGCTAGGGGACATCCGGTCCCGGTCGCTTGCGGGCGAACAGCATCTTGCCGAGGTGGGTCTGGATCGCCTGGGTGACCACCGCCTCCACCCACTCGCCGCGGTCGCCGGCGGCCCCCTCGACCACCACCATGGTGCCGTCCTCGAGGTACCCCACCCCCTGCCCCGCCTCCTTGCCGAGCTTTTGGATCCGGACCCTGAGGCGCTGGCCCGGCTGGTAGGGCGCCTTGAGGGCGTGGGCCAGGGCCTGGATCGAGAGCCCCTTGACCCCGTAGACCTTGGCGAGGGCGAGCAGCGCCGAGTCGTTGGAGACGACCGCCATCCCCTTCCTCTGGGCGTAGCCAAGGAGGGCGTCGTCCACCTCGCCCCCCAGCCCGGTCTCCAGCACCCGCACCCCGAGGTCGCCGAGGGTCGCCAGGGTGGCCAGCCCCCGCCGGCCCTTGGCCCGGGTCAGGGGGTCGGAGCTATCGGCGAGGCCCTGAAGCTCCTTGAGCACGAAGTCGGGGACGTAGATCGGGGGCTCCAGAAACCCCAGGGCCACCACCTCGGCCACCCGCCCGTCGATCAGCACCGAGGTGTCGAGGAGCTTGCCCCCCGGCCCCACGGCGGGCTCGACCGCCCGGCGGAAGAGGTGGCGGTTGGCCAGGGCCACCGCCGAAAAGGTGAGGACCAGGAGGAAGGCGAGCAGGAGCGAGTGGTACCAGCGGAACCCCGGGATCTGCCCCAGCAGGGTGGTCAAAAGCACCGCCGCCAAGAGGGCCAGCATGCTGCCGGTGGCCACCGCCAGCGGGGCCTCGGGGGGGACCCGCCGCCACCAGGCGGCGATCCGCCCGCCAAGGTAGGCGATCCGGGGGGCCAGGAGCAGCCCGGTGAGGGCCCCGACCAGGGTCAGGTAGACGAGGTTGAGGGGGGAGCTGGCGGGGTAGCTGGCCTCCAGCCACAGCCCGGTCGCCAGCCCCAAGAGGCCGAAGACGAGAATGGCCGCCGCCTGCAGGCCCGTCCGCACGCCCTGAGCTTACCGGCTTCCCAGGGCCCGGCGCACGGCCTCCTCAACGTGGGCCACCCGGCCGGGGGCCAGCACCCGGCCGAAGCCGGCCCGCTCGGCCTCGGCCAGCCGCCGCTCCAGCCCGCCCACGCTGCGGATCTCGCCGGCGAGCCCCACCTCCCCCACCGCCGCCAGGTCGTCGGGGAGGGGGCGCTGCACCACCGCCGAGTAGACCGCCAGCACCACCGCCAGGTCGAGGCCGGGGTCGGCCACCCGGAGCCCCCCGGCCAGGTTGACGTAGACGTCGAGCTGGCCGAGCCGGAGCCCGAGCCGGCGCTCGACCACCGCCAGGGCGACGTCGACCCGCCGGGGGTCGAGCCCCTGGACCACCCGCTTGGGGGCGGCGTAGGGGCTCTTGGCGGCGAGCGCCTGGATCTCCAGCGCCAGCGGGCGCTCCCCGGCCAGGGCGAGCCCCACCACCGACCCCGGCACCCCCAGGGGGCGCTCCGCCAGGAAGGCCTCGGAGGGGTTCTTGACCTCCACCAGGCCCCGCTCCTCCATACGGAAGACCCCCACCTCGCCGACCGGACCGAAGCGGTTCTTCTGGCCCCTAAGCACCCGGAAGAGCCCCGCCGACTCCAGGTAGAAGGTGGCGTCGACCACGTGCTCGACGGTCTTGGGCCCGGCCACCGTGCCCTCCTTGGTGACGTGGCCAACCAGCACCACCACGGTGCCGGTGCGCTTGGCCAGCTGGGTAAGGGCCTGGGTCGCGTTCCTCACCGCCACCAGCGAGCCGGGGGCGCCGTCGGCCTCGAGGCTCTGCACCGAGTCGACGAAGAAGGCCGCCGGCCGGTCGGCCTCGACCCGCGCGAGCACCGGCTCCAGCCGGGTCTCCCGCACCAGCTGGAGGTCGCCCCGCACCCCGAGCCGCTCGGCCCGGAGGCGGATCTGCCCCGGCGACTCCTCGCCGGCCAGGTAGTAGACCGAGAGCCCCCGCCCCAGCAACCGGTCGGCGATCTGCAGGAGGAGGGTGCTCTTCCCCACCCCGGGCTCCCCGCCCAAGAGGGCCACCTCGCCGGGGACGAACCCGCCGCCGAGGACCCGGTCGACCTCCTCGAGGCCGCTCGGGATCCGCCGCTCCGCCCCCGCCCGCACCTCGGCGAGCGGCAGCGGCCGGGCCCGCTCGCCGGCGGCGGCGGGGGCGGCGGGGACCTCCTCGACGAAGCTCCCCCAGGCGCCGCAGGAGGGGCAGCGGCCCAGGGGCTTGGCGGTCTTGTAGCCGCACTCGACGCAGGTGTAGCGGGGAGCGCGGGCCACTAGACGAAGCTCAGCTCCTCCTCGAAGCGGAGCTCGTCGCCCTCGACCCGGACGTGGATCGGCTCGCCGGGGCGCTGGAGCACGGCCAGCGAGAGGGGATCCTCGACCCGCTCCCGGATCACCCCCCGGAGCTGGCGGGCGGAGCCGGTCTTCTCGGCGCGGGCCACCACCCACTCGGCGACCTCGGGGGCGAACCGGACCCGGACCTCGCGCCCGGCCATCTCCTCCTCGATCTCCTTGAGCATCATGCCGGCGATCCGCACCAGCTCCCCCTCGGTGAGCGGCCGGAAGCGGATTACCTCGTCGAGGCGGTCGAGGAACTCGGGGGTGAAGAGGGTCTTCAAGGGCGAGTCGGTGTCGACCTCGGTGCCGGTGAAGCCGATCCCCGGGCCGACGTTGAAGCCGGTGTTCGAGGTCATGATCAGGATCACCCGACGGAAGTCGACGGTGCGGCCGAGGCCGTCGGTGAGCCGCCCCTCGTCGAGCACCTGGAGGAAGGTGTTGTAGATGTCGGGGTGGGCCTTCTCGATCTCGTCGAGGAGCACCACGCTAAACGGCTGGCGGCGGATCGCCTCGGTGAGCCGCCCACCCTGCTCGTAGCCGACGTAGCCGGGCGGGGCCCCGATCAGCTTGGAGATCGAGTGGGGCTCGGCGAACTCGCTCATGTCGAAGCGCACCAGCGAGCGCTCGGAGCCGAAGAGGACCTCGGCCAGGGCCTTGGCGAGCTGGGTCTTCCCCACCCCCGAGGGGCCGACGAAGAGGAAGCTGGCGGCCACCCGGGTGCGCCCCCCAAGCCCCACCCGGGCCCGGCGCAGAGCGCTGGCCAGCGACCGCACCGCCTCCTCCTGGCCGACGATCCGCTCCTTGAGGGCCTCCTCGAGGCCGAGCAGCTTGGCGTCGTCGCGGTCGTCGACGTAGACCCCGCCCCAGGAGTCGACCACGCTCTCGATGTCCTCCCGGGTGACGGTGGGGGTGCCGTCCTCGTCCTCGGCCACCGGCAGGCCCAGCGAGGCGTTGAGACGGACCCGGCTGGCGGCCTCGTCGATCAGGTCGATCGCCTTGTCGGGGAAGTTGCGGCCCGGGAGGCTCCGGATCCCCACCTTGACCGAGAGGTCGAGGATCTCGTCGGGGATCGCCACCCCGTGGTGGGCCTCGTAGCGGGGGCGGAGGCCTTTTAGGATCTCCAGCGTCTCCTCCGGGCTCGGCTCCAGCACGATCACCGGCTGGAAGCGCCGCTCCAGGGCGGCGTCCTTCTCGATGTAGCGGTGGTACTCGCCGGTGGTGGTGGCCCCGATCACCTGGATCTCGCCCCGGGAAAGCGGCGGCTTCAGGATGTTGGCGGCGTCCAGCGTGCCCTCGGCGCCGCCGGCCCCGATCAGGGTGTGGAGCTCGTCGATGAAGGCGATGACCTTGGCGTTCTTGAGCTCCTCGATGATCTGCCGCAGGCGCTCCTCGAACTCGCCGCGGTACTTGGTGCCGGCCACCACCCCGGCGAGGTCGATCTGGACCACCCGGGCGCCCCGGAGCACCGGCGGCACCCGGCCCTCGACCACCGCCTGGGCCAGCCCCTCCACGATCGCCGTCTTGCCGACCCCGGGATCGCCCACCAGGACGGGGTTATTCTTGGTCCTCCGGGCGAGGATCTGGATCACCCGGTGGATCTCCTCGGTGCGGCCAATCACCGGGTCGAGCCGGCCCTCGCGGGCCTCCTTGGTTAAGTCGCGCCCATATTCGTCTAAGAAAGGGGTCTGCTGGGTCTTCTCCTTGGTCTGGGGGCCGGCCTCGGTGCTGGCCAGCACCCGCCAGCGGATCGCGTCGACGTCCTTGGCAAAGTGGGTGAGGATGCGGTAGGCGACCCCGTCCCCCTCACGGATGATCCCCAGCAGGATGTGCTCGGTGCCGATG
>JALSRQ010000155.1 GCA_026984675.1 Thermaceae bacterium
CGACATCAGCGAGGAGCTAAGGCTGCGGGAAGCGCTCAAGCAGAAGGTGGCGCAGCTGGAAAGCTTGGTCCACGCCCTGCCCGGCGTGGTTTTCCAGGCGAGGCTCGCGCCGGAGGACGACCCCACCCGAGTCCCCGCCCTCTTCCAGTCGCCCCGCACCCGCGACGTGCTGGGGTACCCACCCGAGGCGCTGATGCGGGACCCCGGCTTTTACTACCGGAGGGTCCACCCCGAGGACCGGGCAGCGCTCGTTGCCCTGGCCAAGACCGCCCTGCGGCAGGCGGGGGTTCCGGGAAGGCTGGTCTACCGCTTCTGGCACGGTGAGAAGGGGGACTGGGTCTGGCTGCGGGACACCCTGGTCTACGACGGTTCAACCCAGCTGCTTACTGGGTTTACCGAGGACGTCGGTCGTGAGATTGCCCAGGAGGCGGCGATCCGGGCCAGCGAGGGCCGCTTTAGGACCCTGGCCGAAACCGCCCCTGCGATCATCCTGATGTGGCGGGAGGGGCAGCTGGTCTTCGTCAACCGCTACGCCGTCGAGCTGCTCGGCTACGACGAGGAAGAGCTTAAAAAACGCCCCATCTGGGCGTTCGTGCATCCGGAGGACCGGTCGCTGGTCAAGGCCCGTGCGCTGGCCCGGCTCGAGGGGAAGTCGGTCCCTTCCCGCTACGCGTTCCGGGTCCTGACCAAGGAGGGGAGGGTGCGGTGGCTCGACTACTCGGCGGCGGTGATCGACCTCGAGGGCCGGCCGGCGGTGCTGGGGGTGGGGCTCGACATCACCGAGGCCAAGGAGCACGAACTCGACCTCGAGCTCTTCGCGCGCCTGTCCGAGGCCGTCCGCCGCGTCGAAGGCCTGGATGCGGTGCTCGAGGCCGCCCTCGAGGTGCTCGTCGAGTTCTTCCAGTGCCCGGCCGGGGCCTTGATCCTCTACGAGGAGGGACGGGCTTGGGCGCTGGCCCGTAGGGGGTTTTTGGAGAGGATTCCGGTCGCTCCCCGGCTCGAGCCCCATAGCCTGGTGGCCGAGGCCATGCGGGTGGGCGGGCCGGTGGTCGTGGCCGATCTCAAGGCCGATCCCCGGGTTCGTCCGGCGGCCCGCCCCTACGTCCCCTCGGGTTGGTCGGCGGTGGTCCTCCCCGTCGTCCCCGGGGCCCAGGCGGTGGGGGCGATGCTGCTGGCGAGGCCCGGACCTCCGCCCACCCCCCGCGTCGTCGAGCGACTCCGGTTCGCCGCCGAGACGGTTGGAAATACGGTGCAACGAGCCGCCCTTCGTGCGCGGCTCCGACGCCGGCTGGACGACATGGAGACCATCGCCGACATCGGTTACCGGGTGGCGCGGCAGACCGCCGCCAGCGAGAGGGAGTTCGGCGCCTTGGTCGAGGCCATCTTCCGGCTTCCCTTCGCGGCCGCGGTGCTCTGGGCCCGGTTCGAGGAAGACGCGCCGCTCCGACCGATCGCTGCCCGCTCCCGCCGTGGATCCCTCTCGCCGCCCCTGGAGGGGGGGCCGCTGCTTGAGGGCCTTGCCGAACCCAGGGTGCTCTCCTTGAAGGGGCGGGCCGACCCGCTGGCGGCGTGGGCCCGGCGCCGGGGTTACGAGCGCCTTTGGCTTTTTCCGCTGGACGGCGGGGGGAAGGTCCTGGGCGTGCTGGGGGCTTTTACGGAAGGCGAGCTCCACCTGCGGAGCGAGGACCGCCTTTACCTGAGCGCCCTGCTCTCCGAGTTCGGGCTGGCCCTCGACAACGTTCGCAGCTTCGAGCGGGTGCGCAGGGCCCAGCGGGAGCTGGAGGACGCCTACGAAAAGACGCTTTGGGGCTGGGCCCGGGCGGTGGAGCTCAGGGACCAGGATACCGCGGGACACACCGAGCGGGTCACCCACCTCGCCCTTGCGCTGGGCCGGGCACTGGGGCTCGACGAGGGCCGGCTCACCCACCTGCGGCGGGGGGCCATCCTCCACGACGTCGGCAAGCTGGCCATTCCCGACGCCATCCTGCTCAAACCCGGCCGGCTCAGCCCCGAGGAGTGGGCGGTGATGAAGCTCCACCCCATCTACGCCTACGAGTGGCTCAAGCAGATCCCGTACCTGAAGGAGGCCCTGGTCGTTCCCCTTTACCACCAGGAGCGTTGGGACGGTTCGGGCTACCCCGAGGGGCTCAAGGGCGAGGCCATTCCCCGTCTGGCCCGAATCTTCGCCGTCGCCGACGTCTACGACGCCCTGACCTCGGACCGGCCCTACCGCCAGGCCTGGCCAAGGGCCAGGGCGGTCCGCCACCTCGGGGAGAACGCCGGCAGGCTCTACGACCCCGAGGTGGTCGAGGCCTTCCTAGGCCTTCCCGACGGCGAGCCGTTAGGCTAGGGGCATGCCCTACCTGCTGGCCCTCGACCAGGGGACGACCTCGAGCCGGGCGGTGGTCTACGACCTGGCCGGGCGGGTCCGGGCCCAGGCCCGGCGGCCGCTGGCCCTCGCCTATCCCCGGCCGGGCTGGGTGGAGGCCGACCCCGAGGCGATCTTCCGGGGGGTCCTCGAGGCCGCCCGGGAGGCCCTGGCGCGGGCCGGGGCGAAGGCCGGCGAGGTGGTGGCGCTGGGCCTCACCAACCAGCGGGAGACCACCCTGATCTGGGAGCGGTCCACCGGCCGGCCCCTGGCCCCGGCGATCGTCTGGCAGGACCGCCGCACCGCCCCCCTCACCGACCGGCTCAGGGCCGAGGGGGCGGAGCCGGAAGTTCGGGAACGCACCGGGCTGGTCCTCGACCCCTACTTCTCGGCCAGCAAGCTGGCCTGGCTCCTGGCCGAGGGCGGCCTCAAGGAGCGGGCGGCGCGGGGCGAGCTCGCCTTCGGCACGGTGGACAGCTGGCTCCTCTTCCGGCTCACCGGGGCCCACCGGACCGACGCCACCAACGCCTCCCGGACCCTGCTCTTCAACCTCCGGACCCTTTCCTGGGACCCCGACCTCCTGGCCCTCTTCGGGATTCCCGCGGCGGTGCTCCCCGAGGTCCGGCCGAGCTTCGGCGCCTTCGGGCGCACCGACCCCGCCCTTTTCGGCGCCCGCGTTCCGGTCGCCGCCGTCCTCGGGGACCAGCAGGCCGCCCTTTTTGGCCAGCTGGCCTTCGAGCCGGGGATGGCCAAGGCCACCTACGGCACCGGCGCCTTCCTGGTTCAGCGGGTCGCCGGCTTCGCCCTGGCCGAAGGGACCCTCACCACCCTGGCCTGGCTGGAGGACGCCGGCCCGGCCTACGCCCTGGAGGGCTCGATCTTCGTGGCGGGGGCGCTGATCCAGTGGCTGATCGAGGGGTTGGGCCTGGCGGAGAGCCCCGAGGAGGTCGAGGCCCTCGCCGCCCGGGCGAAGGACGCCGGCGGCGTCTACCTGGTCCCCGCCCTCACCGGGCTGGGGAGCCCCCACTGGGACCCCCATGCCCGGGGGCTGGTGATCGGCCTGACCCGGGGGACCGGCCGGGCCCACCTGGCCCGGGCCGCCCTCGAGGCGATCGCCTACCGCACCGCCGACGCGCTGGCGGCGATGGCGGCGGTGGAGCCGATCCGGTCGCTGCGGGTGGACGGCGGGGCGGCCAGGAGCGACCTCCTCATGCAGCTGGTGGCCGACGCCCTGGGGGTGCCGGTGGAGCGCCCGGTCGACCCCGAGACCACCGCCCGGGGGGCGGCCCTCGCCGCCGCGGTGGGGGCGGGGCAGCTATCCCGGGAGGACGCCCTAAGCTGGTGGCAGAGGGACCGCACGTTCTTGCCCTCGCTCGCCCCCGACCGGCGCCAGGCCCGCTACCTGGGCTGGCGGGAGGCGGTGGCGAGGGCGAAGGGGTGGGCGCGATGGAGCGAATCGACCGAAGACAACTAGTCAGGGCCGCCGAGGACCGTTTCGACCTCCTGGTGATCGGGGGCGGGGCCACCGGCGCCGGGGTGGCGCTGGAGGCCGCCACCCGGGGCCTCAAGACCCTGCTCGTCGAGAAGTACGACTTCGCGGCCCAGACCTCCTCGCGCTCGACCAAGTTGGTCCACGGCGGGGTGCGCTACCTCGAGGCCGCCATCAAGCGGTTCGACCGGGTGCAGTGGAACCTGGTCCGGGACGCCCTCCGGGAGCGGGCGACCTTCCTCCGCATCGCTCCCCACCTGGCCTGGAAGATCGAGCTTCTCACCCCCCTCTACCGGGCCTACGAGATCCCCTACTACCTCACCGGGCTCAAGCTCTACGAGGCCCTGGCCGGGCGGGCGGGGATCGGTCGGGCCTACTTCCTGCCGGCGGCGTCGGCCAAGGCCCGCTACCCCCAGCTCAAGCCCGAGGGGCTCAAGGGGGCGGTGGTCTACGCCGACGGCCAGTTCGACGACGCCCGGATGAACCTGGCGGTGGTCCTCACCGCCCTCGAGGCCGGGGCGGTGGCGCTCAACCACGCCGAGGTGACCGGGTTCCTGTTCGAGTCCGGCCGGGTGGTCGGGGCCGAGGTGAAGGACCGGCTTTCCGGCGGCCGCTTCGCGGTCCGCGCCGACATGGTGGTCAACGCCACCGGCCCCTTCACCGACCGCCTGCGCCGGCTCGCCGACCCCGAGGCGGAGCCGATGCTGGTCACCAGCTCGGGGGTCCACCTGGTGCTGCCGGGGCGGTACGCCCCCATGGACACCGGGCTTTTGATCCCCAAGACCGAGGACGGCCGGGTCCTCTTCGTCCTCCCCTGGGAGGGCTACACCCTGGCCGGGACCACCGACGAGCCGGCCGAGGTCACCGAGCATCCCCGGCCCAGCGAGGGCGAGATCGGCTACATCCTGCGCCACTTAAGCCGCCACTTCGCCCTCGAGGTCGGCCGCGAGCAGATCCGCTCGGCCTGGTCGGGGCTCCGCCCCTTGGTGCGGGACCCCCGGGCCAAGGACACCGCCCAGCTCGCCCGCGACCACGTGATCCACGAGGAGAAGAACGGGTTGGTGACGATCGCCGGCGGCAAGTGGACCACCTACCGCAAGATGGCCGAGGACCTGGTCGACTACCTCGACCGAACCCGCGGCCTCGGCCTGCCCGCCAGCCGGACCGCCGGCCACGTCCTGGTCGGGGGGCGGGACTACGACCCCGAGGAGGAGGCCGAGCTGGCCCTTCAGATCGACCCCGACACCGCCCGCCACCTGGCCCACACCTACGGCGACCGGGCCCGGGCGGTGCTGGCCCTGGCCCGCGAGCGCGACCTCTTTTCCCGGCTGGTGCCCGGCCAGCCGTTCCTCGAGGCCGAGGTGGTCTGGGCCGCCCGCTACGAGCTGGCCGAGACCCCCCTCGACTTCGTCGAGCGCCGGGTGCGGCTCGCCTTCCTCGAGGTCGAGGCGGCCCGCAAGGCCCTGCCCCGGATCACCGAGCTGATGCGGGAGGAAAAGGGCTGGAGCGCCTCCGAGGCCGAGCGGCTCCGCAAGCAGGCCGACGACTGGCTCGCCCTGGCCCCCTAGTCCGTATACTTGGGCTTCGTGGACCGCGGGGGGCTCTTCGTACTGGTCGGGGTCTACGTCGCCGCCGAGGTGGTCTCCAACGTCACCGCCGGCCGGCTGGTGGCGCTCGGCCCCCTGGTGGTGCCGGGGGCGATCTTCCTCTACGCCCTCACCTTCACGCTCCGCGACGCCATCCACACCGCCGGCGGCTACCCGGCCGCCCGGGCGGCGGTCTGGGCGGGGTTTTGGGCCAACCTCCTGCTCGCCCTCTACGGCCTTTTGGTCCTAGCCCTGCCGGCCCCCCAGGGTTTCGACGGCGCCGCCTACCGGGCCGTGCTGGGCCAGAGCGCGCGGGTGGTGGCGGCCAGCCTCACCGCCTACCTGGTGGCCCAGTCCGCCAACGCCTGGGTCTTCGAACGCATCGCCGCCGGTCTCCTGGCCCGGGTCGCCGGCTCCAACGCGGTGGCCATCCTCCTCGACACCGCGATCTTCATCACCCTCGCCTTCGCCGGCACCGGGGCCCCGCTGCTGGCGCTGATGCTGGGGCAGGTGGCGGTGAAGTTCGTGGTTAGCCTGGCCCTGGTCCCCCTCGTCTACCGCCTGCGGCGGCGGTAGACTGGGGTATGGACCTGGAGCTCGTCGGGGTGGTCACCGACCCCGGCAGCGGCCTCACCCCCCGCTCGGCCCGGCGGGCCGGGGTCGAGCTGCTCGACCCCGAGGCCGAGCTCGTGCCCCAGTACCGCGACCTGCTCCGGCGCTACGACCGCCTGATCTCGCTCCACGCCTCCAGCCGGATCTGCCCGATGTACCGGCGGGTCCGGGAGGCCGGCCCCGACCCCGCCCGGGTGCGGCTGGTGGACACCGGGCTGGGCTCGGCCGGGTTGGGGGCGGCGGCCAAGCGGGCCGCCGAGCTCCTGCGGCAGGGGGCGGGGGAGGGGGAGGCGGTCCTGGAGATCGAGCGCCTCCGCAAGGAGGGGCGGTTTCTCCTCGCCACCTACGACCTCTCCCGGCTGGTGGAAAACCGCCTGCTCCCCCCCATGGGGGATCGCTTCGGCCAGGCCCTGGGGCTTTGGGCGCTCTTGACCCTGGAGCGGGGGGCGTTCCGGGTGCCCCCGCTGCCGGTGCCCCGGGCCCGGGTGATCCCGACCCTGGCCGGGATGCTGGGCCGGCGCCTCGGCGGCCGGCGGGCG
>JALSRQ010000156.1 GCA_026984675.1 Thermaceae bacterium
GAGAAAAGCGTCGTGACCGCCACCGGCGAGGGCGCCGTCGTACTCGGCGCCGCCGGCGCCGCCGAGGAGATCGGGGGCGGGGTTGCCGAAGGCGTCGAGGGCCCAGAGGTAACCGTCCAGGTCGTTTCTGGCAGTTTGCACGGCCCCCACGAGCAGCACCGCGTCCCCCACCGCCGCCGCGTCGAACACGGCGTCGATGTCGCCCCCGCCCACCCCGTTGGCCAGGAAGGCCCCGGCGTGGGCGAAGCCGCCGTCCAGGCCACCGGAGGGGAGGAAGCGCCAGGCCGCAGCGATCCAGTGATTATCAGGGCAGGGCGCCCTGGGGGCGTCGCAGGCGATCCCGGCGAGGACCAGGGCGCCGTCGGGCTCCCGGATGAGGGTGAGGCCGTAGTCGGCGCCCCCCGCGCTGCCGCTGTCGGCGGCGAGGGCGAGCCCCCCGTTTCCAAAGTCGGGGTCGGGGACGAGGCGCTCCCGGGCCGGACCCGCCGGCCCCTGGCAGGCGGCCAGGAGGAGGGCGGCGGCGAGGAACGCGCCGGCCGGCTTGAGGACTTGGGTCATCGTTGTCACCTCCGGTTCCACCCTAGGCGGGCGGCGTCACCTGGGCGTTACCGGTCCTTTAGCATGGGGTCGTGCGGATCGGATACGGCGAGGACGCCCACCGCCTGGCTCCCGGGCGGCGGCTCGTGCTCGGGGGGGTGGCGATCCCCTCGGAGTTGGGGCCGGTTGCCCACTCCGACGGCGACGCTCTCCTCCACGCGGTCACCGACGCGGTGCTTTCGGCCGTCGCCGCCGGCGACATCGGGTCGCTCTTCCCTGACACCGCCCCGGAGAACGCCGGTCGCGACTCCCGGGACTTCCTGCGGGCCGCCCTGGAGCGGGCGAGGGTTCGGGGCTACCGGGTGGCCCAGGTCAGCGCCACGGTGGTCCTCGACCGCCCCCGGCTGGGGCCCCACCGGGCGGCGATCGCCGCCCGCCTGGCCGGGTTGCTCGGCCTCCCCGAGGACCGGGTGGGGCTCAGCTTCAAGACCAGCGAGGGGCTCGCCCCCGACCACCTGCAGGCCCGGGCGGTGGCGCTACTCCTGCCGCTCTAGGAGGGCGAGGCCGAGGTCCCAGAGCTCGCCCTGGCCCGCCACCACCCGGGCCAGGAGGTCGCCGGCGGTGGCCATCCCGAGCTTTTGAAGGGCCAGGTCGGTGAGCTCGGCGAAGTCGTGGAGGAAGGCCTCGACCACCGCCGAGGTGCGGCGCTCCTGAAAGGCCCGCACCAACTCCTCCTGGGGCTCGAGGCCCCGCAGGGCGTCGAACTGGAGCCGGGCGCCGGTCCAAAGCACCAGCACCGAGCACTCCCAGCCCTGCCCGAAGGCCCGCTCCACCACCCGGTCGGCGGCCTCGAGGCCTTCCTCCCGCTCGCCCTCGAGTCCGTAGGCCTCCAGCCAGTCGAGCTCCTCGGTGAGAACCACCAAGGCCTGGGCGACCACGTAGCGGTGGCCCCGGGGGACTTGGGGTACGGCGCAGGCGAGCCCCCCCAGGGCCTGGCCAATCCAGCCCGCCTCGTAGCCCAGCCAGCGGCGGAACGCGGCCTCCGCCACCGGCCCCTCCAGCACCCGCAGAAAGGGGTGCCGCATGGTCCGGTTCCAGGCGTCGCGGTGGGCGGAGAGGAGTTGCTGGGTCGGACGCATCACCCCAGCATAGCGCGGCCTTCGGGAAAGGGCGGTGCGTTCCTACCCCCCGAGCAACCCCAGGCCGAGGTCCCAAAACCCGGCCAGCCCGGCCAGCACCCTCCGGGCGTGGGGAACCGCGGCGGCGCCGGGGTAGCGGGCGAGGGCGAGGTCGGCGAGCTCGGCGAAGTCGTGGAGGAAGGCGGCGATGATTGCCGAGGTGCGGCGCTCCCAGTAGGCGCGCACCCACTCGTCCTCGGGCCGGACGGCCCGGAGCGCGTGGAAGTAGGCCGAGCCCCCCAACCAGAACTCGGTGGCCACCCGCTTCCACTCGGTTCGGGGGGCGGGGCGCAGCCGGGCCAGTCGGGCGGTGGCCTCGGGAAGGGGCGGCCGGCCCCGGGCCTGGGTCTCCAGCCACTCGGCCTCCTCGACCAGGAACAAAAGCGCCTGGGCCAGGACGTAGCGGTGGGGCTTGGGGGCTTTGGGGACGACCGGGGCCACCAGGCCCGCCATCGCCTCGGCGAGGGCGGCCTCGAGGCCGAGCCACTCCCGGAAACCGGCGGCCCCGACCCCGGCCGCCAACCGCCGCGGGAAGGGGTGGCGAAGCACCCGCCCCCACTCGTCGCGGACGCGCTCGAGAAGGACCTGGGTCGGCCGCACGCCCCCAGCCTACCTTGGGATGCCTCCCGGGAGGCGGTGGTTTAACCCAGGGTCTCGGCCAGCACCCGTTCGACCGCCTCGAGGTAGGCGTCCCGGGGGACGAGCTCGACCCCCCGGCTTCCCCGGGCGGCGTAGTAGGGGGTGGCGAGGTCGGGGGGGCGGCGCCGCCGGGGCTCGCGGCGGACCTCGGCCGGAGGCGCCCAGAGCCGCCGCGGCAGGGCCGTCAGCCGTCCCCAGGCGAGGGCGAGGAGGACCCGGACGAGCACCCCCCTAGTCTAAGCCGAAACTGTGAGGTCCCATACCCATGCGCCGGGGGTGCTGGGATCATACTGACCGGTAGGTATGGACACCCGGGAGCGCATCCTGGCCAAGGCCCGCGAGGCCTTCGCGACCCGCGGCTACGCGGCCACCCCGCTGGAGGTCCTGGCCGCCGAGCTCGGCCTCACCAAGGGGGCGATCTACCACCACTTCCCCTCCAAGGGCGCCCTGCTCACCGCCCTGTTGGAGGAGAGCCTGCGCCAGGCCGAGGCCGCCCTGGCGGAGGAGGGAACGCTGGAGGAGCGGCTTTTCGCCTACGCCGAGTCCTACCGGCGGGGCCTCGAGCCGCTCACCGCCCTCAGCACCAGCCGGGCGGGCCGCCGGGGCGGCGACCGCACCGCCTTCAAGGCGGCCCACGGCGCCATGACCCTGGCCCTGGAGCGTCTCTCTGCCTTCCTGGACGGCTACGCGCCGGGTCGGGGGCGGGAGCTCGGGGCGGTCTTCTTCTCCATCGTCCACGGCGCCTACGCCCTCGACCGCCACGTCCCCGGCTACCCGGTGGAGCGGGTTTTGAGGACCGGCATCGGGATCTTCGTGCGCGGGCTGGAGGCGGCGTTCCCGGAGGAAGGGAGGGAGGAAGAATGAAGCGTCTTTTGTTCGCGATCGCGGCAGGGCTGGGGCTCGCCCTGGCCCTCTCCCCGGCCGAGGTCTGGGGGATGCTCGAGAAGCACCAGTCGGTCGTCGGCTACACCGCCACCGTGGTCCAGGGCCCCCTGGTCTACAAGGTCGCCTTCCTGAGGCCCCGGGTGCGGCTGGAGTGGATCGAGGGGCCGCCCTACCTGGTGGGGCAGGTGATGATCGTCGACGGCGGGACCGTATGGAGCCGGGATAAGAACGGCCGTTGGCGAAAGAGCCGGGGGGCCGCCCCGGCGGACCCGGTGCACCTGCTCTTCGCCGACGTTAAAAGGCTCCGGGCGGAGTACCAACTGGAGGTCCTGGGCGAGGAGGGCGGGGTGCTGCGGTTTGCCCTCGTCGCCCGGCACCCGGCGTCGGGGCGGCGGAGCCCGGTGCGCTGGGTCTTCCAGGTCGACCCTGGCGACCACCGCCCCCTCGCCTACACCACCTACGACGCCCAGGGTAAGCCGATCGCCCGGGTGGTCTACCGCGCGCTCGACTTCGCCCCGCCTCCGGCCGAGCTCTTCCGGGTGGGACCGTGAGACCCACCCTGCTCTTCGCCCTGTTGCTCGGGGTCTTCATGGGGGCGCTCGACAACGCCATCCTGGCCCCGGCGATCGCGGCGATCAGCGCCGACTTCGGGATCACCCCCGACCGGCTCACCCTGGCGTTCTCCATCTACGCGGTGATCTACGCGGTGGCGGTGCCGATTCTGGGCCGGCTCGCCGACCTCTGGGGGTACAAGACGATCTTCGGCCTCTCGATGGCCCTCTTCGCCGGGGGCAGCGCGCTTTCGGCCCTCTCCGGCTCGCTGGAGGCCTTGGTGGGGGCGCGGGTGGTGCAGGCGCTGGGGGCCGGGGGGCTCTTCCCGGTGGCCCAGGCGGTGGTGGGGGCGGTGCTGCCCGAGAGGGAGCGGGGCCGGGTGCTCGGCCAGATCCTCGGGGTCTACGCCCTTGGCAACGTGATCGGGCCCAACCTCGGGGGGTTCATCGTCGAGCACTTTAGCTGGCACTGGGTGTTCTGGATCAACGTGCCGATCGGCGCCCTGGGGGTGCTCCTCTTGGCCCGCGAGACCCTGCCGCGCCCGGCGATCCGGGAGCGGATCGACTGGATCGGGGGCGGGCTCGTCGCCCTGACCTTCTCCAGCCTGGTGCTGGGCATCCAGGGGCTCGACCGGATCGACGAGGTGGGGTTCGCCTCGGCGGGCATCGGGGGCCGCTTCGCCCTGGCCCTGGTGGGCGGGGCCCTCCTCTACCTCTGGGAGCGGCGGCACCCCGAGCCGATCCTCGACCTCGACCTCGCCCTCTCGCCCCGCTTCCTGCCCATCTGGTTCGTCTCCACCCTGGTGGGCTACGCCCTGCTGGGGGGGCTCGTCTTCGCCCCCCTCTACGCCCAGGTGGCGTTTCTCTTCGACGCCTTCCGGGCCGGGGCGATCCTGAACGCGCTGGCGGTGGCCCTGGTCTTCAGCTCGGCGGCCGGCGGGGCGCTGATCCACCGGGCCGGGGCCCGGCGGCTGGTGATCGTCGGCATGGGGCTCACCGCCCTCGGGCTGGGGGCGATGACCTACCTCGGGGGCGCCCTCGCCGGCCTGCTCCTCGGGCTCTTCCTGGTCGGGCTGGGGATCGGGCTGGTGCAGCCGCCGATCTCCCACCTCGCCCTGGCCCTGGCCCCCTCCGGCAAGAAGGGCCAGATCGCCGGCCTGGTCTCGCTCACCCGGAGCCTGGGGGTGGCGGCGGGGATCACCCTTTCCGGCGTCCTGCTGGCCCGGCGGACGCGGGAGCTCGCCGCCCTGGCGCCGGGGGGCTTTTCCACCCCGATGGACATGCGGGGCAGCCTGGCCGACGCCCCCGCCTTCGTCCAGGCGATGCTCAAGCACACCCTCGCCCCGGGGATCCTGGACGGCTGGCGGCTCGCGTTCCTGGCAGCGCTGGCCGGCTTGGTGGCGGCGTTTTGGATCCGCCGTGACTAGCGGGCGGGCTCCAGGACCAACCGGGCCCGGGGTTCGCCGGCCCGCATGGGGAGGTACGTCCCCCGGGCCCAAAGCGGCAGCAGGTCGGCGTAGTGGCGGCTCATCACGTTCCCCGACTGGCCCATGGGGTGGATGAAGAGGCTCCGATCCGGGTGGGCGAGGTCGACGAGCTGGCGGTAGGAGGGGCCCCAGAACATGCGAAAGTCCTCCGGCCGGTAGATCCCCACGTTGACCGTGTGGCGGTCGCCGCCGTGGGCGATCCGACGCTCGAAGATGGGGCGGACCCGGGGATCCTTGCTCATCACCAGGTGGGCGAAGACCGCCGGGTGGAGCTGGCCCCAGGGCCGGATCTCGGGGCCCAGGCGGTCGAGGGCGGCCTCGAGGGCCTGGGCGGCGAACGCCAGGCAGCTCATCCCCCGCTTCTGGCAGGCGGGGTCGCCCTCCTCCATCGCGGCGAGGAGGTAGCGGGGGCGGTCCCAGTAGCGTTCGCCGACCTCGGCCTGGGGCAGCCGGGTGAGCTCGGTGTACCAGGCCTCGAACACGGCGGCCTCCTCGCTCTTGGCGGTCTCGTTGCCGTCCCAGGCGAGGAGGCGTTTTTGCCAGGTGCGGGCCCGCTGGCTCCGCGGCTTTAGCTTGGCGAGCACCGGCCGGAAGAGGCGGTAGAGCAGGCTCACCTGGTCGAGCTGGATCGCCTTGAGGTCCTCGAGGCCCAGCCGCGGCTTGGCCCGGATCCGCTCCTCGATCCGCATCGCCCGGAAGGGCTGGTTCCAGTCGACCTCGAGGAGGTAGGGGTAGCCCTTGGGGACGACCTTGTTGTTGGCGGTGACGATGTAGCCCTGGGGCGGGTTGTAGACGTGGGGGAGGGCCTCGAAGGGGATCCAGCCCTGCCAGTCCCAGCTCCCGTCGCCGGGCACCGGGTAGGCCCCGGTGTGGCCGGGTTTGCGAATCGGGATCCGGCCCGGGGCGTAGTAGCCGATGTTCCCCTTCCGGTCGGCGAAGACGAAGTTCTGGCTGGGGGCGACGTAGTCCTTGAGCGCCTCGGTGAACTCCTGCCAGTTCCTGGCCGCGTCGATCTTGAGGAAGGCCTGGAGGGTGGTGTCGCCGGGGTCGAGGCTGACCCAGCGCAGCGCCAGCGGCCGGCCGCCGGGCACCTCGACCGCGTCGGAGACCACCGGTCCGTAGACGGTCTCCCGCACGTTCAGCACCACCGGCTTTTCGCCCTTGACGCGGATCGTCTCCCGGCGCACCCGGTAGGGGCGGACCTCGCCTTGGTAGAGGTAGCCCCCCTTGACCTCCTTGAGGACGTAGAGGTCCTGGACGTCGGGGCCCATGTTGGTGACCCCCCAGGCGATCGCGTCGTTGCGGCCGATCACGATGCCGGGCAGCCCCGGGAAGCTCGCCCCCACCGCGTGGAAGCCGGGGGCCTTGAGCTCCATCAGGATCCAGATCGAGGGGGCGGTGAGCCGGAGGTGGGGGTCGTTGGCGAGGAGCGCCCCGCCGGTGGTGGTCTTCTTGGGGGCCAGGACCCAGTTGTTGGAGGCCCCGAGCCGGGGGAAGAGGGCCCGGTCCTGGGCCCGCAGGGCCCCGGCCAGCCGCTCGTCGGCCGGGCCCGGGCGGGCGGCCGCGCTCCTCAACACGGTGGGGGCGTCCTCGGGGTAGGGGGGCATGAGCCGGTTGATGCGCGCCTTCGACAGCCCGCGGGCGAGCAGACGGTAGCGGAGCAGTTCCTGGTCGTAGTTTTTCGAGAGCTCCCAGCTCATCAGCTTGGCCCAGACCAGCACGTCGGCCGGCTTCCAGGGCGCGGGTTTAAAGCCGAGCAGCTTGAACTCCAGCGGCAGCGGCGGGTGGCTTTCCAGGTAGGCGTTGACGCCGGCGGTGTAGGCGTCGAGCAGGTCGCGGGTGGCCGGGGAGAGCGCCCGGTAGGCGTCCTCGGCGGCCCGGTAGACCCCCAGGGTGCGCATGAACTTGTCGGTGGAAAGCGCCGCCGGCCCCAGCACCTCGGCCAGCCGCCCGGCCCCCAGCCGCCGCTGGAACTCCATCTGCCAAAGCCGCTCCTGGGCGTGGGCCACCCCCTGGGCGAAGAACAGGTCGGGCAGGCTCTGGGCCTTGACCAGGAGAATGCCGCGGTCGTCGCGGAGGACCTCGGCGGTGGCCGAGAGCCCCTTGAGCGCCAGCCGGCCGCTGGTTCGGGGCAGGGTGGTGGTGCGGACGTAGTAGTACCCGAAGCCGATCGCCACCAGGACGATCAAAAGAAGGGCGATGACCAGTCCTTTAACGAGCCGCCAGAGCATGCCGCCTCCCTTTGACCCCTACTCTACGCCGGGCCGGTTTAGAATGGGGCATCTTGCCACCGGAGGAAGCCATGGCCCTGCCCCTGCCGCTGACCATCGGCATCGAGGAAGAGTACCAGCTCGTCGACCCCGAGACCCGCGACCTCGCCCCCAAGGCGAGCGAGGTCCTGGCCGAGGCCCCCGCCTACCTCACCCGGTTGTTAAACCCCGAGCTCCACCAGGCGATGATCGAGATCGGCACCCCGCCGGCCGAGAACATCCGCCAGGCCTACCGCTTCCTGAAGGACATGCGGCGGGTGGTGGCCGAGCTCGCCGAGCGGCACGGGGTGCGGATCGTCGCCGCCGGGACCCATCCCTTCGCCCTCTGGGAGAACGTCCCGATCACCGAGAAGGCGCGCTACCAGGAGCTTTTGGGGGAGTTCCAGGACGCGGTGCGGGCCCTCTTGATCTTCGGCACCCACGTCCACGTGGGGGTGGGGGGGGACCTCGAGTTCCGCATCGACGCGATGAACGTGCTCCGCTACATGCTGCCCCACCTGCTGGCCCTCACCGTCTCCAGCCCGCTCTGGCGGGGGCGGCGGACCGGGTTTATGAGCTACCGCAGCCTGATCTGGCGCAACCTCCCCCGCACCGGCATCCCGGTGGTCTTCGACTCCCACCCGGCCTACCAACACTTCGTCGAGGTGCTCATCAAGACCGGCTCGATCCCCGACGCCTCCCGGATTTGGTGGGCCCTCCGCCCCCATCACGCCTACCCCACCCTGGAGTTCCGGGCCTTCGACCTGGCCACCAATCCGATGGACGTGATCGCGGTGGCGGCCCTGGCCCAGGCCCTGGTGTACAAGCACTACCGGATGCGGCAGGACAACATCACCTTCCGGGTCTACCCCACCCCGATGATCGAGGAGAACCTTTGGCGGGCGGCCCGGTACGGGCTGGAGGGCAAGCTCATCGACTTCGGCGAGCGGCGGGAGAAGTGGGCCCGGGACCTGATCGCCGAGCTGGTGGAGTTCGTCGACGAGGTCCTCGACGAGCTCGACAGCCGCTGGGCGGTGGCCCACGTCTTCCGCATCCTCGACCGGGGGACCTCGGCGGCGCGGCAGCTGGCGATCTTTGAGGAGACCGGCGACGTGCGGGCGGTGGTCGACTGGCTGATCGAGGAGACCCTGAACTTTTCCGATTCCGACGTGCCCGAGGCGGTATAATCCCGCCTTGGAATGAACGCCGACCCCGAGGCCACCCTGGCCTACTTCGCCGCCACCCTTCCCGCCTACCTCGAGGACCTCAGGACCCTGGTCGGCCTGGAGACCCCGAGCTGCCCGCCCCACCTTCCCGAGGAGCCCCGCCGGGAGTGCCGGCGGGGCCTGCGGGCGGCGGCCACCTGGCTGGAGGGCCGGTTCGCCCGGTTCGGGACCGTGAGCCGGATCGAGCTCCCCACCGGGCCGCTGCTCAAGGTGGTGCGGCGGGGGCGGGGCCCCCACGTGCTGATTCTGGCCCACTACGACACCGTGCACCCCCGGGGCTCGTGGAAGGTCCTCTGGCGCGAGGAGGAGGGGCGGATCTACGGGCCCGGGGTCTACGACATGAAGGGCGGGCTGCTCTTCGTGCCCTGGGCGGTACGCTATTTGATCAACGCCGGGCTGGAGCACCCCCACCTCACCGTGCTGCTCACCCCCGACGAGGAGATCGGGAGCCTGGCCTCGCGGGAGGCGATCCTCGAGGCCGCCACCCTGGCCGACGCCGCGTTGGTCCTCGAGGCGCCGATGAAGAACGGCGACCTCAAGGTGGCCCGCAAGGGGGTCGGCCACTTCCGGGTGCGCGTCCGGGGCCGGGCGGCCCACCAGGGGGTCGAGCCGGAAAAGGGGGTGAACGCGGTGGTCGAGGCCGCCCACTTCGTCCTCCACGCGGTGGCCCAGGAGGACCGCGAGGCCGGCACCACCGTCGGCCCGAACCGGATCCGGGGCGGCTTCGCCACCAACGTGGTCGCCCCCGAGGCCGAGCTCGAGGTCGACCTTAGGGCCTGGAGCCTGGCCGAGGCCCGGCGGGTCGAGGAGGCCCTCCGGGGCTACCGGCCCCGCCTCAAGGGGGCCCGGGTCCGGGTCGAGGGGGGGCTCAACCGGCCTCCGATGGAACCGACCCCCGACTCCATGCGGCTCTTTGAGCTGGCCCGCGAAGAGGCCGCCGCCCTCGGCTTTTCGGTGGGCCCCGGCCGGGTGGGGGGCGGCTCCGACGGCAACTTCACCCAGGCCAAGGGGGTCCCCACCCTGGACGGGCTGGGGCCGGTGGGCGGCGACGCGCACCAGCCGAGCGAGCACGTGCGCAAGGAGGCCCTCGCCCCCCGCGCGGCGCTCCTCGCCCGGCTGCTGGGGCGGCTGGTAGACTGGCGCTAGATGTTCTTTCGCCGCGAGGAGCACCTGAAGAGCGAGGGGCGGTTCTTCCTCTGCCGGGTGCGGACCGCCTCCGGCGAGGTGGTGCCCCTCCGGATCTCCAAGACCGCCGAGGTCTCGCCGACCCGGGAGGGCTACTTCTTGCGCAAGGAGGTCGTGGCCCCGAGGAGCCTCGACCGGGCGGTGCTGGAGGTCTGGTTCGACCGCCGCATGCGGCCGGTCCGGAAGGCGGTCGAGGGCGGCGAGCTCATCCCCATCAAGGAGTGGCGCGCATGAACCGACGGAACCTGTTCGAAGCCGTTCACCGGACGCTCTTGCCGGGGGCCGAGGCGGCCGCCTTCGCCGGCCAGGGCCTGATGGTCAACCACGTGGTCCTGGACCACGGCACCGCGGTCCCCGCCCACCGCCACCCCGAGGAGCAGATCACCCTGGTCCTCGAGGGCCGGATCGCCTTCCAGCTGGAGGACGAGGTCTGCGAGCTCGGCCCCGGGGACGCGATCGCGGTGCCACCGGGGGCCTCCCACGCGGTGCGGGCGCTCCTTCCCAGCGTGGTGCTCGACGTCTTCACCCCGGTGCGGGCCGACCTCTTGGAAAAGCTTGGCTAACCGGCGCCCGGGCGGGGCACCGACCTCAGGAACTCCCTGAGGTCGGCCTCGTCCTTGAGGAAGCGGACCAGCGCCAGGTCCCCGGGGCCGATCTCCAGCCCGGGCCGGAGGAGCTCCCGCCAGGCGGCGTGGACCGCCAGCGGCCGCACCGGACGGCCGGCCCTGCGGTCGACGTAGGCCCGGTTCCAGGCGGCGGCGATCTCGGTGAGGGTGCCCAGCCCGCCGGGGAGGGCCAGGTAGGCCCCGGCCAGGTCGAGCATCCGCTCGATCCGGGAGAGCAGGCTGGGGGAGGGCAGCTCGAGCTCGACGTGGGCGTTGGCCCCGGCGCGCCCGGGGAAGACCGGCGGGGCGGTGACCCCGAGGACCAGGCCCCCGGCCTCCCGCACCGCCCGGCTCACCGCCTCCATGGTGCCGCCGTAGCCGCCGGTCACCACCGCGAAGCCCATCTCCGCCAGCACCCGGCCCCAGGCCCCGGCGATCCGGTAGGCGGGGTCGCCCTCCCGGGCCCGGGAGGAGCCGAAGACGGCGACGACCGGTCGGGGCACGGCTAGAACGAGAGAACGGCGAACCCTTCCTCGCTCGCCCGCACCAGGTCCTGCCCGATGTAGTGGACGTCGAAGCCGGGGAGCTCGGTGGGCCGGCCCAGGGCCTCGAGGTTCCGCCGGCAGACCGCCGGCAGGATGCCCCGTTCGGAAAGGGCCGAGAGGCGCTTTTTGAGCTCGGGGTAGCGGTCGGCCTCCAGCGGCACCCGCACCCCATCGGCGAAGAAGACCACCCGCACCTCGGCCCCCTGGTCGTGGGCCACCGCTGCGAACCCCAGCCCCGAGGCGACCCGGAAGGTGGCCTCGGGGCCCGAGAGCACCAGCACGACGATCTTCGCCATGCCCAAAGCCTATACCATATCCGCGTGGATCGCGGCGCCTGGGGGTTCGCCGGCATCACCATCGTCTTCTGGGCGTCCGCCTTCGCGGCCATCCGCGCCGGACTGGACGGTCTATCCCCCGGTCACCTGGTCCTGCTTCGCTTCCTGGTGGCCTCGGGGGTGATGGCGGGTTATGCCCTTTTCCGCCGCCTCCCCCCACCCCGTGCCCCGGACGTTCCTCGTTTCGCGCTGCTCGGCCTCCTTGGCTTCTTCGTTTACCACACCGCCCTGGTCTACGGCGAGCGAACCGTGCTGGCGGGTTCCGCCAGCTTGCTAATCGCGTCCGGGCCGGTGTTTACCGCCCTCCTCTCGGGAATCTTCCTGGGGGAGCGTCTCGGTCCTTGGGGGGTCTTGGGCACCCTCCTGGCTTTTTTGGGCGTGGGGCTCATTGCCCTTGGCGAAGGGGGTGGGCTTTCCCTTGACCCGGGGGCGTTGCTGATCGTGCTCTCGGCGCTTTCAGCCTCCCTTTACTTCGTTTTTCAAAAACCGCTCTTTTCGCGCTACCGCGCCGAGCAGGTCTCGGTGTACACCTTGATCCTCGGGAGCCTGCCGTTTTGGGTGTTCGGACCGGGGTTTTTACCGGACCTGGCGCGGGCGGGAACGGGTCCGCTTTTGAGCGCGGTCTACCTGGGGGTCTTCCCTGGGGCGCTGGCCTATTTCACCTGGACCCAGGCCCTCGCCCGGGCGCCGGCTTCGGTGGTCAGCAGCCTGCTGTACCTTTCCCCGCTTCTGGCCACCCTGATCGCCTGGGGTTGGCTGGGGGAGTGGCCGGCCCCACTGGTCCTTTTCGGGGGAGGGCTTGCCCTTTTGGGGGTGGTGTTGGTGCAACGATTTAACCGAGCCTGAACCCGTTCCCGGGCATCCTAGCGGGGATGCGGGTCGTCGCCTGGCTTTTGCTTCTGGCCACCTTCGCGTCGGCCACCGGCGTTCGGCTGGGTCTCGCCTTCGAGGGCCAGCTTCTGCCGATCGGGGTGTCGGGGTTTTTGGAATACCGCACCGAAGCTGGCGGCCTTGTGCGGGCCCAGATCGGTTACGACTACCTCGGGCTCTACCTGCTGGGCGAGTTGGGCTTCGCCCTTCGCGATGACCCCTGGCGACGCACCTGGGCGAGCTTGGGCGGCGGGTACTATTTGGTGCCCGAGCGCGATGCACCGGAGCTGGGTTTTCTCCTCGCTGGCGCCGGTTACTACGATGCCGTCCAGGGGCTTGGAGCCTGGGCCGGGGTGATGCTCCCGGGCGATCTGCTGGCCGGGCGGGCCCGGGATTTGGGCTCCGGTGGCGGGCTCGCCCTCTTTTCCCTTCTGCGGGTTAGGGTTGAGTTGGCCAGCCTGGAATTCCCCTAGCTTGGTCTGTTTTCCAATGCGCTTCGGGGTGATATAACGGGCCCGTGTGGCAGGTGCGGGTTCCCGCCAGCGTGGCCAACCTGGGCAGCGGCTTCGACGCGCTGGGGCTGGCCCTCGCGCTCTACCTCGAGGCCGCCGGAGGGCCCGCCGAGGCCGACGGCTTCCTCTACCAGGGGGAGGGGGAGCTCCGTTTGGAGCGGCCCGGGGAGAGCCTGCTCCACCGGGCCTGGCGGGCCGCCTGGCGGCGGATCGGCGAGGCGCCCCCGCCCCTTTACGTCGAGGTCTTTAACCCCATCCCCCTGGCCCGGGGCCTCGGCTCCTCGGCGGCCGCCCGGGTGGCCGGGGCGGCGCTCGCCGACCTCGCCTCCGGCGGGAGGCTGGGCCGCGACGGCGTCTTCGCGGTGGCGGCCGAGCTCGAGGGCCACCCCGACAACGCCGGGCCCTCGGCCTACGGCGGGCTGGTGGTGGGGGTGGGGCGGCCCTGGCGGGCGGTCAGCCTGCCGGTGCCCGATGCGCTTTTGGTCGCGGTGGCGGTGCCCCCCTTCGAGGTGCCGACGGCGGCCGCCCGCGAGCTCCTGAAGGGATCGGTGGCCCGGGAGGACGCGGTCTTCAACCTGGCCCGGGCCGCCCTCTGGCCGGCCGCCCTGGCCGCCGGCCGCTGGGAACTCCTGGCCGAGGCCGCCCGCGACCGGCTCCACCAGGAGGCCCGGGCCTCGCTGATGCCGGGGGCCCTGGAGGCGATCGAGGCCGCCCAGGAGGCGGGGGCCCTGGCCGCCTTCGTGGGCGGGGCGGGGCCGGCGGTGGCCGCCCTGCTGGAGCGCCACAAGGCCGATCGGGTGGGCCGGGCGCTGTCCCGGTACGCCGGGGAGGGGCGGGTTCTCCTCCTGGAGGCGGCGGAGGGGTACACGTGGAAGGAGATCTGAACACTTTCCCCCTGATGGACGCTCTGGAGCTGGTGCACGCCGGCAAGCAGAGCGGCGAGATGGTGGTCGACGCCGAGGTCGAGCTGGTGCTCCGCTTCCACAGCGGCGAGGTGATGGGCGGCGGCATCCTCGACTGGACCGGGTTCGAGGCCATCAGCGCCTTCGACCTCGCCCGCCGGGAGGGGAGCTTTCGCTTCTACCCCGAGGCGGTGATCGGCGAGCCCGAGCCCCTGATGCCCTTCGCCACCTTCCTGGCCGAGTGGGCCCGGCTCTCCGACGAGTGGCGCCGGTTTTTGAAGCGGGTCGGCGCCCCCAGCCGGGTCTTCGAGGCCCCCCGCCCCCAGGGGCCCTACCAGCTCTTCGCCCGGCCCCTGAGCGTTCGGGGGGCGGCCCGGCGCTGGGGGGTGCCCCTGATCGTGGCGGTGGAGCGGGTCTGGCAGGGGTTGGAGGAGGGGGTGCTGGTGCCCCTGGCCCAGTACCGCTGGCACCCCATGCGGATCCGCCACCCGCTGGCCTGGGAGGTGCCCCGGGGCCACCCCTACGCCGACGTGGTGCGCCGGCTCACCGGCGAGAAGACCCTCGGCGAGCTGATCCAGGCGGGGTTGCCCGAGGCCCGGGTCCGCGACTTCCTGATCGACGAGCTCCGCCACCGGCGGATGCGCCCCCGCGGCCGGGGGGCCCTCCTCCGCGACCTCACCTGGGAAAAGGAAGCTGAACTCCAGAGTTAATCGAGTATAATTCCGCCATGGCGGGTCTCAGGGAGCGGCAGAAGCAGCGCCGCAAGGAGCGGATCTACCGGGCCGCGATCGCGCTCTTCCGGGACTACGGCTTCGAGCGTACCACCGCCGAGGAGATCGCCCGGAAGAGCCACGTCTCCCGGGGCACCTTCTTCAACTACTACCCCTACAAGGAGGCGGTGCTGCTCGACTTCGGCGCCGAGCTCTTGGAGGAGGCCTGGGCCGAGGCCCGGGTCCGCCTGGACGCCGGCGGCGATCCCCTCGAGGTGCTCGGCTTCCTCTGGGACCGCCTGGCCGAGCTCTCCGAGACCGAGCTCGGCCCCGAGCTCTTCTCCCGGGTCGCCTACGAGCTCTTGAACCCGAACCCCGAGCGGGCGGCCTACGCCTACCGGGCGCTGCCCCTCGCCGAGCGGGTCAAGGAACTGCTCCGGCCGCTGGCCGAGGCCGGCCGGATCCGGACCGACCTCAGCCTGGAGCGGATCGCCGCCTCGATCGCCGACACCTTCCTCCTCGCCGCCCTCCGTTGGGCGGCCTACGGGGCCGGGTCCAGCCTCAAGGGCGAGACCCGGAAGTTTCTGACCCTGGTCCTCGAGGGCGCCCTGGTCCGCTGACTAAAAGAGGGTCTCGGGCACCGGCAGCCCCAGGTGCTCGAAGGCCCGCCGGGTGGCCACCCGGCCGCGGGGCGTGCGCTTGACCAACCCGGCCTGGATCAGGTAGGGCTCGACGACCTCCTCGAGCGTCAGGGGGTCCTCGGCCAGGGCGGTGGCCAGGGTCTCCAGCCCGGCCGGGCCGCCGGCGAACTTGACCGCCAGCGTCTCCAGGTAGCGCCGATCGCGGGCCTCCAGCCCCAACCGGTCGAGCCCCAGGGCGTCGAGGGCGGCCTCGGCCCGTTCCCTGGTGATGCGGGGCTCGCCGGCCACCTGGGCGTAGTCCCGCACCCGGCGGAAGAGCCTCTTCGCGATGCGCATCGTCCCCCGGCTCCGCTCGCCGATGGCCCGGGCGGCCTCGGCTTCGAGCGCGACGCCGAGCAGCCGGGCGTCGCGGAGCACCCCCTGGGCGAGCTCCTCGGGGGTGTAGAACTCCAGCTGCTCGGTGATCCCGAACCGGCTCCTGAGCGGCCCCGAGAGCAGCCCCGGCCGGGTGGTGGCCCCGATCAGGGTGAAGCGGGGGAGCTCCAGCCTCAGGGTCCGGGCGGCCGGGCCCTGGCCCAGCACCAGGTCGATCTTGAACTCCTCCATCGCAGGGTAGAGGTGCTCCTCGGCGGTCCGCGAGAGGCGGTGGATCTCGTCGATGAAGAGGACGTCCCCCTCCTCCAGGCTGTTGGTGAGGATCGCCGCCAGGTCGCCGGGTTTCTCGATCGCCGGGCCCGAGGTGACCCGGATCTGCACCCCGAGCTCGTAGGCGATCACGTGGGCCAGGGTGGTCTTGCCGAGGCCGGGGGGGCCGGCGAGGAGGAGGTGGTCGAGGGGTTCGCCGCGCTTCTTGGCGGCCTCGAGGTAGACCCGGAGCTTTTCCTTGACCCGGGTCTGGCCCACGTACTCGTCGAGGCTCTTGGGCCTCAGGAGGAGCTCGGATTCCACGGGTTCATGATACCGGAGGCGGCCTAGGGCAGCGCCGAGAAGGGCCTTAGGAGCTCGATGCGATGATCCCTTAGCCAGCCGAGCGTGCCGGCGGCGAGGTGCGCCTCGAGCCAGGCCCAGGCCTCCTTTCCCCGGCCCAGGGCGTAGGCGTTGATCCAGTAGGTCGCCGCCTGGCCCAGGAGGTAGGGATCCTGGGGGTCCCGGTCGGCCGCTTGCATCAGGGCCTTTTTCGCTTCGCGCACGTGCTTTTCGGTGATCTCGGGGAAGCGCCGGGTGGCGTCGACGAACCGCCCGTCCCGCCACTCGAAGGTGCGCCAGACCGCCGGCGAGCAGGCGTAGCAGAGGCCCCCGAGGTAGCCGTAGACGCGAACGAAGGTGAGCTCGGCCCGGCCGTCGCCGTTTAGATCCCGGGCCCGGACAAGCCCGCCGTTCCCCCAGTCTCCGGCGGTGAGGGCCACCACCCGGCCGCCCACCAGGGCGAAGACGTACTCGCTGAAGCAGCAGTGGGCGCCGCCGGAGTAGCCGGTGACCCAGAGCTCGGGCGGCGGGTTGCCGGTAACCTCGACCGTTCGCGCGGTGACCCGCTGGTCCTCCACCAGGACGGTCTCCTCCCCGTTTCTTAAGAGCACCAGGCGTTCGCCGGCGTGGGGGCCGGACTCGTCGCCGAAGGCCCGCACCGCCGCGGTGTAGGGGCCCCAGGGAAAGGCGGTGGGCTCGGCCAGGGCCAGGGCCGCCAGCCAAAGCAGGGAGACCGCGATCCTCATAAACTCAGTCTAGGCCGTGCTGGTTTACCTGGATCAGAACTACGCTTCCCGCATCGCCAAGTACCTGCTCGGGCTCCCCCACAACGAGGTCTTCGGGTTCTTTTGGCGCGAGCTCAAGGCGGGGGCGGCCGAGGGGCGCTTCCTCTCGCCCCCCTCGCCGTTCCACGTGCTCGAGCTCCACGGCGGCTACCTCCTCCCCACCTTCCGGTCCCTTTTCGCCGAGGTCTCGGGGGGCTACTGGGTGCGCCCCTGGCAGGAGGTGGTCCGCCGCCAGGCCGAGCGGGGCGGGCTGGCCCTCGCCGACCTCCTCACCCGCCGGGGCCGCTGGGACCGGCCGGCCGACCTCGCCCCCCTGTGGGACCTGCTCGACTGGGAGCTGGAGGGCTCCTTTTTCCAGCGGGCGGCGGCCGCCGCCGAGGCGGTGAGCCGGCTCCTGGGGCTGGGGCCGGCCGGGGCGGGGCTGCCGTTCGTGCGGGTGCTGGCCCGTCTTCTCGCCTTCCGCTCGCTCCAGACCCGAAGGCGGGAGCGGCTCGCCGACCTGGTGGACCTGGCGATGGCCGCCACCGTCCGCCCCTACGCCGACGCCCTGGGGACCGACCGGTTCCTCCGCGAGGCCCTGGCCCGGCTCGGCTACGGGCAAGCGGTCTTCTCGGGCCGGGCCGCCGAGGTGCGGCGATTCGCCGACTGGCTTAGGATGAGACGGGATGAAGCTCACGGTCAAAGCCTTTCGCGAAGCCAAGAACCGACGCCTGGTGATGCTGACCGCCTATGACTACGTGGGCGCCCGGCTGGCCGAGGCCGCCGGGGTCGACGCCCTGCTGGTGGGCGACTCCCTGGCCAACGTGATCCTCGGCCTCCCCGACACCCGCCCGGTCACGGTGGCGATGGTTGCCCACCACGCCCGGGCGGTGCGGCGGGGGGCACCGGAGACCTTCTTGGTCGCCGACCTGCCGTACCTCGCCGACGCCACCCCCGAGCGGGCCCTGGCCGCCGCCGAGGTGCTCCTCAAGGAGGCCGGGGCCGACGCGGTGAAGCTGGAGGGCCCCAAGGTCGAGGTCGTCCGCGCCCTGGTCGCCGCCGGGGTCCCGGTGATGGGCCACCTCGGCCTCACCCCCCAGACCGCCAGCCAGAAGGGCGGCTACCGGGTGCAGGGGAAGGACCTCGAGGCCGCCCGCCGGCTCCTCGCCGAGGCCCGGGCGCTGGAGGCCGCCGGGGTCTTCGCGATCGTTCTGGAGATGGTCCCCGCCCCCCTGGCCGAGCGGATCACCGCCGCGCTCGGGGTGCCCACCATCGGGATCGGCGCCGGCGCCGGCACCGACGGCCAGGTGCTGGTCTTCCACGACCTCTTGGGGCTGTTCGAGGACTTCACCCCCAAGTTCGCCCGGCGCTACCTCGAGGGCGCCGAGCTCTTCCGGGCGGCGATCCGGAGCTACGCCGAGGACGTGCGCTCGGGCCGCTTTCCCGGTCCCGAGCACGCCTTCGGGCTGCCCCCCGAGGTGGAGGCGGCGCTCAAGCGCGAGGTATAATCGGGGATCGTGGCGCTTAAGTTCCTGGCCGAGGGCGAACGCCTGGATCAGGCGGTGGCCCGCTTCGCCGGGGTCTCCCGCACCAAGGCCAAGGCCTGGATCGAGGCCGGTCACGTGCGGGTGGCCGGCCAGGTGGTCCGCAAGCCGGCCTACCGGCTGCGGGGGGAGACGGTGGTCGTCGAGCGCCCCCCCGAGCCCCCGCTCCGGGTCGAGCCCGAGGAGCGGGCGCTGGCGGTCCTCTACGAGGACGAGGACCTGATCGTGGTCAACAAGCCCCCGGGGATGCTCACCCACCCCGCCCCCGGCGAGCCCACCGGCAGCCTGGTCGGGGCGCTGCTCGCCTACTTCGGCCAGGGCGGCATCGAGGCCGAGCGCCTCGAGGAGGTCCGCCCGGGGATCGTCCACCGCCTCGACCGCGACACCTCGGGGGCCATCGTGGTGGCCAAGAACCCCTTCGCCCAGCGGCGGCTCTCGGCGGCGTTCAAGAACCGGTTCGTCCTCAAGCGGTACCTGGCGATCACCCAGGGGGTGCCGCGGGCGATGACCCTGGTCGCCCCGATCGGCCGCCACCCGGTCCACCGCCACAAGATGCACGTCGGCGGGGTGCGCCCCCGCTACGCCGAGACCGACATCGCGGTGCTGGCCGAGGTCCCCGGCCACGCCCTGGTCGAGGCCCGGCCCCACACCGGCCGCACCCACCAGATCCGGGTGCACCTCAAGCACCTGGGGGCCCCGATCCTCGCCGACCCCCTCTACGGCCGGCCCCACCCGGCGATGCCCCGGCAGGCCCTCCACGCCTACGAGCTCCGCCTGCCCCACCCGGCGAGCGGGCGCTTCCTCACCTTCGTGGCCCCGGTGCCCGAGGACATGGCGGCCGCCTGGGAGCGGCTCGGGGGGCGCTGGCCCGAGGGGTTGCGCCTCGGGCCAGCCAGGGCTAGCGCTTGAGCTCGGGGAAGTCCTCCTCGAAGAACTCGTAGGGCGCCTTCTCGCCCTTCTCCTGTTCCCGGGCCCTGAGCTGCACCCGGCGGATCTTGCCCGAGATCGTCTTGGGCAGCTCGGCGAACTCCAGCCGCCGGATCCGCTTGTAGGCGGGCACCCGCTCGCGCACGAAGGCGAAGATCGAGAGGGCCACCTCGCGGGTTGGCTCGAAGCCCGGGGCCAGCACCACGTAGGCCTTGGGGACCGAGAGGCGGATGGGGTCGGGGGCCGGCACCACCGCCGCCTCGGCCACCGCCTCGTGCTCGATGAGGACGCTCTCGAGCTCGAACGGGCTGATGCGGTAGTCGGAGCTTTTGAAGACGTCGTCGGCCCGGCCGATGTACCAGAAGTAGCCGTCCTCGTCGCGGCGGGCCACGTCGCCGGTGCGGTAGTAGCCGCCCGCCATCACCCGGGCGGTGCGCTCGGGGTCGTCGAGGTAGCCCTGCATCAGCCCCACCGGCCGGGGGTCGAGCCGGATCGCGATCTCGCCCTCGTCGGCCTCCTGGCCGTCGGGGTCGAGGAGCACCATGCGGTAGCCGGGGAGCGGCCGCCCCATCGAGCCCGGCTTCACCGGCTGGCCGGGGCTGTTGCCGATCTGGGCGGTGGTCTCGGTCTGGCCGTAGCCGTCGCGGATGACGAGCCCCCAGGCGTCCTCGACCTCGGCGATGACCTCGGGGTTCAAGGGCTCGCCGGCGCTCACCAGCTCCTTAAGCTGCATCCGGTAGCGCCTCAGGTCCTCGAGCACGAACATCCGCCAGACCGTGGGCGGGGCGCAGAGGGTGTGGACGCCGTACTTCTCGACCGCCTCGAGGATCGCCCGGGGATCGAAGCGGGTGTAGCGGTAGATGAAGACGGTGGCCTCGGCGTTCCAGGGGGCGAAGAAGTTGCTCCAGGCGTGCTTGGCCCAGCCCGGCGAGCTGATGTTGAGGTGGAGGTCGCCGGGCTGCATGCCGACCCAGTACATGGTCGAGAGGTGGCCGATGGGGTAGGAGGCGTGGGTGTGGGCGACGAGCTTGGGCCTCGAGGTCGTGCCCGAGGTGAAGTAGAGCAGCAGGAGGTCGTCGGATCGGGTGGGCCCGTCGGGGGTGAAGGCGGCCCCGGCCCGGTAGGCCTCGTCGAAGGGGGTCCAGCCGGTCACCTCACCGCCCACGCTGACGCGGAGCTCGCGGTCGAGGAGCCCCTCGAACCGGTCGGCGACCCCGGCCTCGGCCACCACCGCCTTGACCCGGCCGCGTTCCAGGCGGTCCTTGAGGTCGTCGCCGGTGAGCAGGGTGGTGGCCGGAATCACCACCGCCCCCAGCTTCATCGCCGCCAGCATCGTCTCCCAAAGCGGCACCTGGTTGCCGAGCATGAGGAGGATGCGGTCGCCGCGGCCGACCCCTTGGGCCCGCAGGAAGTTCGCCACCCGGTTGGAGGCCTCCTTGAGCTCGGCGAAGGTGCGCGTTTCCTCGGCGCCGGACTCGTCGACGATCCAGAGCGCGATTTGGTTGGGCTTCCGCTCGGCCAGGGGGTCGAAGTAGTCGAGGGCCCAGTTAAAGCGCTCGGGCCGGGGCCAGGAAAAGCCTCGGTAGGCGGTCGGGTAGTCGGTGCGGTGGGCCAGAAGGAAGTCGCGGGCTTCCAGGAACGTCTTGGCTTCGCTCACGTTTCACCTCCCAGGAATTGGTCTTGTCGCTCCCACCTTACCCCTGGGAGGTTTAGGACATTTGGCCCCAGATCCGCCGGTTCAGCCGGAGGTCGTCGACCAGCTTCAGGAACAGCTCGACCTCGCCGAGGAAGCCCTGGTAGAGGCGGGGCGAGTAGAGGGTGCCGAGGAGCGGGGGTTCCAGCCGGTTCTTCCCCCCCGCGAGTGCCAGGTAGAGCTTGCCGTAGACGATCGAGAACGCCACCGGTCCGGCCCCCCGGGCGAAGGCGGCGAGGGTCTCCATGAAGGCGGGGGAGAGGGCGTAGAAGGCGAAGATCCGGTCCGAGGCGAAGACCTTGAAAAGGCGTTCGAAGCGAGGGTCCTCCATGCGAACCCGCTCGAGCTCGATCTGGGGGCGGGCGAGGAACCAGCGCTCGGGGTAGGCGACCACGATTCCAGGGGACGGCTTGTTGAAGTCGGCGACGAAGAAAAGGCCCTGGAACACCGGGGCCTCGTAGACCAGGCGTTCGCCGCCCAGGCGGGGCTTTCGCCGGAGGCCGCCGCCGGCCCGGAGCTCGGAGAAGCGGATCCCGACCTCGCCCCGGCGGGCGACGACGAGGTCCTCGCCGGTCACCTCGTCGGGGGGCACGGTCTTAAACAGCAGGCTGCCCTCGAGGTCGAGCACCGAGACGCTGCCCAGCGGGGCGTAGGCGACCGCCTCCAGGCTGCCCTCCAGGAGGGGCTTTACCAGCTCGCGCTTGAACCGCTCCTTGAACGGGTAGAGCAGGGTGGGGGTCAGCCAGCCGGCGAGGGCGCCGGCGGCGGCCAGCGAGGCGAGCAGGTGGACCGGCCGCCCCCCGAGCCTTAGCAGGTAGAGGCCGAGCCCGCCGCCGGCCAGGAGGAGCCCCGCCCAAACCGCCGCCAGCATCGCCCAGGCCGCCCGCCGCTCGCGGGTCAGGGCGGCGATCCGGGGGCGGAGCCGCGCGTAGGTTCGGGCGTCCATGCCTAGGAGCCGAACATGCGGCCCACGTCGGGGGCGGTGCGGGCGGCCTCCTCGGCCTGGAAGACCGGGCGGGGCTTGAGCCCCATCCAGGACGCCACCATGTTGGAGGGGAACATCTCCACCGCGTTGTTGAACTGGACCACGGCGGCGTTGTAGGCCCGGCGCGAGGCGGCCAGCTGCTCCTCGATCTCGTTCAGCGAGGCCTGGAGCTCTAGGAAGTTCTCGTTGGCCTTGAGCTGGGGGTAGGCCTCGAGCTGGACCAGGAGCCGGCCGAGGAGCCCGGAGAGCTCGCCCTCGAGCCGGAACCGCTCGTCGTCGCTTTGGGCCCGGCCCACCCGGCTCCTGAGCTCGGTGACCCGCTCCAGGGTCTCCCGCTCGTGCTTGGCGTAGGCCTTGACCGTCTCCACCAGGTTGGGAATGAGGTCGAAGCGCTTTTTCAAGAGGGCGTCGATCGCGCCCCGGGCGTAGTCGATCTGGTTTTTGAGGCCGATCAGCCGGTTGTAGGTGGCGACCACGAGGCCCACCGCCCCCGCCGCCAGAACGATCAGTACCCAGACGAAGGTCATTTGGGGCATTCTACCAGGGCTAGGGCGGCGAGCAGCGTCGCCGGCGTCGGGGGGTCCTCGGTGAGCGCCCGCCGCCAGTCCCGGGCGCCGGGGACCCCGCGAAAGAGGGGCACCAGCGGGCGGACGACCGCCCGGCCGGGGGTGCCCCGTTGGAGCTCGGCCTCGAGGTAGCCGGCCATCGTCCGGACCACCCGACAGCGGTCGGGGCGGTGGGCCTCGCCGAAGAGCTCGGCGTCGACCCCGGCGAAGCGCCAGGGGTCCTCGTAGGCGGCCCGGCCGACCATCGCGCCGTCCACCCCCTCGAGGTGGCGGCGCACCGCCTCCAGGTCCTGGATGCCCCCGTTGGTGACCACGGTGAGCTCGGGGAAGGCGGCCTTGAGCCGGTGGACGAGGTCGTGGCGAAGCGGCGGCACCGCCCGGTTTTTCCGGGTGGAGAGGTCGAGCCGCGCCTTGCGGGCGTGGACCAGGAAGACCCGGACCCCCGCCTTCGCCACCCGCTCGACGAACCGGAAGAGGGCGGTCTCCTCGTCGTCCTCCTCCAGCCCCAGGCGGTGCTTGACGCTGATCCAGACCCCGGTCTCGGCGTGCACCGCCTCGGCGATCGCCGCCACCCGGTCGGGCTCCCGAAGGAGCACCGCCCCGATCCCCATCCGCTGGCTTTTTTCCGAGGGGCAGCCGACGTTCAGGTTGATCTCGTCGAAGCCGTGGGGGAGGGCCAGGCCGGCCGCCCGGGCGGCCTCCTTGGGGTCGCGGCTCGCGATCTGGAGGGCCAGCGGCCGCTCCTCGGGCCGGTGGAAAAGGAGCCGCTCGGGGTCGCCGCGGAGCAGCGCCCGGTCCACCACCATCTCGGTGTAGAGCCGGGCCCGGCGGCTGATTTGGCGGAAGAAAAAGCGAAAGTGGCGGTCGGTGCGGTCCAGCATCGGGGCGACCGCGAAGGCCCAGGGGCTCAGCCGAGCTCGGCCAGGACCTCTTCCGGCCGCTTGGGGCGCGGCTTTCGGAAGCGGATCTGCTCCCACTCGCCCTCCTCGATGACCTCGACCTCCGGCCAGCGCTCCCGGATCCAGGCCAGGGTGCCGGTGACCAGGTCCTCGGGGGTGCTGGCGGCCGAGGTGATTCCCACGTTTCGCACCCGTTCGAACCAGGCCTCCTCGAGGTCCTCCGGGGTGTCGATCCGCACCGCCCGGGTGAGCTTGCCGGCCAGCTCGAAGAGCCGCATCCCGTTGGAGGAGTGGCGGCTGGAGAGGACCAGGAAGAGGTCGACCTTGGGGGCCAGCCGGCGGACCGCGTCCTGCCGGTTCTTGGTGGCGTAGCAAAGGTCCGAGCGGGCGGGAGTCACCAGCTTGGGGAAGCGCTTTTTGAGGATCGCGATGGTGGCGTCGGTGTCGTCGACCGAGAGGGTGGTCTGGGTCAGGACCAGGACCTTCTCGGGGTCGGGCACCTCCACGGTGCGGGGGTCGGCCAGGCGGGGGTCCTTGCCGACCTGGGTGTGGACCGCCACCAGGATCGTGTGCTCGGGGGCCTCGCCCAGCGTCCCCTTGACCTCCTGGTGGTCGGCGGAGTCCCCGATCAGCAGGATCGTGTAGCCCATGGCGGCGTAGCGGCGGGCCTCGGAGTGCACCTTGGTGACCAGGGGGCAGGTGGCGTCGATCTGGGCCAGGCCGAGCCGGGCCGCCTGGCGCCGCACCTCGGGGGCCACCCCGTGGGCCGAGAAGACGATGGTGCCGGGTCGTTCCTCGGTGGTCTCGATCTCCCCCAGGTCCTCGACGAACCGGACCCCCCGCTCCCTCTCCAGCCGGCGGACCACCGTCTCGTTGTGGACGATCTGGTGGTAGACCACCAGGTCGCCGGGGTTTTCCTCGGCGGCCCGCTCCACCGTCTGGATCGCCATCACCACCCCGGCGCAGAACCCGCGGGGCTTGGCCAGGTAGACCCGCTCGACCACGCCGCGAGGATACCAAAGCCGAGGGGGTTGGGTTCCCCTCGGTTGCCCGGGATGCCCGGCGGGGGTAAAATCGCGCAAAATTATGCGACCGCTAACCCAACCGAAGGCGACCTCGACCCGTCCGGCCATCGCGCTCAAGGGGGTGGTCCAGCGCTTCGGCGGCTACGTGGCGGTGGGCGGGGTGGACCTCGAGGCCGCCGCCGGCGAGTTCGTCGCCATCGTGGGCCCGACCGGATGCGGCAAGAGTACGATTTTAAACATCGTCGCCGGGTTGCGCCCCCCCGCCGAGGGCGAGGTGCGGGTCTTCGGCGAGCCCCTCGCGGGCCTGAACCGCGAGGCCGGCTACCTCTTCCAGGCCGACGGCCTCCTGCCCTGGAAGACCGCGTTGGAGAACGTGGCCCTGGGGCCGGTCCTCCGGGGGGTTCGGCCCGGCGAGGCCCGCCAGCGGGCCCGGCACTGGCTCGCCAAGGTGGGGCTCGCCGGCTTCGAGGACCGCTACCCCCACCAGCTCTCCGGCGGCATGAAAAAGCGCGTGGCCCTGGCCCAGGTGCTCATCCTCTCGCCACGGATCCTGCTGATGGACGAGCCCTTCGGGGCCCTCGACGTGCAGACCCGCCAGCTCATGGAGAACGAGTTGCTCGCCCTCTGGCAGGAGGACCGGAAGACCGTGCTCTTCGTCACCCACGACCTCGAGGAGGCGATCGCCCTGGCCGACCGGGTGGTGGTGTTCTCGGCCGGTCCGGCGAGCCGGATCGTCGGCGACTTCCGGGTCGAGCTCCCCCGCCCCCGCGACGTGGCCGAGGTGCGGCTCACCGAGGACTTCCTGGCCATCCACCGGGAGATCTGGGGGCTCTTGCGGGAGGAGGTGATGCGGGCCCATGCGCGCTAGGGTGCGGCTTTGGCAGCTGGGGATCCTGGTCCTTCTGCTGGCCGGCTGGGAGCTCTCGGTGCGGCTCGGCTGGGTCGACGCCTTCTTCTTCTCCAAGCCCTCGGAGATCGCCGGGAGGATCTTCGAATGGTTCTCCACCGGCGAGATCTACGGCCACCTCTGGATCACCCTGTGGGAGACGATGTTGGCCTTCCTGATCGGCACCCTCCTGGGGGTGGTGCTGGGGCTTTGGCTGGCCCTGGTGCCCACCGCCAGCGCGGTGCTCGACCCCTTCATCAAGGCGATGAACTCGATCCCCCGGGTGATCCTGGCCCCGATCTTCACCCTCTGGTTCGGGCTCGGAGTGGCCAGCAAGGTGGCGCTGGGGGTGACCCTGGTCTTCTTCGTGGCGTTCTTCAACACCTACCAGGGGATCAAGGAGGTGAACCCGGTGGTGCTGGCGAACGCGCGGATGCTCGGCGCGAGCGGGCGCCAGCTTTTGGCCCACGTCTACCTGCCCTCGGCGGCGAGCTGGATCTTCTCCTCCCTCCGCACCTCGATCGGGTTCGCGGTGATCGGGGCGGTGGTCGGCGAGTACCTGGGCTCGGCCCGGGGGCTCGGATACCTGATCTCGCAGGCCGAAGGAGTCTTCGACACCACCGGGGTGTTCGCCGGCATGGTGGTGCTGGCGGTCTTCGTGGTGCTCCTCGACTGGGTGGTAAGCCGGGTGGAGGCCCGCCTGCTGGTCTGGCGGCCCGCCCCCGGCCAGGAAGGAGGGACGGTATGAGGAAAGCGGTATGGGCAGGGATTATCGCGTTGGTGGTGGGCCTGGCGATGGCCAAGGCCCCGGAGAAGAAGCACGTGGTGATCGCGGTGGGCGGCAAGAGCCTGGTCGTCTACCTGCCGCTCACCGTCGCCGAGCAGCTCGGCTACTTCAAGGACGAGGGGCTCGACGTCGAGATCCAGGACTTCAAGGGGGGTTCGGCGGCGCTCAGGGCTTTGCTCGGCCGCTCGGCCGACCTGGTGGTGGGCTACTTCGACCACATCGTCCGGCTCCAGGCCCAGGGTCGGGACCTGGAGGGCGTGGCGCTGATGGGCAAGTACCCGGGGATCGTCCTGGGAATCCAGAAGAAGCTGGCCGGCGAGATCCAAAGCGTCAAGGACCTCAAGGGCCGGAAGGTGGGGGTCACCAAGCCGGGCTCCTCGACCAACTACTTCGTCTACTACCTGCTGGTCAAGAACGGGCTCAAGCCCACCGACGTCTCGATCATTGGCGTGGGCGGGGCCTCCTCGGCCATCGCCGCCTTCGAGAAGGGTGAGATCGACGCGATCAGCCACGTGGAGCCGGTGATCACCACCCTGGAAAGCCGCGGGCTCTTAAAGGTGATGGTGGACACCCGCAAGCCCGAGGACACCCTGAGGGTCTTCGGCGGCCCCTACCCGGCGGCGACCCTCTACACCCACCGCTCCTTCGTCGAGCAAAACCCCGAGACCACCCAGCGGCTGGTCAACGCCATCGTTCGGGCGCTCCGCTGGATGCAGGGCAAGAGCGCCGACGAGGTGGTGGCGATCATGCCGAAGAGCTACTCCCAGGGCAACCCCGAGCTCTACAAGAAGATCGTCGCCAACTCGCTCTCGATGTTCAGCGCCACCGGGCGCTTCCCGCCCGAGGGCCCGAAGACCGCCTACAAGGTGCTCAGCATGTTCGACCAGAAGCTGGCGGCGGCCAAGGTGGACCTCACGAAGACCTACACCAACGAGTTCGTCGAGAAGGCCCTGGAAAAGTACGGCCGGTAACTTCCCGGTGGGCGTTCGGCGGGGCACCTAGAGGGTATGCCGGTGCCCCGCCTCGTCTTCGACGACGATCACCGGTTTGGACAGCCTGTCGTAGACGGCTAGGGCGACGTAGACCACCAGGGCGATCCACAGGTCGCCGAGCGCTCCGGGTAGGGGCAGCACCGCCCCCGCCAGGGTGAGCGCGAGCCAAGAGGTGGCGGCGACGAAGAGGGCCAGAGTGCCGTTTTCCAGGTAGCGATGCGCCCCTTTCGGCACGCGAATCGGGGGCCGCCGCTGCTTCAGGGCCCTTTGGATTCGCGGCTCCGCCCACCAGGGGGGAAGGCCGAGGTCGGGGCGGGCGGCCCGGATCGCCTGGTAGACCGCTTCCCAGCCGGCGTAGCTGAGCGGGAGGTCCCGCGCGCCCTCCGGGGTCCCGAGACGAAGAACCAATTCGGGAAAGAGGGGGCAGCGGCCGCGCATTTCCACCCGGGCGGCGCTGACCCGGGAAAGGGGGATCCGCTCCCGCCCGAAAAACAGGGTGTGGTTCTCCAGGCCGTAACCGTCAGGCCTCGGTCTCAGGGCGGTGTAGAGGAGGCAGAGGAGGAGGACGAGGGCGACCCCGGCGAGGGCCCGCTCGGGTGGGGGGCTGGCGGTCAGGGCCAGGACCGCCAGCCCCGCTAGGAGCAAGCCCGCCGTCCAGGCGAGGAGGCGGTCGGATCGGGTGGGCGCGGCGTAGGGCATCTCGGTTCCCATTTCCAATCTACTCCGCTCGGCCCACCGCCCGGTACCTGCCCCCGGGGAGGGCCTCGGCGAGCCCCAGGAGCTCGAGTTCGGCCAGCGCCGCCAGCACCCCGGCCGCCGCCCAGCCGGTGGCCGCCGCCAGGTCGTCGGGGAGGGCCTCGCCGAGCTCGGCGAGGGCGCGGTGGAGGGGGGCCAGGCGCTCGGGAACCGCCGGCGCCGGGGTGGCGGCGGGGGCAAGGCCGAGCAGCTCCAGGAGCTCCCTCGGCGAGAGCACCGGAGCGGCGCCGTCCTTGATCAGCAGGTTGGACCCCCGGCTCTTGGGGTCGGTGGGGCGGCCGGGAACGGCGAGCACCTCGCGACCGAGCTCGAGGCCGTGCCGGGCGGTGATCAGGGCGCCCGAGCGCTCGGGGGCCTCGACCACCACCACCGCCCGGGCGAGGGCGGCGATGAGGCGGTTGCGGCGGGGAAAGTGCTCGGGGCGCGGTCCCTCGCCGAAGGGGAACTCGCTGACCAGGACGCTCCTTTTGGCCAGGTCCCCGTGCTCCCGGGGGTAGACCCGGTCGAGGGCGCTCCCCAGCACCGCGACGCTCTCGCCGCCGGCCTCGAGGACCCCCCGGTGGGCGGCGGCGTCGATCCCCCGGGCGAGCCCCGAGACCAGGGCGAGGCCGGCGGCGGCCAGGGCGGCGCCCAGGTCGCGGGCGAAGCCCCGGGCCCAGGGACTCGCCGCCCGGGTGCCGACCACCGCCACCGCCCGCGACCAGGGGGGCGGCTCGCCCCGGAGGAAGAGCGGGGCCGGGGGATCCGGCAGGTGGCGGAGCCCC
>JALSRQ010000157.1 GCA_026984675.1 Thermaceae bacterium
CCGGCGGCGATCGTGAGACGATGCTGGTCGGCCACGGTGACCTCGCCATGAACCCGGTAGGGGACGTTCAGCTTGAGCCAGGTGGCGGTATGGACCTCGCCGTACCCCGCCACCCGAACGTAGTCCTTGCCGGCAGCATTGCCCGAAAAGTCGTTGCTTGCCCCGATCTGCCCCACCCGGCTGGCGTAGATGAGCAGGGGGAAGCCCTGGTTGGCGGTGAGGGTGTTCCGGTCGAAGCCCTGCCTAAAGTCGACCTCGTCGTCCACGAAGAACGCCGCCCCGTCGTTCTTCCAAACCTTGTTGAACTTGGCCAGCAGCCGGCTCTGCCCCAAAAGCCGCACCGCCGCGCGGTAAGCGCCAAAGGCACCATTGTCCCAGCGGTCAGCCCCGGCGGCGTCCCGGATCTCGACGTGCTCGAGCTTGTTCGCGAAGCTGTCGGCGTCCTCAAAGACCAGGCCCTTCCAGTAGCCGGGGATCGGCTGGGCCCCCCGCATCGCCACCGGCTGGGCGGCGGTGCCCTCGGCCACCAGCTGGCCGTGGCCGGTCACCGAAAGGCCGGTGTCCTGCTCGAAGACCAGCGCGGTCCCGGGGTGAATCTTGAGGACCCCGCCGCCCGGGACCTCGAGGTCCCCCACCACGCGGTAGGGGTTGCAGGTACCGGGCGAAAGCTCCACCGTGCCCACGATCGTGCCCGAGAGCCGGCAGGGGTCGGTGCCGCCCCCCGTGCCCCCGCCGCCCCCCGGTCCACAGGCGGCCAGGGCGAGCGCGGCCAGGGCCAAAAATCCCACGCGATTCCGCATCGTCCCACCTCCGCTCCGAGGCTAGGAGCCCGGCGTCACCCAAGCGTCACCGGGTGGAAAATGGGGGAAGGAGGCGGGTATGCGGGCGATGGTTTTGAAGGAGGTCAAGCGGCCGCTGGTGCCGGTGGAGCGGCCCCTCCCCGAGCCCGGGGCCGGGCAGGTACGGATCCGCATCGAGGCCAGCGGGGTCTGCCGCACCGACCAGCACATCGCCGACGGCGAGCTCCCCCCGCCCCGGCTGCCGCTCGTCCTCGGCCACCAGATCGTGGGCCGGGTGGACGCCCTCGGCCCCGGGGTCAAAAACCGCAGGGTCGGGGAGCGGGTCGGGGTGGGCTGGCTGGGCTGGACCTGCGGCCAGTGCAAGTTCTGCCTTCGGGGCGAGGAAAACCTCTGCCCCCAGGCCCGGTTCACCGGCTACCACCTGGACGGGGGCTTCGCCGAGTTTACCCTCGCCTACGCCGACTACACCTACCCCCTCCCCGAGGACGGCGACCCGGTGCGCATGGCCCCCTGGATGTGCGCCGGTCTCACCGGGTTCCGGAGCTACCGCTTCGTCCGGGAGAAGAACCTCCTGGGGTTCTACGGCTTCGGGGCCGCCGCCCACCTCCTCGCCCAGGTGGCCCGCTTCGAGGGCAAACGCTTTTTCGCCTTCGTTCGGCCCGGCGACGAGGAGGCGCGGGCGTTCGCCCTAAGGATGGGCGCCGAGTGGGCGGGGTACTCCGGCGAGGCCCCGCCCGAGCCGATGGAGGGGGCGATCGTCTTCGCCCCGGTAGGCGCGCTCATCCCCGAGGCCCTCAAGCACCTGGAACCGGGGGGCACCCTGGTGCTCGGCGGGATCTACATGAGCCCGGTGCCCGAGATGCCCTACGACCTACTGTGGCACGAGCACAAGATCCGCTCGGTGGCCAACCTCACCCGGGAGGACGCCCGGGGCTTCCTCGCGGTCGCCCCCAAAGTGCCGGTCGTCCCCGAAGTCGAGGTCTTCCCCCTCGAGGCCGCCAACGACGCCCTCGACGCCCTCCGGACCGGCAAGCTGCGGGGTTCGGCGGTGCTGGTGCCGTAACACCCCCGTGAACTCTCCCTGCCATACTGGGGCATGGCCCGGGTCCTGGTGGTGGAGGACGACCGCGAGATCGCCGAGCTGGTCCGGGGCCAGCTCGAGCGCGCCGGTTTCTCGGTCCGGGTCGTCTTCGACGGCGAGAGCGGCTACGCCGACGCCGCCAGCGGCGGCTTCGACCTGGTGATCCTCGACCTGATGCTGCCCCGGATGGGGGGGCTGGAGGTCGCCGAGCGGCTGGCCCGGTTGCGCGCCCCGCCGCTGATCCTGATGCTCACCGCCCGCGCCGAGGAGGTGGACCGGGTGCTCGGCCTCGAGCTCGGGGCCGACGACTACCTGACCAAGCCCTTCTCCCTGCGCGAGCTCGAGGCCCGGGCGAAGGCCCTCCTCCGGCGCCAGGCCCGCCAGGAGCGCCCCCCCGCCGACGGCCGGATCGCGGTCGGCGAGATCGAGATCGACCCCGCCGCCCGGCGGGTGCGGGTCCGGGGCGAGCGGGTCCACCTGGCCCCCCGCGAGTTCGACCTCCTCCTCCTCTTCGCCCAAAACCCCGGGCGGGTCTTCTCCCGCGCCGAGCTCTTGGAACGGGTCTGGGGGCCGGGGTTCGCCGGCTTCGAGCACACCGTGAACGCCCACATCAACCGTCTCCGGGGCAAGATCGAGGCCGATCCCCGCCGGCCGCGCCATCTGGAGACGGTCTGGGGCGTCGGCTACCGCTTCGGGGGCGAGGAGGAATGAGGCTCTGGGCCCGCATCGCGCTGGGCTTCCTCCTCCTGGTGGGGCCGCTCGGGGCCCTCTTCGTCCTCGGCGGCCTGGAGGCGGCCAGGCGCTACCACCAGGAGATCGTCCAGTCCCAGTACCGCGATCTGGCCAAGAACCTCCTCGATATGGCCCCCGACCTGAGCCCGAAGGGCGGGGGGCTCGACGCCCTGGCCCACGAGCTCGCCATGGCCAACCCCGGGGTCGAGGTCTACCTACTCGACCCCGGGGGGCGGGTGGTGGGGGCCTCGGTTCCCATGGACGCGATTCGACGGAAGGAGATCCCCCTGGGGCCGCTTCGGACCTTCGCCCGGGGACAAGGGCCCCGCCCCCTGCTGGGGGCCGACCCCAAGCGGACGGGCGGCCGCCAGGCCTTCTCGGCGGCGAGGCTCCCCGACGGCGGCTGGCTCTACGTCCTGCTCTCCGACCGCCGGCTCGACTCGGTGGCCGCCGCGGTGGAGCAGAGCACCGTGCTCCGGCTGGCCCTCTCGCTGGCCGGGGGGCTCCTCTTGCTGGCCGCCCTGCTGGCGGCGGCGATCGCCTTCTTCCTCACCCGCCGCACCGACGCCCTGGCCCGGGCGATGGCCGCCTTCGACCCCGAGTCCGGCCCCCTGCCCCCGGCCCCGAAGCGGATCCGCGATGAGGTCGACGCCCTCGCCGCCCGGTTCGCCGAGCTGGCCCGGCGGGTGCGGGGGCTCCTGGCCTCCGAGCGGGCCGCCGACCGCCACCGCCGCGAGCTTCTGGCCGGGGTCTCCCACGACCTCCGCACCCCGCTGGCGGTGCTGGCGGGGACGCTCGAGGCCCTCCAGAGCGCCCGCCTTTCCCCCGAGGAGCAGGCCCGCTACCTGGCCGCGGCGGAGAACCAGGTGGCCCGGCTCTCCCGGATGATCGACGCCCTCTTCACCCTGGCCCGGCTGGAGGCGGGGGCCTGGCCCTTCGCCCCCGAGCCCCTCCGGCTCGACGAGCTGGCCCAGGACGTGGTGCTGGAGTGGCGGCCGCGGCTCGCCGCCAAGGGGCTGGCGCTGGCCTTCGACCCCGCCCCCCATCCGGTGGTGGTGCGGGGCGAGCCCGGGCTCTTGGAGCGGGTCCTTTTGAACCTCCTGGAAAACGCCCTGGCCCACACCCCGGCCGGCTCCTGGGTCCGGGTGGAGGTCGGCGAGGGCAAAAAGGGCGCCTTCCTCGCCGTGGCCGACGGCGGCGAGGGGATCCCCCCGGAGGTCCAAGGCCGGATCTTCGAGCCCCGCTTCGGCCAGCGCACCGGGCTGGGGCTGGCGATCGCGGCGGCGGTGGCGCGGCTTCACGGGGGCGGCCTCGAGGTCGAAAGCGCACCCGGAAAGGGCAGCCGCTTCCTGCTCTGGCTGCCGGAAAACCCCTAAAAAAGGGGGCGGCCCGAAGGCCGCCCCGCCGATTCGGAGGACCTACCGCACCGGCTGGATCGTGACCCGGATCACCGGGCCGCTCAGGCCCTTCGCCGTCACCTCGTGCACCACCCCCATCTCGTCCGGGCCGGCGTTCTTGGCCTTCTGGCGCGGGGCCTGGTGCATCCCCTCACCGGCGGGCTCGTTGACCTCGGTGCCGGCGTCCCAGAGCCGGAGGTAGCGGGTCACATCGCCGGCGATCGGCTTCCCGTCCATGAAGAGGGGGATCCCCTTGGGGCCGGGGGCGTAGAACCAGTCGTTCGACTGCACGAACATCGTGGCCAGGGAGAGCCGGTCGCCGGGTTCGGCCGACACCCGGAAGACGTAGGCCTGGCCGGGGAAGATCGGGGCCGGGGCGGCCTTGCCAAGGGGGGTGGCGAAGACGCCGGCGCGCCCCCCGAGCGCCTTGGCCAAGAGGGCGGGGTCGCCGTCCTCGGCGAGTCGTTCAAGGCCGGGGCTCGCCATCCCCGCCGGCACGAAGAGCGGGTTTAGCGAGCGGTGGACCACGAAGACCCCGGGGGAAAGCGGCACCGCCACGCGCCCCTTCATCGTCGCCAGGGTCTCGGGGGTGCTCACGTTCTCCACCCGCACCTCGAAGGTCTCCGCCGAAGCCACCAAAAAGAGTCCCGCGAGTACTGCCACCATCGTCCGTTTCATCGTTCCTCTCCTTTCGAGCGCTGGGCTCAAGGGAGAGGGTAGGCGGCCGACCTCACCGCCGCCTCGCCGGAAGGTCACCAAGGGTTCACGGCCGGGCGGTTCCGGCCCGGATCACCTCGAGGCCGGCCGCCTCCAAGGCCGCCACCGCCTCGGGGTCGGCGCCGTCGTCGGTGATCAGACCGGCGAGGTCGGCGAGGTCGGCGAACCGGGCGGTGGCCACCCGGAGGAGCTTGGAGCGATCGGCCAGGACGTAGGCGGCCTTGGCGTGGGCCACCATCAACCGCTTGATCTCGGCCTCGGGAACGTTGGCGTTGGTCACCCCGGCCTCGGGGTGCACCCCGTTCGCCCCTAAAAAGGCCTTGTCGGCGTAGAGTTCCTCGAGCAACCGGGTGCCGAAGGGGTTGACCAGGGAGTGCTGCAGCCTCCGGAGCGTTCCCCCGGTGACCACCACCCGGACGCCGGGGTGGGCCTCGAGAAGCAACGCGATGTTGAGCGCGTTGGTCACCACCAGCACGTCCTTTAGCTCGGGGGAAAGCGCCCGGGCGAACTCGGTGGTGGTCGAGCCCACGTCGACGAAGATCGTCTCCCCGTCCTTCACCAGCTCGGCGGCCCGGCGGCCGATGGCGGCCTTCTCCCGCAGGTGCACCCGCCGCGACTCCCAAAGCGGCAGCTCGAACCGCCCCGGCTCCGGCGGCAGCGCCCCGCCCCGGGTCCGCACCAACCGCCCCTCCCGCTCCAGCGCCGCCAGATCGGCGCGGATCGTCACCTGGCTGACCCCGAGCTCGCCGGCGAGCTCGCGCACCTTGAGGGCGCCCCGGGCCTTGAGGAGCTCCAGGATCCGCTTGCGCCTTAGGTTGGCGGAGAGCGACGGCATGCCTACCCCTTCACCGAACCGGCCAAAAGCCCCCGGATAAAGTACCGCCCCATGAACACGTAGACCAGCAGGGTGGGCAGGGCGGCCAGGAGGGCCCCCGCCATCTGCACGTTCCACTCCACGATGAAGCTGCCGGCCAGGTTGTTGAGGGCCACCGTGATCGGCTGGACGTCGGGCTTGTTGGTGATCACCACCCCGAAGAGGAAGTCGTTCCAGATCTGAGTGAACTGCCAGATCACCGCCACCACCGTTCCCGGCGCCGAAAGCGGCAGGATCACGTGGCGGTAGACCCCGAGCACCGCCGCCCCGTCGATCTGGGCGGCGTCCACCAGCTCGCGGGGGATCTGGGCGTAGTAGTTTCGGAAGATCAGGGTGGTGATCGGGATCCCGTAGACCACGTGGGTGAGCACCAGCCCGGGGATGGTGCCGTAAAGGTGAAGGGCCATCAGCACCTTGACCAGGGGGATCAGGATCGACTGGTAGGGGATGAACATCCCAAAGAGCAAGAGGAAGAAGAGGGTCTCGCTGCCGCGAAACCGCCATTGCGCCAGCACGTAGCCGTTGATCGACCCCAGCAGGACCGAGAGGATCACCGCCGGCACCACCAGCTTGACCGAGTTCAGGAAGTTCTGGCCGAGCCCGGTCATTCCGCTCGCCGGGTCGCCGAACCAGGCCTTGGCAAACGAGGCCAACGAGAGGTGCGCGGGCAGGCGCCACATCGCCTCCACGCTGACCTCCCGGTAGTCCTTGAG
>JALSRQ010000158.1 GCA_026984675.1 Thermaceae bacterium
CCCAGTAGGCCGCCGCCCCCACCATGAAGGCGACGAGGACGGCCCCGGCCAGCAGGCCGATCTCGATCAAGAAGCCGGCGAGCCCCTGGGGACGGTGCAACGGGGGCGGGGTGCGGGCGGGCCCGCACCCCTTCCTCCCTTCGCCTACTTACCCTGGATCGCCTTCTTGATCTCGGCGACCATCTGGTCGATGATCTGCTTCACGTTGGAGTCGGGCTTTTGGGTGATCAGGCTGAGGGCGTTGCCCCAGGGCCCCCAGACCTTGCCCATCGCCGGGATGTTGGGCATCGGGTCGCCCATCGCGATGGTGGTGGAAAAGCCCTTCACCACGGGGTCGTCCTTGAGCTCGGCGAGGGCCCCGAGCGAGACCGGGATCCGCCCGCCGGCCTTGTTAAAGGCGACCTGGGCCGCCGGGCGCACCAGGATCTTGGCGAAGTTGATCGCCGCGATCTTGTTCTTGGAGTAGGCGTTCAGCACCACCCCCTGCACCCCCACGAAGGGGCCCCAGGCCCGCCCGCCGGGGGGCGCCGGCAGGGGGGCGATGCCGAAGTCGAGGCCGGCCTTCTTGTAGTCGCCGAGGGCCCAGGGGCCGTTGAGGATCATCGCCAGGACCCCGTCCTTGAAGGCGCCGTCGGCGACCCCGTAGTCCACCCCCTCGGGCACCAGCTGGTACTTGTAGCGGAGGTCCTTGATGAACCGCCCGGCCTTATAGCCCGGCTCACCGCCGAGCCCGAGGTCGGCCGGGTTCAGGCTGCCGTCGGGGTTCTTGCCGAAGACGTAGCCGCCGTAGGCCTTCCACCAGCCGTAGTTGAAGTAGGGGTTGGCGAGGTCGTAGAGGAAGCCGAAGGTGTCGCCGGTGGTGTACTTCTGGGCCAGGGCCAAAAACGCCTCCCAGGTCTTGGGCGGCGTTTGGACGAACTTCTTGTTGTAGATGAGGGCCACCGACTCGGCGTTCATCGGCAGGCCGAAGAGCTTGCCCTGGTAGGAGAAGGCCGAGAGGGCCACCGGCATCAGGTCCGAGAGGTAGGCCTTGGTGGCGTACTTGCCCACCGGCTCCAGCACCCCGGCGGCGGCCATCTCGCCGAGCCAGTCGTGGGGTACGGTGACGATGAGGTCGGCGGCCTCGCCCTGGGGGGCGCCGAGGATGAACTTCTGCTTGATGTCGTTGAAGGGGACCTCGACCACCTCGACCCCCACCCCGGTCGCCCGCTGGTAGGCCGCCGCCTGGGCCTTCAGCCACTCGAGCTCGGGCCCCCCGAAGTGGGTCCAGACGGTGATCTTGGCCGCGAAGGCCAGGCCGAGCGTGAGCGCCAGCACTGCCAGGAATCGCTTCATTTTCGCCACCTTCCCTTCCCCCTCATCTTAGCCCTTCCCAAGGCCGAGCTGCTGGCGAAGGGCCGCCTTGTGGAGCTTGCCGGCGCTGGTGAGGGGGATCGCCTCGACGAAGACGAAGCGGTCGGGGATCCAGTAGCGGGCGATGCGCCCCTCGGCCGCCGCCCGCTCGAGGTGGGACAAGAGCTCCGCCTCGTCGAGCCCGGCCCCCTTGGCGGGCTGGACCACCGCCAGCGGCCGCTCGCCCCAGCGCTCGTCGGGCATCGCCAGCACCGCCACCTGGGCGACGCCGGGGTGCTCGCTCAAGACCGCCTCCAACACCGCCGAGGGGATCCACTCCCCGCCCGACTTGATCGCGTCCTTCTCGCGGTCGACGACGAAGAAGCGGCCGTCCTCGCGGACCACCGCCAGGTCGCCGCTTCTAAACCCCTCCTCGCGGTAGGCCAGGCGGCTTTTCTCGGGGTCCTTGTGGTAGCCCTCGGGGGGAAGCCAGGGCAGGTCGGCCACCACCTCGCCGAGGGTCTTCCCGTCCCGGGGGACCGGCCGGCCGTCCTCCCCGAGCACCCGCACCTGGGCGAAGGGAACCGGGAGCAGCCAGGTGGCCAGGGCCTCCCGGGCCTCCTCGCTCTCGGGGTCGACGCCCGGGGGCACGGTGGAGATCGCGGTGGCGAGCTGGTCGGAGCCGCCGTAGATCAGGCCGAAGCGGATCCCCCGTTGCCAGGCCCGCCGGGCCAGGCCCCGGGGCAGCGGGCTGCCGCCGGTGAGGACCTTCAGGGGAAGGGGGGCGTCGCCGGCGGCCTCGAGGAGCAGGTGGAGCTGGGTCGGCACCATGTTCATCCAGGTGACCCCCTCGCGGCGGATCAGGGCGAGCTGCTCCTCGGGCCCGCCCCGCCCGGAGAGCACCAGCTTGGCCCCCAGGTAGGGGACGAAGAAGGCGGCGCCCCAGGCGTGGATGTGGAAGAAGGGGATGAGCGGCAGGAAGACGTCGCCGGCGTCGGCGTGGGCCCCGCCGGGGTGGAGGGCGAGGTGGTGGAGGATCGCGAGCGAGGCGAGGAGGATGTCGCGGTGGCGGTAGCGCATCCCCTTGGGCCGCCCGGTGGTGCCGGTGGTGTAGAAGATCGTGTAGGGGTCGGTCTCCTCGACCCGCCGGGCGAGGTCCGGGGTCTCCGGCCGGCCCTCGGATAGGAGCGCCCGGTAGCCGAGCTCCCCCTCGGGGACCGGGCCCTCCTCCAGCCAGACCCAGTGGCCGACCCGGGGGCCGAGGGCCTCCTTAAGGGGGGCGAAGCCGGCCCAGGCGAAGATCCAGTCGTCGCCGGCGTGCTCCACGGTGTAGGCGAGGTCGGCGGGAGGCAGCCGGAAGTTGAGGGGGTGGATCACCGCCCCCAGCATCGAGAGGGCGAAGTGGAGCTCGAAGAACCGCCGGTCGTTGACCCCCAGCACCCCGACCACCGTCCCCGGGCCCACCCCCCGCCGGGCCAGGGCGGTGGCCAGGCGCTGGGCGTTTTGGTAGGCCTCGGCGTAGGTCGTGCGGCCGGCGGGGTCGACCACCTCGGCGTCGGGGTAGAGCTCGGCCGCCCGCCGGAGGAGCTCGTGGGCCACCACCCTACGCATGGACCGCCTCCGGCAGGTAGAGCTCGGGGGCCCTTAGGGCGGCGTCGGGGTAGGGCTCGCCGGCCAGGAAGCGGCGGGCGTAGAGCTCCGCCAGCCGGGCGTAGCGGGCCCCGGCCCGGGAAGCGAGACCAAAGAGCAGCGCCACCGTGAGGGCGTCGGCCAGCCGGGTGAGGGCGTCCTTCGACTGGAAGGCGGCGGCCTCGGGGTCGCGCTCGGCCAGGGCGGCCAGGGTCCGCTCGGCGACCCCGAGGGCCAGGGCCGCCTCGGGCTCGCTGCGGGACCCAAGGCGCTCCTTCAGGAAGGCGAGGAAGGGCTCGTGGGCCCGCTTCTTCTGCATCGCCTCCAGCATGTCCAGCGCCTGTACGTTGCTCGGCCCCTCCCAGATCGGGGTGATCAGGGCCTCGCGGTGCCAGCGGGCCACCGCGTACTCCTCCAAAAACCCCAGCCCCCCGAAGAGCTCCATCGCCAGCCGGGTGATCTCGGCGGCGTGGTCGGCGGTGCGGTTCTTGGCCAGGTGAGAGAGGAAGCGGGCGTAGTGGTAGCCCTCGGAGTAGGGCGGGACCTCGTGCCAGGCGCGGTCGAAGGCCTCCACCGCGGCGAAGGCGAGGGCCAGCCCGCCGGTCTGGCGGAGGGCGAGCTCGAGGAGGTCGCGCCGGACCAGGGGCAGATCGGCCAGCGGCCGGCCGAAGGCGTGCCGCCGGCGGACCCGCTGGCGGACCTCGAGGAGGGCCTTGGCCGCGATCCCCATCGCCGCCACCGCGTTGGCCAGGCGGGAGACGGTGAGGGTCTCCAGGGTGTAGTAGATCCCCTTCCCCGCCTCGCCGATCAGGTAGGCCTCGCTGCCCTCCAGCTCGACCTCCCCCGAGGGCACCGCCCGGGTGCCGCTTTTGGCCTTGAGCCGGCGTACCCGGTAGTTCAGCCGGCCCTGGCGGTCGAGCCGGGGCACCAGGAAGAGGGCGAGCCCCTTGGGCCCGGCCGGGGCCCCCTGAGGGCGGGCGGTGGCGATCGCCACGTCGGCGAGCCCGGCCCCGGAGGCGAAGTACTTGTCGCCGCCGGAAAGCCGCCAGACCTCCCCCTCGCGGCGGGCGGTGGTGCGGTTGGCGCCGAGGTCGCTGCCCCCTTGGATCTCGGTCATCCAGGTGGCCCCCCAGGCCTCGCCGTAGAGCACCGCCCGCTTCCAGTCGGCCAGGTTGGGGGCGTACTTGTGGATGGGGTAGGCGACCTGGTGGGTGATGGTGAGGATGCAGTAGAGGCCGGGGTCGGCCAGCAGGTAGCCGAGGGCGAAGTGGTGCTGCCAGCGCCCGCCCTCGTAGGGGGGCCGGACGATCGGCCTGAGCTCTTTAAGCACCGCCTCCTGGGCAGGGGAGAGGCGGACGCGGTCGACCCGGTTGCCGTCGAGGTCGTGCATCACCAGCACCGGACCGGCGTCCTGGTCGATGTGGTAGGCGGCGGCGTAGACCTCCTTGCCCAGGTAGGCCCCCCAGGCGGCGAGCTCCTCCTCGTGGTCCGGGGCCTCGGGCCAAAAGCCCGGCAGGACCGCCCTTAGCTCGGGGTCCTCGCGGTAGTGGTTCCGGCCGTAGGCGTACGAGATCTCCCGCATCTCACTCCTCCAAAAGCCTTCTGAGCTCCCGGGCGCGTTCCTCGATCTCGGCCTTGAGGTTCTTAAGCTCCTCGATCTGGGCCTCGATCTCCTTGAGCTTCCGTTCGCCCATCCTCAGCACCTCCCGGATCTGGGTCTTGCCGGACCTGTCGTGGTCGTAGAGCTCGAGTATCTTGGCGATCTCCTCGAGGCTGAACCCCAGCCGCCGCCCCCTCAGGATCAGCCGGAGCCGCACCCGGTCGCGGTCGGAGTAGTAGCGTTGCTGGCCCCGGCGCTCGGGGCGGAGCAGGCCGAGCTCCTCGTAGTAGCGGAGGGTGCGGGGGGTGACGTCGAACGCACGCACCAGGTCGCCGATGCGGTAACGCGCCTTGGTTTCCGGCATGGCGCGGCGATTTTACCTTACCTTTACGTTAACGTCAAGTCGCGGTCGCCAGGACGCCGTCACCGGGGGAGGGCCTCCAAAAACCCCGCCGCCCGGTCGCGGAGCTCGGCCCGGGTGGTCAGGAAGACCTCCTGGACCAAAAGGCCCGGCCATTCGGGGGGAAGGAGCTCCCGGGGCAGCCCGGGGTCGGAGAAGAGGAGCTTCCGGCGGGCGTGGACCAGCCGCACCAGCTCGGCGAAGGCGGCCTCGGGTTCCTGGGGAAGGGACCAGGGCTGGGCCAGGAAGCCGCGGTTTTCGCGGGCGGCGGCCTCGAGGTCGTAGCTCGCCGCCAACAGCCCCGCCAGCGGCCCGTAGGAGCGCCGCTCGGCCAGGAACAGCTCGACGTAGCGTTCCAGGCCGTAGAAGGCCACCAGCTCGCGGGCCGCCTCCAGCCGGGGGCTGGGGTTCACCCAGACCCCGGGGTAGGGGGTGCCGAAGCCGAGGAGGGCGAGCTCCTTTCGGAAGCGGTCGCGGTCGTTCCGGCGGTCCTCGGGGACGTGGTAGAGGAGGAGCCTGAGCCGGCCGTCCCAGGGGGGCGGGGGCTGGTAGAGCCGCTCGCGGACCCGTTCCACCTGCCAGCGGACCCGGGGGGACAGGCGGTAGACCGCGGCCGGTCCGGGCTCGCGAACGAGCCACCCGCGGGCGGCGCTCCGGGAGACCGCCGCCCGCACCGCCGGCTCGGAAAACCCCAGCGCCCGCATCCAGCGCACCAGGAGCGCCACCGGGGCCCGGCCCTCGGGCCAGAGGAACTCGGTGAAGAGGGTAAAGAGGGTCGAGCGCGCCCGCATCAGACCGGACTCCGCTCCGCCACCCGCCGCTTGAGGTCGGCGATCGCCTCGGCCAGGGGGAGGGTCCCGCGGGTCTTTTGCCGCCGGTCGCGCACCGCCACCGTGCCCTCGGCCTCCTCGCGGTCGCCGACCACCAGGATCACCGGCACCTTCTGCTTCTCCCAGTCGCGGATCTTGGCCTGCATCCGTTCGGGCCGGGCGTCGACCTCGGCCCGCAGGCCGGCCTCGGCCAGGGCCGCCCGCACCCGCTCGGCGTAGCCGTGGTGGCGCTCGGCGATGGGCACCACCGCCACCTGCACCGGGGCCAGCCAGAGGGGGAACTCACCGGCGAAGTGCTCGATGAGGATCCCCATGAACCGCTCGATCGAGCCGAAGGGGGCGCGGTGGATCATCACCGGCCGGTGGGGGGCGCCGTCGGGCCCGACGTAGGCGAGCCCGAACCGCTCGGGGAGGTTGTAGTCGACCTGGATGGTGCCGAGCTGCCACTCGCGGCCGAGGGCATCCTTGACCACGAAGTCGAGCTTGGGGCCGTAGAAGGCGGCGTCGCCCTCCTCGACGGTGTAGTCGAGGCCCATCTCGCCGGCGGCCTCCTGGATCTGGCGCTCGGCCAGCGACCAGTGGGCGTCGTCGCCGACGTACTTGTCGGAGCCGGGCTCGCGGGTGCCGATCCGGGCCCTGAAGTCCTTGAGCCCCAGGGTGTCGAAGACCGCGAGGGTCAGCTCGATCACCGCCTTGAACTCCTCCTTCACCTGCTCGGGGGTGCAGAAGATGTGGGCGTCGTCCTGGGTGAAGCCCCGCACCCGGGTGAGGCCGTGGAGCTCGCCGGACTGCTCGAAGCGGTAGACGGTCCCGAACTCGGCCAGGCGCAGGGGGAGCTCGCGGTAGGAGCGCTTCCTCGCGGCGAAGATGCGGATGTGGTGGGGGCAGTTCATCGGCTTGAGCAGGTAGGCCTCGCCGTCCTCGAGCTCCATGGGGGGGAACTGGCTCTCGGCGTAGTAGGGGTAGTGGCCGCTGGTCTTGTAGAGCTCGAGGCTGCCGATGTGGGGGGTGGTGACCAGCTGGTAGCCGCGCCTTTGCTGCTCGGCTCGCATGTAGGCGATCAGCTCCTCGCGCACCAGGTTCCCCTTGGGGAGCCAGAGGACCAGCCCCTTGCCCACCATGGGGTCGATCAGGAACAGCTCGAGCTCGCGGCCAAGCCGGCGGTGGTCGCGCTTTTTTGCCTCCTCCAGACGCCAGAGGTAGTCCTTGAGCTCCTCCTTGCTGCGGAAGGCGACCCCGTAGATCCGCTGCATCTGGGGGTTTTGGGCGTCGCCCTTGAAGTAGGCCCCGGCCACGTGGGTGAGCTTGAAGTGGGGCGGGATCATCCCGGTGCGGGGAACGTGGGGGCCGCGGCAGAGGTCGGTGAACCCCTCCTGCTCGTAGAAGCTGATCGGCTCCCCCTCGGGGATGTCGCCGATCAGCGCGACCTTGTAGGGGTCCTTGCCGCGGTAGCGGGCCAGCGCCTCCTGGCGGGGGAGCTGGTAGCGCCGGAGGGGGAGGTCGCGCTTGAGGATGTCCCGCATGATCGCCTCGATCGCCGGCAGGTCGGCGTCGGAGATCGGCTCGGGGGCCTCGATGTCGTAGTAGAAGCCGTGCTCGATCACCGGCCCCACCCCCAGCTTCACCGCGTCGGGGGGGTAGCCCTTTTGCTCGAAGAACTCCCGCACCGCCTGGGCCAGGACGTGGGCCAGGGTGTGGCGGAAGAGGTGCTGGAACTCGGGGTCCTTGCGGGTGATCAGCCGCACCTCGGCGCCCTCGGGGAGCGGTTTCATGAGGTCGTAGAGCTCGCCGTCGACGATCGCGCCCACCGCCTCCCGGGGCCACCGCCCGCCCAGGGCCTCGGCCAGGTCGCGGGCGGTGGCCCCCTCCTTTAGCTCGATCTCCTTGCCGTTGGGAAGACGTACCTTCATCGGAGCCTCCAGCAAAACTGGGGAACACTTTATCAAACCCCGGTTTTCCCGGTGTCCCGGGGGGTAGAATGGGGGGGCCATGAAAAGGGGGGTTTGGATCCCGCTCCTCCTCCTGCTTTCGGCCTGCGCGCCGGTGGCCACCCTGATGCCGGCCGAGCCGGCCCGCGCCCCCGGGGGCGCGGTGGGGCTCAGCCTGTTCTACAACCGGGCGAACGGGGAGACCGCCGCCCTGCCCTACCTCGGGCTCTTCTGGGGCGACGGCGAGAAGGAGTTCGGCCTGGTCGGCCAGCTGGGCACCAGCGCCTATGCCAAGTTCCGGCTGGACCGGGGGTTTTCGGTACGGGCCTCGGTGGGGTTGCCGGGCCCCTGGTACGAGGGGGCGCTGCTTTGGGACGCCGGTCCCCTCACCCTCAGCGGGCGGATCGCCTACGCCCAGGTCGACTGGAGCGGCGGCCCCTCCTACCTCTGGCTGGGGGGCGCCTCGGTCACCTACTGGTACCAGGACCTGGCCCTCGAGGCCGGGGTCCTGGTGGGGGAGGGGGGCTGGGACCCGGTCTTCAGCGTGGGCTACCGGATCGCGGCCCCGGGGAAAGAGTAGGCCCCGGGAAGCTCCCGGGGCGGGGTGGTGGGCGCGAGAGGACTTGAACCTCTGACCTCCGCCGTGTCAAGACGGCGCTCTAGCCACCTGAGCTACGCGCCCCTGCCTGGAGGCGCCGGCCGGATTCGAACCGGCGAATCGAGGTTTTGCAGACCTCTGCCTTACCACTTGGCTACGGCGCCACGCAGCCGAGATTCATGCTAGCATGCCCTAAAACCGCCGTCAACAAGGCGGTTTCGGAGGTTGGATGGAGTTTCGCGGCCCCCTGGTTCAGACCCGACGCGGCTACCGCATGCCCTTTTCCAAGGGGCTGGTGATCGAGTCGTTGGTACGCGCCGGCCTGCCCCCCGACCAGGCCGCCGAACTCGCCCGCCAGCTCGAGGCCGAGCTCCGGGCCGGCCCCCGCCGGGTGGTGGGGATCGAGGAGCTCAAGGCCCGGCTGGCCGAGCTGCTCCGGGCCCTGGGCCGAAAGGCCGAGGCCGAGCGCTTTCTCAAGCAGACCCAGAGCTTCGAGGAGATCGTGGTCGAGGACGGCGAGGGGGCGCGGCCCTTCTCCAAGGGGGTGCTGGCGCGGAGCCTGGAGGACGCTGGCTTTGACCTCCCCGAGGCCTACGAGCTCGCCAAGGCGGTGGAGCGGCGGCTCCGGGAGGGAGGGGTGCGCCGGATCTCGGGCGGGGAGCTGGAGCGGGTGGTGGCCGAGGAGATCGCCGCCCGCCACGGCCCCCAGGCCCAGGCCCGCTACCGCGAGCGGCTCTTCTACATGGGCTCGGTGCTGGTCGCCGAGCCCGAGGGCGAGCCCCGGGTCCCCTTCTCCAAGGGGATCCTCGCCCAGTCGATGATGAGTGCCGGGCTGGGGCCCGAGCGGGCCTACCGCATCGCCCGCGAGGTCGAGCGGGAGCTCCTAGAGCGGGGCCAGCGGGTGGTCGACCGCGACCGCCTGCGCGAGATCGTCTACCAGCGGCTCCGGGTCGAGGCCGGCGAGGAGATCGCCCGCCGCTACCTCCTGCTCCGGCTGGCCCGCCGGCTGGAGCGACCGGTCCACATCCTGATCGGGGGGGTGACCGGGGTGGGGAAGAGCGCCCTGGCCTCGGCGCTGGCCTGGCGGCTGGGGATCACCCGGATGATCAGCTCGGACTCGGTGCGGGAGATCCTCCGGGCCACCGTCCCCCGCGACCTGATCCCCACCCTCCACGTCTCCACCTTCGAGGCCTGGCGGGTGCTGGCCCAGGGGGACCTCGAGGAGGAGCCCAGCCCCGAGCGGGTGATCCGCGGCTACCTCGACCAGGTCGCCCGGGTGGCGGTAGGGCTGCGGGCGATCCAGGAGCGGAGCGCCCGGGAGGCGACCCCGATCGTGATGGAGGGGGTCCACGTGCTCCCCACCCACCTCCCCCACCGGGAGGAGGCGATCACCGTGCCGATGATCGTGGCGCTCGAGGACGAGGGGGTCCACCGCTCGCGGTTTCTCCTGAGGGAGCGGGAGACCGGCAAGAGGCGCAGCCGCGAGCGCTACCTCCGCCACTTCCGGGAGATCCGCTGGATGCAGGAGTACCTGGTCGAGCTGGCGGGGGAGGCGGGGATCCCGGTGATCCCCGGGGAGGACCACGACAAGGCGGTGGAGAAGGGCCTGGAGGTGCTCACCCGGCGGATCGCCGAGGCCTACCCGCTGGACGGGGTGGCCGAGTGAGGCGGGCCCTGGCGCTCTTGCTGCTCCTCTCGGCGGCGCTGGCGGCCCGGCCCGGCTACCTCGAGCGCTTCGACCTCGCCTGGCGGCTGGTCAGGGACGTCTACTACGAGCCCACCCTCCACGGCACCGACTGGGACGCGGTGGGCCGCCGTTACCGCGCCCAGGTGGCCAAGGCCCGAAGCTGGGCCGAGGTCTACCGCCTGATCGCCCGCATGTACCGCGAGATCGGCGACGGCCACACCGCCTTCCTGCCCCCCTGGGAGGCCCGGGCGATCCTCGGCGAGGGGAGCTGCTACCCGCTCCCCTACCCCGAGGTCTGGAAGGAACCGGTGCCCAAGGTCGCCGCCCCGCCCGGGGCCGAGGAGTCCGGGGCCGCCTGGGGCGGGGCCGAGGCCCGGGTGGAGGACGGGGTCCTCTACCTCCGCCTGCCCGACCTGGTGGCGGCCGAGAACTACCGGGTGCTGGCCGAGGCGATCCGCGAGCACGACCCCGAGGTGGTCGGCTACGTCCTCGACCTGCGGGACAACCCCGGTGGATTGGTCCTGGAGATGGCCCAGGTGGCCTCGCTCTTCATCCGCGGCTGGCCCTGGCGGCTGGTGCTGCGGGGGGCGGGGGCGATCCCCGAGCCTACCCTGCCGTTTTGGGGCGAGCCCGAGGCCCGAAAGCCCCTGGCGGTCCTGATCGATGGCGGGGTCAACTCGGCCGCCGAGGGTCTGGCCGGGGCGCTCAAGGAGTTCGGCCGGGCCCGGTTCTTCGGCGAGACCACCGCCGGCAACACCGAGGCCCTGCTCCCTTACTGCTTCCCGGAAGGGGCGGTGGCGCTGGTGGCGGCCGGGGTGCTGGCCCCCTTGAAGGGCCCGACCTGGGAGGGGCGGGGGGTGGCCCCCGACGAGGAGGTCGACCCCGAGCGGGCGCTTAGCCGCGCGGTTCGCTACCTGAAAGCTTCCAGGCGATGAACGGCGAGAGGAAGCCGATCAGGTAGCCGAGGAAGAAGCCGTAGGGGCTGGCCGCCTGGTTCTTGAGCAGGCTGGGGGCGAAGAGCTCGACCCCACCGATTAGGACGAGGAGGACCAGCATCAAGGGCACGAGCCGGGGCCGGCCGTTGTAGACCAGCGTGCCCGCCCCCACCATCAGCCCCACCGAGAAGGCGGCGCCGTCGCGCTGGTTCTGCAGGATCGCCCAGTAGACGAAGAGCAGCACCCCGGCCCAGACCAGCATGCGGGCGAGCCAGCCGGGCCGCACCGCTACCTCCGCCAGAACAGGAGGGCGAGCTCGGCGAGGGTGAGCCCGACCCCGCCCCAGGCGACCTGGGGGTCGGCGGCCAGGTAGCCGAGGACGACGCTCAAAAGCCCCACCGCGAGGAAGGCGGGGGCGTAGCGGGGGTTCACCGTGACCCCCAGCAGCAGGGCCACCACGAAGCCCGAGACCGCCGGGGGGAGGCTGCTCCCCACCGCCAGCACCAGGTAGAGCAGGAAGAGGGTGATCGCGAGCCCGGCGAAGTAGGCGCCGGGGAAGGGCTCGCGGGGTTTCTTGGCCTCCATGCCCCCAAGCCTACACGAGCCCGGCGGCGGCGGCCACCGCCTCCAGCCGGGCGGGGACCGGGGGCGAGAGCCGGACCTCGCGCTCGGCGGTGCCGGGGTCCTTGAGCCCGTGACCGGTGAGGGTGAGGACCACCCGGCTGCCCTCGGGGATCCGGCCCTCCCGCAGCCACCGCCGCACCCCGGCCAGGGAGGCGGCGCTGGCGGGCTCGACGAAGAGCCCCTCCTGGCTGGCGAGGTAGCGCCAGGCCTCGAGGATCTCCCGATCCGACACCGCCTCGATGGCGCCCCCCGACTCGTCGCGGGCCCTCAGGGCCCCCCGCCAGCTGGCCGGGTTGCCGATCCGGATGGCGGTGGCCACCGTCTCGGGCCGCTCGACCGGGGCCCCCCGCACGATCGGGGCCGCCCCTTCGGCCTGGAAGCCCAGCATCCGGGGGAGCCGCTCGATCGCGCCGGCCTCGGCGAGCTCGCGGTAGCCCTTCCAGTGGGCGGTGATGTTGCCGGCGTTGCCCACCGGCAGGGCGTGGAACTCGGGGGCCTCGCCGAGGTCCTCGACCACCTCGAAGGCGATCGTCTTCTGCCCCTCGATGCGGTAGGGGTTGATCGAGTTGACCAGGGCCACCGGGTAGCGCTCGGTGAGCTCGCGCACGATCGCCAGGGCGGCGTCGAAGTTGCCCTCGACCTGGATCACCCGGGCCCCGTGGACCAGGGTCTGGGCCAGCTTGCCGAGGGCGACGTAGCCCGCCGGCAGGACGACGATGGCGGCCAGACCGGCGCGGGCGGCGTAGGCCGCCGCCGAGGCCGAGGTGTTGCCGGTGCTGGCGGCGGCCACCGCCTGGGCCCCGGCCTCCTTGGCCTTGGAGACCGCCAGGGTCATCCCCCGGTCCTTGAACGAGGCGGTGGGGTTCATCCCCTCGTACTTGGCGAAGAGGCGGATCCCCCGTCGGCCGGCCTCGGGGGGGCCCTTGAGGGGGACGAGGGGGGTCGAGCCCTCCAGCAGGCTGACCACCGGCGTCGCCGGGCCCACCGGCAGCCGGTCGCGGTAGCGCTCGATCAGCGGCCGGCGGGTCATCCCAGTTCCTCGAGCGCGGTGAACGGCGCCGCCGGGGCCGGCACCGGGGCCGGCACCGGGCTGTGGCCGGGGTAGCCCTCGATCAGTCGTACGAGGTCGGCGAGCGCCGCCCCGGCGGTGGCCACCCCCCCGGCGCCGGGGCCGGTGAGCACCACCTCGCCGACCGCGTCGCCGCGGAAGAGGAGGGCGTTTTGCACCCCCGGGGTGGCCAGGGGGTGGCCGGCGGGAACCTTGACCGGGCGGACCGCCGCCCGCCAGCGCCCGCCCTCGCCGTAGAGGCTGGCGACCAGCCGGATCGGGGTGCCGGCGTCGGCGGCCCGCATCACCTCCTCGGCCTTGAGACCGGTGATCCCCCGGGTGGCGGAGCGGACCTCCTCCCAGGGGAACTCGGGGTCGGCGACCAGCCGGGCGATCACCGCCAGCTTGTGGGCGGCGTCGATCCCGGCCACGTCGAAGAGGGGGTCGGCCTCGGCGTAGCCCTTGGCCTGGGCCTCGGCCAGGGCCTCGCCGAAGCTGTGGCCGGCCTCCATGCGGGAGAGGATGTAGCTGGTGGTGCCGTTTAGGACGGCGTGGACCTCCAGCGGGTAGTTGCCCCGGAGGGCCCCGGAGAGGATCTCGACCGCGGGGGTGCCGGCCATCACCGCGGCCTCGTAGTAGAGCATCCCGTCCTCGGCGTAGGGGCGGAGGTCGTCCCAGGCCTCGGCCAGCAGGTGCTTGTTGGCGGTGATCACCGGGATGCCCTCGCCGAGGGCGTACTCGACGAGCTCGAAGGCCCGCCCCACCCCCCCCATCAGCTCGACCACCACCTCGGCGTCCCGCAGCACCGCCTCGGCGTCGGTGGTGAGGAGGTTCTTCGGCACCCACTCGGGGCGCTCCCTCGAGGGGTCGCGGACCAGGATGCCGGTCAGGGCGACGTCGGCGGCCAGCGCCTGGAAGCGTTCCCGGCGCTCGGAAAGCAGCTTCAAAAACGACGCGCCCACGGTGCCCGCCCCCAGGAGGGCGACGTTTAGGCGTTCCATGGCTGGGATTATACGCGGGTGGGCGGGGACGAACGCGGTCCCCGGGGGCTCGACGAAACCCGCCCCGGGTGCTAAAATAACCTATGCTCAAAGGGTTCAACCCCGTTTGGGCCGAAATGGGGGCGAAGTTGGGTTCGACGGGGTACGCCGAAGGTGCGGCTGCGGGCCGAGGACGCGGGTGGCCTCGTAAAAAACCCGCAAACGGCATAACTGCCGACACCAACTACGCTCTGGCGGCTTAATCCCCGCCACCGCCCTAGCCAGCCCCGCCGGAGGCTCGGCTAGCCGGCGGACCCAAATCCGGCTCGGGCGGGGCGACGCCTCCTAAGCCCCGCCGACGACTCCAGGAGGCTGGTCCCGAGCCGCCTGTCCGTGGGCCAAGCTCGGGAGACCCCCCAAAACACGGACTACGCCCGTAGAAGCCCACCGGAGGGTGCCTCGGACGCGGGTTCGAGTCCCGCCGCCTCCACCAGAGGGGGCCCGGCGTTCGCCGGGCCCCGTTCCTTTTGCTAGTATCGGGCGATGAGCGAGGCCACGAAAACGCAGAAGCTCGGTCTGTGGGAGGCGGTGGCGTTGGCGGTGGGCACCATGATCGGCGCCAGCATCTTCACCATGCTGGGGCTCGGGGCCAAGATCGCCGGCCACAACCTGCCGCTCGCCTTCGTCCTCTCGGGGCTTTTGGCGCTGACGGTGGGGTACTCCTACGCCAGCCTGGGGACCCGGATCGTCTCCAACGCCGGTCCCATCGAGTTCATCGTGCGGGGGATCGGCGACGGAGTGGTCACCGGCGCCCTCGCCATCCTGATGTGGTTTTCCTACGTGGTCTCGATCGCCCTCTTCGCCAAGGGGTTCGCCGGCTACTTCCTGCCCCTGTTGGGGGTTCCCATCGGGCCGGTCTCCAGCGGGGTCGTCGAGGTCCTGGTGGTGGCTGCCTTCACCGTCCTTAACTTCTTCGGGGCCCGGGCGGTGGGCCGGACCGAGTTCTGGATCGTGCTGGTCAAGCTCTCGGTGCTGGGGTTTTTCGTCCTGCTCGGGATCTGGAGCGTGCGACCGGAGTGGATCGCCCCCCGCCTCGATCCGGCCGGGGTGCGGGGCATTCTCTTCGCGGCCGCGGTGTTCTTCCTCTCCTACATGGGGTTTGGCCTGATCACCAACGCCAGCGAGGACATCGAGGACCCCGAACGGAACGTGCCCCGGGCGATCTACCTCGCGATCCTGGTGGTCGGGTTGGTCTACGTGGGGGTGGCGGTGGTGGCGGTGGGCAACCTGCCCCTCAAGGAGCTCGTCCGGGCCGAGGACTACGCCCTCGCCGAGGCGGCCCGGCCCTTCCTCGGGCGGTTCGGCTACCTGCTGGTCTCGCTGGGGGCCCTCTTCTCGATCTCCTCGGCGCTGAACGCGACCCTCTACGGCGGGGCCAACGTGGCCTACGCCCTGGCCCGGGACGGCCACCTGCCCCCGGTGTTCGAGCGCAAGGTCTGGTTCGGGGCCCCCGAGGGGCTCTACGCCACCGCCCTGCTCGGGCTCTTTTTCGCCCTCTTCCTCGACCTCGGGGGGATCGCCGGGGTGACCAGCTCGGTCTTCATCGTGATCTACCTCTACGTGATCCTCTCCCACTACCGCCTCTGGCAGCGGGGGGAGGCGCCGGGCCGGGGCTGGCTCGTGCTGCTGGCGTTCCTCTTGGTGCTCACCACCTTCTTCGTGCTGCAGTACTACCAGTACTTGAAGGAGCCCCGGGCGCTGGCCACCACCTGGGTTACCTTCGCCGCCGCCCTGGTCCTCGAGGCCCTCTACCGGGGCGCCACCGGGCGGCGGATCGAGCTCAGGGCGGTGCGAGCTCCTCGAGCCCTGCTTCGACGTCGGTGGTGACCCGGGGCCCTTCCTCCGAGAGGTAGACGTTGATCTCGCTGCGAACCCCGAAGGGGCCGGGGTAGACCCCGGGTTCTACGGTGAACCCCAGCCCGGGGAGCAGGGAGCGGGTGTCGTGGGTCTCCAGGTCGTCGAGGTGGGTGGCGTCGCCGTGGGGGCTCCGCCGGCCCAGGCTGTGGCCGGTGCGGTGGAGGATCGCGTCGCGGTAGCCGGCGGCGGTTAGGACCTCGCGGGCGATCCGGTCCAGCTCGAAGCCGCGGTAGCGCCGGCCGGGCCGGGCCAGGGCCCGGACCACCGCGTCGCGGGCCCGGGCCACCGCGTCGAAGGCCCGGTGGGCGGCGGGGGGGGCCGCCCAGCCCGCCATCCAGGTGATGTCGGCGTAGGGGCGGCCGGGCTCCTGCCCCCAGAGGTCGAGGAGGACGACCTCGCCCGGGGCCAGCCGGCGGTCGCGACCCGGGGCGGGCGCGTAGTGGGGGCGGGCGGCGTGGTCGCCGAAGGCGACGATCGGGGGGTGGTCGAAGACCAGCCCGGCGGCCTCGATCGCCCGCACCAGGACCGCTTGGACCTCGAGCTCGCGGGGCGGGTCGTTCGGGAGCCGGCGGCGGAGGAAGGCGAGGGCGGCGTCGCGGGCCGCCGCCAGCCCGGCGGCCGCCCGCCGGTGGGCGGCCAGGTCCTCGGGGCTCCAGCGGGCCAGGGCCAGAAGGACCGCGGCGTCGCTCACCAGCTCGGCCCCGAGGCCCCGGAGCAGGTCGGCCAGGCCGGCCCCCAACCGGTCGAGGTAGGGGACGTGGCCGCCGGGGGCGAGCGGCACCGCCAGCCGGGGCCAGCGCTCCACCGCCCGCTCCAGGGCGGCGAGGAGCTCGAGGCGGCTCCGGTAGGGGGCGACCTCGCCGGGGAGGTGGGCGAAGCGGTCGGCCTCGAGGGCCGCCGCCACCAGCCAGGGCGCGCCCTCCCGGGGCACGAAGTAGAAGAACCTTCGGGTCAGGTGGGCCTGGGCCAGGCCCAGGGCCTCCCGCGCCGGGGGGTTGCTGCCGGCGAAGTCGTGGGCCATCCAGGCGTCGGCCCCGAGCTCGGCGAGGGCGGTCCGCACCCGGGCGATCACGGCCCCAGTGTAATCCCGCCCGCAAACGCGCCGGGGGCTACCCCCAATACTGGGGCACTAAGAGGTAGGGAGGGACGGCATGGTGCAGGTCACCGAGAAGGCAGCGGTCAAGGCGCGGGAGGTCCTCCAGCGGATGGGGGCCCCCGAAGCGGCGGTGCGGGTGCTGGTCAACCTCAAGGGGTGCAACTGCTCCCGCTACCGCATGGCGGTCGATCCCCAGGTCCGTCCCGAGGACCGGGTGGTCGAGGTCGGCGGGGTGCGCTTCGTGGCCGACCCCCAGGCCGCCGAGCTCCTGGTGGGGGCGGTCCTCGACTACCATGAGGAGAACGGCGACGGCGGCTTCGTCATCCAGCCGCCGGTGGAGGCCGACCACGACGGCGGCTGCGGCTGCGGCGCCCACTAGAAGGCGAGCCGGCTCACCCGCTCGATCTCGCGCTTGGCGCTGACCTCCCACCAGTCGGAGGGGGTGTTCGAGCGCAGGCGGCGGTCGCCCAGGTGGGCCCCCAACCAGCCGCCCACCAGGCTGGCCAGGGTGTCGGCGTCGAAGCCGGCCCCGGCGGCGGTGGAGAGGGCGGCCTCGGGTTCGTCGGGGTGGGCGAAGAAGAGCGCCAGCGCCGAGGGCAACGTCTCCAGCACGAAGGCCCCCAGCCCGAACCGCCGGAAGGCCCGGGCGGGGTCCCCGAGGTACGCCGGCAGCTCGGCGAGGGCGTCGGCCAGGGTGGTGCGCCACCCCCGACGCAAGCGGCTTTCGAGGGGGACCTCGAACCCCGAGATCGCTTCCCGGAGCCAGGGGAGGAGCCTCCCGGGGTCGGGCGCCGCCCCCCGGGCCAGGGCCCCCACCAGGAGGGCGTTGACCATCGCCCCGGCGGCGGCCGAGCGGTCCCGGTGGGTGGGGAGGCTCTGCAGCAGGGCGGCCCGCCGGACCTCGGCCGGGTCCTCGAGGAAGAGCCCCAGCGGGGCCGCCCGCATCGCCGCCCCGTTCCCCGCCGAAGGGGTGCCGGCCGCCCACCAGGGGGTCCCCTCGGCGAGGCGGGCCAGGGCCTCGCGGGTCGCCCGGCCGCCCCCGACCATGCACCAGCCGCGGTCGACGAAGCGGCAGGCGAGGACGGTTAGGTCGAGCCCGCCGCGGTCCAGCTGGGTCTCGGCCAGGGCCAGGGTGAGGGCGGTGTCGTCGGTCACCGTGCCGGCCGGCAGCCCGCTGTGGGGCTGGAGCTTTTCGACCCGCCCCGGCCCCGGCCGCCTTCCCTCGTTGGGGGCGCCCAGGGCGTCGCCGATCGCCACCCCGTAGAGGGTCCCCCGCACCTTCCCCCGGGTGGGCCGGCCCTCGCTCGGCCAGGCCAGCGGCCGGTCGAGGGCGGTGAGGTCCCAGCCCGCCTCCAGGAGCGCACGCCGCGCTTCGGCCCAGGCTTCCATGAAAAAAGCATAAGGCCCGGGATGGTCCCGGGCGCTTTGGCGGGCCGTGGAGGACTCGAACCCCCAACCCCCGGTTTTGGAGACCGGTGCTCTAGCCAATTGAGCTAACGGCCCCCGCGCGGAGGGTATTCTAGCACGCCCCCCGGGGCTTGCCTAGGGCAAGGGGTCGAGGATTCGGAGGGTCCCGTCGCGGTAGCCCAGATAGAGAAGGCCCTGGGCCAGGAAGCCGCCCACCGGGGTGGCTTGGACCGGCCGCTCCGAGGCCCGGCGGGCGCCGGCCTCCCAGGCGGTGAGGCCGCCGTCGGTGGCGGCGAGGTAGAGCCGGCCCCAGGCCTCGCCGACCGCCGGCAGGAGGGGCGTCCCGGCGTCCAGGAGCTTTCCCTGGCCCAGCCGGAAGACGCAGCCGTCGGCGTCGGTGAAAAGCCCGCCGGGCTGGAAGGGGTTGGGCGCGCCGCAGAGGGGGAAGGCCGCCTTGGGCGTTGGCCACAGGCGGGCCTGGGAGAGGAGGGCCGGGTCGGCGGTGGCCTCCAGCGCGATCTCCAGGCGGACCTCGGTCCCGCCGGCCGCCACCCGGAAGGGGGCCTCGAGGTAGCCCCAGGGATCGGTCTCGGCCAGGGACCGGGGGCCCAGCTGGCCGAGCACCGCCTGGTCGCTCACCCGCACCGCCCGCAGGGTGAGGGCGGTGCGGGGGTCGCCCTTGGCGTAGACGCCAAAGGCGTAGTCCCCTGCGTCCAGCCGGGCGGTCTGGTAGATCCGGAAGGGGGCGGTCCCCGTCGGTTCCCGGCTTACCCGGTCGGCGCGGGGCTCGCCGCCGGGGTCGGCGGCGACGTCGGTCTCGACCCGGAGGTTTTCCCGGGTCCAGTCGGCGGCGGCGAAGGCGTCGGGGCTCTTGAGGAGGTTGAAGGCCAGCGGGTAGCGCCAAACCCGCCCCGGCGCGCTCTGCCACAGGGCCCCGTTGGCGACCGTGAGGTCCGCGATCGGCTCGTCGGCGGTCGCCGCCTCGGGGGGCAGGCCGCTCCCCAGAATCCGGCGTTCAATGCGGCCCGAAGGATAGCCGAGGAAGACCAGCGAGGCGGTGGCGGCCGCGGCGGTGGGAGGGGCGGGGAGGGCGGTCTCGGTCCCGCTCACCAGTGCCCGCAACCGGTCGCCGTACACCGCGACCGGCTCGCTCCCCGCCACCAGGGCCCGGAAGTCGCTCACCCCCGTCCAGACCGGCGTGGCCGACGAAAGGTCGGGGGCGAGTTCCTGGACGCCGGTCGCGGTGGCGGCGTAGAGGTGGCCGTTCCAGGCCAGGAGCCGGTGCACCGGGGCGGGTAGGGCGAGGGTTTGGGGGGCGTCGGCGGGCCCGGTCAGGCGGACCACCCACGCCCCGGCGGCGAGGTAGACCGCTCCCCCAAACCCGATCGGGGCTCCGCTCGGGGCGCTTGGGAGCGGAAGGGTGCGCCGCACCCCCAGGGGAACCGCCAGTTCCAGGGCGCGCTCGGTCGTCCCCACGAAGCCCAGGCGGTCCTCGGCCTCGGCCCGGAGCCGGTGGGGGCCGTTGGCCAGGAGGCCGGGGTCCCACTGGGCGCGGTAAGGGGCGGCGTCGTCGCGGGCGAGCAGGCTGCCGTCGACGTAGAACCGGACCTCCTTCATCGTCCCGTCGTCCTCGACCGTCGCCTCCAGGGGTACCGGTCGGCCAGTCCAGGGGCTGGCGGGGTCGGTGAAGCGGGGGGTTGGGGGCCTCGAGGCCCTCACCGCGAACTCCTGGTAGCCCGAGCGCAGGTCCCAGGCGTCCCGCCACCGCACCGTCGCCCGCCGCGTCCCCGAGGCGGCGGGGGGGTCGACCGCGACCGTGAGGGTGAGGTTCTTCTCCTCGCCGACGGCGAAGCGCGCGCTTTCGGGGGCCACCCGCACCGCGACCCCGGGGAGGGGGTCGGCCGAGAAGCGGGCCTCGCCCTCGAAGCCGTTCCGGGACCGGGCGGTGAAGGTGAACTGACGTTCCTGACCTGGTTCCAACGCCACCGCGCTGGGGAGGCCGGCGAGCTCGAGGTAGGCGCTCCCCTTCCAGGGGATCGCCACCGTGAGCGGCTGGCTGGCGGCCTCCTCCCAGCGGGCTTGGCCGTTCTTCTGCACCCGGGCGAGGAGGGTGTGGGGGCCGTTGTAGCTGTCGGGGTCGAGGACCAGATCGGCGGCGTAGCGGGTTTGGCCGGGGACCACCGACCAGACCTTGAGCACCCCCCTGGCCTGCAAGGCGACGTGGAGGGCCTGGTAGAGGCCGGGGTCCCGCACCTCGACCTCGACGTGGAGGGTGGGTTGATCGAGGGTCGCCCCGGCGGGCGGGGCCAGGAAGCCGACGCCGGGGGCGGGGGGCGGGGGCGGGGCCGCGTAGTCGAGGGTCAGGGTCCGATCCTCGCGGGCCCCGAGCTCGACGTCGACCGCCGGGGGATCGGCGCCGGCGGCCGGCTGCCCGTCGACGGTGTAGCGCCCGGGTTCCAGGGAGAACGCGCGGTGGCCCGCCACCTCCCCGGCGTAGACCGGCCGACCCTCCCGGCTGATCACCACCCCGGCCCGGTCGGTTCCCGCGAGCCGGACGGTGAGCGTCGCCTGGATGGGGTAGACGACCGCGACCTCGGCCCGCTGCCCGGGGCCGAGGTCGGCCTCCACCGGCTTGGGGTCGATCCCCTCCACCGCCCGGCCGTCGATCCGGTAGCGCCCGGGGGCCAGGCCGGAGAGCTCGACCTGCCCCGCCACGGTGCCGAGAAACACCCGTCGGGGGTGGCCCAGCGCGGTGACCTCGACGGTGGCCCCGGCCACCCCCACCACCTGGACCTTGAGGCTCGCCGGCGTCGGGGGCGAGGAAGGGCGGCAGGCGAAGAGGAGGGGGAAGAGGAACAAAAGGAGAATCCATTCCTGGTTTTTTCGGGTTCCGGTCATAGCAAGGTTCCAAAAGGGGGAGGCCCCCGGCCGAGGCCGGGGGCCCAGAGAGGCTACTGGATCTGGGTGTTCTCGCTCGACGTGGCGGGCAGGAAGGGGCCTTGATTTTGCGGGTTGGCGTAGTTCGATTCGGCTTCCACGTTCTCGTTGCCCACCAGCAGGGCCCGCGCCTTGAGGACGAAGAGGAAGTACTTGCCGGAGGCGAGGTTGCCGGCGGGGGTGAAGGCGACGTTGGTGGCCGAGGCCGAGCTGGCGTTGCCCACCAGGGTCCAGGGGCCGGCAGCGGAGTTCCCGACGTAGACCTTGTGGTCGGAGGCGTTGGTGGTGAAGTTGGCCCGGTTCTGGGTGATGTTGGCCTTGAAGGTCACGCTCTGGGCGGTGGCGTTGCCGACGTTGGCCACGGTCATGAAGTAGTAGTAGGTGTCGTTTTGGTTCACGCCGGGGAGCTGCTTGGCGGTGTTGGGGTCGGACCGGTCGTACTCGCCCAGCGAGTCGAGCTCGATCCAGGGTTCGTTGGCGAGCTCCACCCGGACGTAGTCGCAGGACCGGAGGCCCTTGCGGAGGCCGGCGTTGTCGTTATGGTGGAGCGGGCTCGGGCCCCAGGGGAGGTTGTAGACCCCGAACTGCCAGGGAGCCAGCGTGCGAACGCCGCCCACCAGGTGGGCCCGCGGCTGGTTAAGGCTGGGGCTATTCAGGAAGGCGCAGTTCCACCACGAGCCAGGGGTGTTCCCCCGCAGCGAGGGTTCGGCGCTCCCGGTGTCGCCCCCGCCCATGAGCGGGATTTGGGCCCAGGTGATGCCCTTCGGCGACACGTAGTTGGAGGCGTAGTCGGTGGAGGTGCCGGTGTCGTCGTCGGTCACCGTGGCGGGGCTGGTGCTCACGAAGTCGAGCCCGGTGTCGAAAACGTCGGTGAGGTCGAGGTTGCGGGCGTAGGGGTTGTCGCGTCCGGGGGCCCCGTTGAACTCGTCGGGGTAGGCGGCCATCAGCCCGTTGTAGATGGCCCGGTCGAGGTTGGCGAAGGTGATTCGCCAGTAGCTGATGTTGCTCTTTTGCATCGCGTGGTCGGCGGGGTCGACGACCTTTTTGTCGAGCCGCAGGATGGGACGCACGGCCCAGATCACCACGTCCTTCTCGTGCGCTTGGCCGTTGAAGTCGACCATGACCTGGTAGCCGCCCTTCCCCATGGGGGCGCCGGTGTACCAGGTGCCGGTCACGTCGTCCTTCTTGGCCCCGTTGACCACCTTGTAGGGATCGCTGTAGCAGTACCCCTGGGTCATCTTGTAGGCCACGTCGCCGGGTTGAACGTAGAAGTTCTTGGCGGCGGCGATGTCGCCCTTATCGGCGCAGAAGCCGGGCTTCTGGCGGACGTAGACCTGGAAGGTGGCGGTGATCGACTGGCCGGGGTCGAGCTTGTCGAACTTGGGATCGGCGGTGTTCTGCCAGTTCCAGGTCACCGTGTGGTTCACCGGGTCGTAGGTGCCCCCGTTGGGGTTGAGGGTGCTTTCGATCACGCCCAGTTCGAAAGGCACGTCGTCGGAGACGGTCACGTTGTAGACCGGGAAGTTGCCGGCGTTGGTCACCGTGATCGAGACCGTGGAGGTAAAGACGCTCCCGGCCGGGACCGCGTTGGTGGCGTCCAAGGTGTGCTCGGGGCCGTACCAGGAGAGCACGTGGTGGTCGACCTTCTTCTCGATCTTGAGGTAGCTGCCAATCCAGCGCTTGTGGACCGTGTACTGCTTGAGCGGGAAGGCGTACTTGTTCTCCCCATAGGGGGCCACGGCGTAGAGGGTGGCGCTCAGGTCGACCTCGAGGGGAAGGTCCTCCAGCCCCACGTCGTCGTTGGGGACCACCGCGATCTTGCCGTCGTAGTCGACGGCCTTGGTCGGCGAGAGGAGCTTGTCGGCGCCTTCAAAGTGAACCCGATCCTTGTCCTTGCCGCCGATCTCGTAGACCATGTAGCCCACCAGGTCGATGGGAATCTCCCGCTGGGGCTGCTTGAAGAAGAGGTGGCTTCGCACGTCGAAGGCGTTGTCCTTGCGGCACACCGGAGGGCTGCTCCCGTTGTCGGCGGTCGCCTTATACTCCCGGTCCTTGATGCAGTTGGGGTTGAAGAGGTTGGTGAGCTCGAACGACTGGCCCCAGCGCATCTTGGTGGCGTAGTCCTTGCCCTCCATCCAGGCCCAAAGGTGGGAGATGTTGAAGAAGAAGAACTTGAGCTCGTCGAGCACGGTCGCGCCCTGTCCCTCGGCGGCGATCACCAGCTTGGTGGGCTCGAGCTGCCCCAGGAGGATCCGGGTCAGCGGAGCGTCCTCGAGGCTGCTCCAGGTAGCGTAGAGTGTGAAGGTCGCCATGCCGTCGGCGTCGGTGAAGATGCCGTCGCGGAAGGCCAGGGTCTTGGCCCCGACCTTGGGCTCGGTCTGCGACTTGGCGCAGTTCCGGAGGATCGAGACGTGGTCGTCCACCCAGCGCTGCGACAAGGTCACCGCGATCTGGGCCCCCTCCACCGCCCGGCCGGAGGCGTCGGTGACCTTGACGGTCACGCAGACCGGCTCCTCGGTCTGGGAGGCGTAGAGCTTCTTGACCGCGTTGACGTTCCTCTCGGGCAGGAAGGGCAGCGCCTTGCCGTCGCCGTCAACGACCTTGACGATCTCGATCCTGTCGGGAGGACCGGTTGAGGGGATGACCTTCTGGTAGGTCAGCTCCTGCTTGACGGTGGCGCCGGCCTTGAGCGTGATCTTGCTTGGGCTGGGGTCGAGGTAGCCCTTCAGGCTGCCGCCGTCGACCAGGTAGGGGCCGGCCGGGAGGGTGAGGTTCTTGGAGCCCTTGACCGTGCCCGAAAAGGCCACGCCCTCGAGACCCACCACCTGCACCGGCGCCTGGTCGACGCCGGCGACCACGATCTGAAGCACGCCGCTTTGCGGCGGGTTGCCGCCCGGGCCCTTGTCGCCCTTGGAGCCCGGTTGGCTGCCGCAGCCGGCCAGGAAGAGGGCCAGGCCCACGGCTGCGGGCAGTAAATAGCGTGTAGGTCGCATGCAATGCCTCCAAATGCGGTACGCGGGGCGGCCCTGGGGGCGCTCCGCGCAAAAGCGAACCCCCCCGCGCGGGTGCGCGGGCGGTTCTGGGCGGTCCACCGGTTCCGGCCAAAGGAACGAACAAAGGCGGGCTGGAGGGCCAAGCCCCTGCCCTTCTTCGTACCCCTTTGCGCCTTGTCCGAAGGAGATAAGGTAGGCATGAAATGCTCCTTAAAATGAACCGCCGAGTTCGAACTGCTGGCCAGGTATCCGTTTTTCCGATACCGAACGGTGCCTATGCGCTGGAACCCACCACCCTCAATCTCCCACCTCCAATGCCCTCGCTTAATCGATTTCTAATCTATCATCCAAGGCCCCCCTTGTCAAGCGCCTCTTGGAGGAGGTTGCGGATCGCCTTGGGGTCGGCCCGCCCCCCGCTTCGGCGCACCGCTTCCCCGATGAAGAACCCGAGGAGCCCCCGCTTCCCCGCCCGGTAGGCGGCCACCTTGTCGGGGAACTCGGCGAGCACCGCCCCGACCAGCTCCCGCAGGGCGGCCTCGTCGGTGAGGGCCTCGGCCTCGGCGGCCAGGAGCTCGGCCAGGGGCTCTCCGGCCTGGGCCCGCTCCAGGAGCTCCTTGGCCCTGCGGGCGGTGAGCCTCTTTTTCTCCACCCGGTCCACCAGTTCGGCGAGCTCCTCGGGGGCGACCCGGTTTTCCCCCCGCCGGAGCCAGGGGCCGAGGACGTGGACCACCCAGGGGGCGGCCCGATCGGGGGGGAGGTGGGCGCTGGTGGCCTCGAGGTAGGCCCGGATCGCCGGCTCCTTGGCGACCAGGTAGGCCTCCTGCTCGCCGAGCCCGAGCCGCCGGCAGCGGTCGTGGATCTCGGCCTCCTCGGGGGAGAGCGCGGGGGCCTTTCTCGGCGGCTTCCTCTCGGGCGCCTCGGTGCGGGTGGGGCGGCCGCCCCCTCGGGCGGCGAGGGCCGCCTCCCGCCGGCGGGCCCAGGTGTCCTTCAGGGTGACGATGCGGTTAAAGACCAGGGCGCCGGGGCGGGAGTCCTCGGGGTCCTGCCAGAAATAGCCGAGCCGCTCGAACTGGTAGCGGGTCTCCCTGGGGTCGTCCCCCACGCTGGGCTCGACGAAGCCCTTCCGGACGACGAGGGATTCGGGATTGTAGGCCTCAAGGAAATCCCCCAGTTCGTCGGGGTGGGGAAGCCGGAAGAGCCGGTCGACGAGCCGGAACTCGGCGGGCAGGGCGTGCCCCGCGCTCACCCAGTGGATCGCGCCCTGGACCTTGAGCCCTGGAGGGTTTTTCCCAAGCGAATCCTCGACCACCCGCCCGTAGAGCTTCTTCACCCCCCCCGCCTGATCGAGCTCGGCCCGCTCGATCACCACCACGTAGGCGTGGCGGAGCCGCGTCGCCTTGCCCACCTCCAGGCGCTTCCAGCCCTTGGGGGGATTCAGGGAGAAGTCCGAGCGCTCCACCAGAAGGTGCTTCGAGAAGGGCACCTTCCGGCTCCCCGGCTTGCCGACGTCGGGGGGGAAGTAGGGGGCCTCGATCCCCTCGGTGCCCTCGAAGTTCGTGAGCTCCAGGGGGAGCGGCTCGGTCACCGCCATCACCCGGGGGGCGATGGGGTTTAAGTCGTCCCGGATCGCCCACTCGAGGAGCGCCAGGTCCACGGTGCGGTCGGTGCGGCTGATCCCCACCCGCCGGGCGAACGCGATCAGCGCCTGGGGCCGGACCCCCCGCCGCCGGAGCCCCGAGAGGGTGGGCATCCTGGGGTCGTCCCAGCCCGAGACCAGGCCCCGCTCCACCAGCTGGATCAGCTTCCGCTTGCTGACCACGGTGTACTCGAGGCTCCGCCGGCCGAACTCGATCTGCTTGGGCCGCGGTCGCTCGGGGAGGCCCACCCGCCCGGCCAGGTTCTTCACCAGCCAGTCGTACACCGCCCGGTTCTCGATGAACTCCGAGCTGCAGAGGGAGTGGGTCACCCCCTCGATGTAGTCGGAGAGGGGGTGGGCGAAGTCGTACATGGGGTAGATGCACCAGCGGTCGCCGGCGCGGTAGTGCTTGGCGTGGAGGATGCGGTAGAGGATGGGGTCGCGGAGCTTCATGTTGGGGCTTTTCATGTCGATCTTCGCCCGGAGGACGTGGGCGCCTTCGGGGTGCTTGCAGGCGCGCATCTCCTCGAAGAGCCTTAGGTTTTCCTCCACGCTGCGGTCGCGGTAGGGGCTCGGCACGCCCGGCCTGTCCGGGGTGCCGCGGTATTCGCGGATCGTTTCCTCGGGGAGCGAGTCCACGTAGGCGAGGCCCCGTTCGATGAGGTCGAGGGCCATCGCGTAGAGCCGCTCGAAGTAGTCGGAGGCGAAGTAGAGGTGTTCCCCCCAGTCCCAGCCCAACCACTTCAGGTCGCGGACGATCGCGTCCACGTAGCGCTGCTCCTCGGTGAGGGGGTTGGTGTCGTCCATGCGCAGGTGGCAGCGGCCCCGGTAGTCCCGGGCGATGCCGCAGTCGATGAAGCTGGCGATCGCGTGGCCGATGTGGGGGAAGCCGTTGGGCTCGGGGGGGAAGCGGGTGACGATGCGCTCGTACTCCCCGGAACGGAGGTCCTCGTCGATGATCTCGGTAATGAAGTTCTTCGGCACCAGGCGTTCGTCGTCGTTGGGGATCCGCGACCGCGGCATAGCGGTATGTTAACGAAATGCCGCCCGACGTCGTGGAACTCCTCTCCACCCTGATCCGGTTTAGGACCGAAAACCCCCCGGGGAACGAGGCCGAGGCGGCGGCCTGGGCCAAGGGGATCTTGGAGGCGGCGGGCCTCGCGCCCAGGGTCTACGCCAAGGATCCCCGCCGTCCCAACCTGGTGGTCCGTTTCCCCGGTCGGGGCCAGGCCCCGCCCCTCCTCGTCTACGGCCACCTCGACGTGGTCCCGGCCGCGGGACAGAACTGGAGCGTGGATCCCTTTTCCGGCGAGGTGAGGGACGGCTTCGTCTGGGGGCGGGGGGCGCTCGACATGAAGGGGCCGTTGGCGATCTACCTGGCGGCGCTCCTGGCCGCCCACGCCGCCGGGGAGCTGGCGGGCGACGTGGTCCTCGCCCTGCTTTCCGACGAGGAGGCCGGCGGCGACTTCGGAGCGAGGTTTTTGGTCGAGGAGCACCCCGAGCTCTTCTCGGGCATCCGCCACGCCCTCGGCGAGTTCGGGGCCTTCACCCTCACCGTCGCCGGCCGCCGGTTCTACCCGATCATGGTGGCGGAGAAGCAGATCGCCTGGTTGCGGCTGGTGTTCCGGGGGCCGGCCGGGCACGGTTCGCTCTGGAGCGGGGGCGGGGCGATGGCCCGGCTTGGGGCGGCGCTTTCCGCGCTCGAC
>JALSRQ010000159.1 GCA_026984675.1 Thermaceae bacterium
TCCCCGGCTACCTGAGCCCCCCGGCGGGGTTTTCCGCCTTCAGGGAGGCGTTTTCCGGCTACCGCCTCCTCGAGGCCGAGCCCTGCCCCACCCCCGACGAGGCCGCCGACGCCTGGCGCGGTCGGGTTCCCCCGGGGGCCCACCTGGTGGCGTTCGGCGAGGCGGCGATCGCGGCGGTGGCGATCGCCCCCGAGGTGGAGGCGCGGAGCCTGGTGCTCTTTTCCCCCTTCTTCCGGGCCGACGCCGCCCTCGTCGCCCGGGTCTCGGCCCTGACCCTGGCCCACCGGCTCGGGGGTGCCGCCGCCTTCGCCGAGGCCGCCGCCCCCTGGTTTTTCGGCAGCCTGCTGCTGGACCGCGGCCGCGCCCAGATCGCGGCCTGGGCCGGGGGGCTTTCAAAAAAGGACCTCCCCGCCTGGCTGGAGGGCCTGGCCGGGCTCGGCGACCGCCGGCGGGCGATCCGCCGGCTCGCCGCCCCGGTGCTGGTGGCGGTGGGCGCCGAGGACGTCTTTACCCCCCTGCGCTACGGCCACGAGGTCACCGAGTGGGTACCCGAGCAGCGGGGAATGCTGGTCACCGTCGAGGGGGCCGGGCACTTCGCCCCCTGGGAGAACCTCGCCGAGGCCTCCCGGCTGGCCCGGGGCTTCGTCGAGCGGTACCGGGAGTTCCTCGAGGGCCCCGCCGAGTGGCAGGAGGAGGAGACCGGCCCCGCCCCCCTCCGCTTCGACCCCGAGGCTCCCGGCTGATGGCCTACATCCACCTCTACGGCATCCCCCTGGTCTACGACGACGAGGGCGAGGGTCCCCCGGTCCTCCTGATCGGGGCCTCGGCCGCCGACTGGAGGGAGCCCCGCCCCCCCGGCTTTCGCTACCTGATCCCCGACCTTCCCGGCCGCGGCCGCACCGAGGGGGTCCCCCTTAGCCCCGAGGAGGAGGCCGAGTTCGTGGTGGGGCTGATCATGATGCTCAACCTCAAGGGCTACCGCATCCTGGTGCGGGGCCACGGCGAGCGGGTCGGCGAGGCGCTCTCGGATCGCCTGGGCCTGGAGCCCCCCTGCCGCGCCCCCGACCGGGAGGCGCTCTGGCGCTGCCTTTCGGCCGCGCCCTAGTCGCTCTCGACCTTGCCGTTTTTCCCCAGCATCCGGGCCACGTCGCTGGGGGCCTCGGGCGGCCCCACCAGGATCAGGGTGTCGCCCTCCTCGAGCTGGGTGTGGCCGCGGGGAACGATGACCTTGTCGGCCTTCTCCCGCAGCACCGAGATCACCAGCACGCTGGGGGGCAGCCCGAGCTCGGCGATCCGCTTGCCGGCCCAGGGGTGGCCGGCCTCGACCCGCAAGGGGAAGGCGATCTCGTTGCCCTCGGGGTCGAGGGGGACCGGCTGCCCGGTCTCCAAAAGCCGGGCGATCTGGGGCAGCGGTACGTCCCGGGGGATCGGCAGGCCCCGCTCGGCCAGGCTGGAGAGCGCCAGCCGGATGTACTCGTGGGCGTGGACCGGGCTGTCGATCCGCTCGGGCACCTGGGAGCGGTAGAGGGTGACGGCGGGGGGCACCAGCACGAAGGCGGTGAAGCTCGCCAGCATCAGCGGCACCAACAGGCCGTAGCCGCCGGTCATCTCGGTCACCATCACGATCGACGAGAGCGGGGTCTTGGCGGCCCCGGCGAAAAAGCTCGCCATCCCCACCAGGGCGAAGTCGACCGGGTGGGCCCCGAGACCGGGGAAGAGGTGGGCCACCGCCTGGCCGTAGGCCGCCCCCAGGGCGGCCCCGGTGAAGACGCTGGGCCCGAACACGCCGCCCGAGCCCCCGGAGCCGATGGTCAGCGAGGTGGCGACCATCTTGCCCAGGGCCATCAGGAGGAGCAGCAAGAAGGGGAGCTTGTTCTCGAAGACGAGCTGCATCCAGCCGTACCCGCCGGAGAGGATCTGGGGCAAAAACGCCCCCAGGACCCCGGTGAGGAGTCCGCCGAGGGCCGGCTTCAGGTAAGCGGGGATCCTCTGCTCGCGGAACCAGGCCTGGGTGCCGTAAAAGAGCTTGACGAAGAGCCAGGCCCCGCCGGCGGCCAGGATGCCCAGCACCAGGTAGAAGGGGAGCTCCTCGGGCTGGCTGTAGGTGTCGGCCCGGAGCCGGAAGAGGGAGCCGAAGCCGGTGACGTAGCCGGCCACCGAGTAGGCGGTGACCGCCGAGATGATGCTGGGGACCAGCACGTCGGTCTCGGTGTCGAGCTTGGAGTAGAGGACCTCGGCGGCGAAGAGCGCCCCGCCCAGGGGGGCGTGGAAGACCGCCCCGATCCCCCCGCCGGCGCCGGCCATCACCAGGGTGCGCCGCTCGGCGTCGGAGAGGCGGAGGAAGTACGAGGTCACCGCCGCCAGCCCCGCCCCGATCTGGGCGATCGGGCCCTCGCGGCCGCCGGAGCCGCCCGAGCCCAGGGTGATCGCCGAGGCCAGCGTCTTGATGAGCGGCACCCGGCCCCGGATCCGGCCGCCCTCCTCGTGGTAGGCGCGGATCACCGCGTCGGTGCCGTGGCCCTCGGCCTCGGGGGCGAAGGTGAAGACCAGCCAGCCGGCGAGCAGGCCGCCCAGGGTGGTGGCCACCGGGATCAGGAGCCGGGCGTAGGGGCCGAAGCGGGCCACCGCCTCGCCCCCCTCGGCGGCGAGCCCGGGGGGGCGGTAGTGGGCGATTCCGGTGAGGAAGAGCTGGTGACCCAGGGCGAGGAGCCAGTTGAAGAGGATCGCCCCGAGCCCGGCGACGATCCCGATCAGGAAGCTCAGGAGCAGGAGGCGGTACCAGTTGTAGGTGCGCTTGGAGGGCCCGGCCACGGCGCCCATTGTAGGCCGAGGACGGGGGGGCAAGCGTCCGCCTTGCCAGCGGGACGGAGGGTAGGGTAGGTTGGGAAGCGGTTTTTAGGAGGTGGGACGATGAGGAAGGTTTTGCTCGCAATTGGAACGGTGTTGGCCCTCGGAAGCGCGCTCGCGATCGGCAACCTGGCCCCCTCGGTGGCCCTGAGGGGCGGCTACGCCGGGACCGCGGCCTTCGGCCTCGAGGCCTCCTGGAACTGCATCCTCTACCAGCCCCCGGTCGGGGCCCTCCGGCCCACCCTCGACCTCGGCTACGCCGGCGGGTTCAGCGGCAGCTTCGCGATGCGCTACCTCACCGGCCTGCCCGGGGTGAAGGGCCTCCGCCTCGGCGGCGGCGCCGGCCTTGGCTACGGCGGGGGCTTCTTTGGCCTGGTGCGGGGCGACCTGGAGTACGACCTGCCGGTCTCCGGCCTGCCGGCTCCCCTCTTCCTCGGCGCCGACGCGGGCTACGCCTTCGCCTTCTCGGGGGGCGGCAGCCCCTTCGTGGCGGCTAAGCTGGGGGTTCGTTTCTAGACCGGGCGGACCCGCCGACCCCGGGGCCCACGGCCTCGGGGTTTTTCTTCATCACCTCGCGGAGCAGGCTGGTGGCGTAGCTGCCCTTGGGCAGGAAGAAGCGGAGCCAGACCCCGCCCTCGGCGGGCTCGACCGACCAGGCCTCGAGGGGCACCCGGATCGGCCGGCGGGCCCCCCGGCGGGCCCGAAACGCCGCCCGGTCGAGGCCGTAGCGGGCCAGCACCGCGTCCTCCAGGGCCCGGGCCTCGCCCTCGGCCTGGAAGTACTTGCGGCCGAAGAGGGGGCCGGTGGCGCTGATCTCCAGCCGGGCGGCCCGGGGGTTCTCGGCGGCCGGGTCCTCGACCAGGAACTCCCCGCCGGTGGCGTGCTTTTTGGCCACGTCACCCAGGACCACCCGGTCGTAGAGGCCCCGCTCGATTCGCTCGGCGAGGTAGGCGTTGAAGAGCAGGCTCTGCACGCTCCCGATCAGAAACCGCTTGAGCCAGGGGCGGCCGCGGCCCTTGCCCTTCTCCAGGAGGGCCAGGCCCCGCTCGGGGTTTCTTCCCTCCAGGCCGAAGCGTTGGGGGCCGTAGTAGTTGGGCACCCCCTTGGCGGCGAGCCGGGCCAGCACGGCCCGGGCCCGGTCGGCCTCGGCCCCGGCGACGAAGATCGCGAAGCGGTTGCCCTTGAGGTGGCCGGTTTTGAGCTTGTTGCGGTGGCGCTCGGCGGCCAGGACGCGAATCCGGCCGGGTTCCTCCAGCGCCGCCACCCGGTCCCGGTAGCGGACCGGGATCGAGACCCACTGGCGGGCGACCGCGTGCTTGTCCTTGAGGCCGGCCACCCCGATCGCCACCTCGGGGACGCCGAGGGCGACCAGGCGGTCGACGAGCGCCCGGGTGGTGAGCCCCCGCTTCTCCACCAGGAGGAAGAGGTGCTCGCCCTCGCCGGCGGGGGGGTAGGCCGGCACCTCCTCGACCTGGAAGTGTTCGGGCAACACGCGGATCCGCTCGCCGGTGCCGGGCAGGTCGGCGGTCAGGTAGGGGAGGGCCTCGAAGTCGGGGCGCACCCCCTTAGGCTATACCTTGGTGGAGGCGCGGTTTGTAAACGAGCTCCGCCGGCTCTGCCCCCGGGGTCGGTTGCTGCTGGCGGTCTCCGGGGGCGGCGACTCGGTCGCCCTGGCGCTTTTGGTCAAGGCCAGCGGCCGCGAGGCGGCGATCGCCCACCTCGACCACGCCCTCCGCCCCGACTCCGCCGAGGACGCCGCCTTCGTCCGGCGGCTGGCCGAGCGGCTGGGGTTCCCGGTCTTCCTGGAGCGGGTCGAGGTCGCCCGGGTGGCCCGGGCGCGGGGGGAAAACCTCGAGGCGGTGGCCCGGGAGCTCCGCTACGCCTTCCTGGCCCGGGCGGCCCGGCGCTTCGGGGCCGCCTGCGTCCTCACCGCCCACACCGCCGACGACCAGGCCGAGACCGTGCTGTTTCAGCTCTTTACCGGGACCGCCCGGGCCCTCGGGGTGCGGCGTCGGCAGGGACGGGTGGCCCGGCCGCTGCTTTGGGCCCGGCGGGCCGAGCTGCGGGCCTACCTCGAGGCCCGCGGCTTTCGCTGGCGGGAGGACCGCACCAACCGCGACCTCGCCCGGGACCGGGCCTACCTGCGCCTTGCAGTGCTCCCCCGGGTCGAGGCCCGCTTCCCGGGGGCGGTTCCCGCCCTCGGTCGCTTCGCCCGGGCCCGCCAGGCCGAGGAGGACTGGCTGGAGGCCGAGGCCGGCCGCCTCCTCCTCTCCGACCCCCGGTTTGCGGTGCCGAACTACCGCGCCCTGCCCCTGGCCAAGGCCCCCCCGCCGCTCAGGGACCGGGCCTTGAGGGGGGTCCTCGAGGCCGCCGGTCTGCGCCCTGAGGAGCGGCTGGTCGCCGGGCTCGCCGGCCTGCTCGCCGGGGGCAAGCTGGCCCTTCCCGGAGGCTGGCTCGCCCGCGCCTACCAGGGGGCGCTCTTTTTGATCCCCCCGGAGTCGCGGCCCGCCGAGGTGCCCGAGGGGCTCGCCCCCTGCCCCTACCAAAAGGAGCTTTCGCTCTTGGGGGGCGGACGGCTCGCCGAGTTCTTCCGGACCCGGGGGGTGCCGCCCGAGCTCCGCCGCCGCTGGCCGATCGGCTGCCGGGAGGGGCGGGTGGCCTGGGTGCGGGACCTTTTCCCTGAGCCCGACGACGACCGCTGGATGCGCCGGGCCCTCGCCCTGGCCCGGGCGGCGGCCCGGGCCAGGGAGGTGCCGGTGGGGGCGGTGCTGGTGCGGGGCGGGGAGGTGCTCGCCGAGGCCCGAAACGAGGTCCTTGTCCGGAACGACCCCACCGCCCACGCCGAGCGGCTGGCCCTGGAGGCCGCCTTCCGGAAGGGGGCGGGCCGGCTGAGCGACGCCCGCCTCTACGTGAGCCTCGAGCCCTGCCCGATGTGCTTCGGCGCCCTGGTCGAGGCCGGCCTCGGCCGGCTGGTCTACGCCAGCGAGAACGCCAAGATGGGGGCCCTCACCGTCCATCGCCTGGTCCCGCCCTTCCCGGTGGTGCCTGGACGCTTCGGGGCCCAGAGTGCTAAACTCCTATCCGGGTTTTTCGCCCGTTTGCGCTCGGAGGGGTGCCGGAGCGGTTGAACGGGCCGGTCTCGAAAACCGGTGTGTCCGTAAGGGCACCGCGGGTTCGAATCCCGCCCCCTCCGCCAGCCGCCCGGCAGGGTGGCTTTTTTACTCGACCTCGAGCCGGCGTACCAGCAGCCAAAGCGGCAGGGTGAGCGCGAGGGCGAGCAGGGTGGGCAGGCCGGGATCGGCGGAACCAAGC
>JALSRQ010000160.1 GCA_026984675.1 Thermaceae bacterium
GTGGAGAGGGCGTCGCCGAGCTGCCAGGCGTGGTGGTGGACGGCGTGGCCCAGGGTCTCGTGGGCGACCAGGGTGAGCCCCCCCACGCTGACCCGGGCGCCGTCCTCGGCGACCGAGAGGCGCCCCTCTGGCACCGGACGGAGCTCGCCCCAGAGCGCCTTCATCCGGTCGCGGTAGATCCGCTCGGCGCTTTGGATCAGCCGGGAGGGGTCGGCGAGGTGCCGCGCCCCCCTGGGGTGCACGTGGATCCGGGCGCCCGCCTCGGCGAACCGCCAGGCGGCCCCGGCGTGGTCCAGGTGGATGTGGGTGAGGAACACGTCGGTGACGTCGCCGGGCTCGTAGCCGAGCCCCCTTAGCCCCTCGACCACCCGGGGAAAGGTGGACTCGGGGCCGCTCTCGACCAGGGCCACCCCGCTTTGGTGGGGGATCGCGAAGACCGCGATGATCCCCTCCTGCCCCTGAAAGCCGGTGTCGATGGGGCGGATCATGCCTCCTTCACCACCTCGTTCCTCAGCATACCGACCCCCTCCACCGCCACCTCGACCCGGTCGCCGACCCTAAGCGGCCCCACCCCCTCGGGGGTGCCGGTGAGCACCACGTCGCCGGGGTAGAGGGTCATGAAGCCCGAGATGTAGGCGAGGATCCGGGCCACCGGGAAGATCAGGTCGCCGGTATGCCCCTCCTGGCGGAGCTCGCCGTTGATGTAGGTGCGCACGGCGACGTCGGTGGGGTCGAGCTCGGTCTCGATCCAGGGCCCCAGCGGCAGGAAGCCGTCGGCCGACTTGGCCCGCACCCACTGGAGGTCGGTTTTTTGCTTGTCGCGGGCGGTGACGTCGTTGGCGGCGGTGTAGCCGAGCACGTAGGCGAGGGCGTCCTCCTCGGGGACGCGGCGCAGGGTGCGGCCGATCACCACCGCGAGCTCCCCCTCGTAGTGGAGCTCGCGGGTCCAGGCGGGGTAGGGGATCGGGGCCTCGTGGGGTAGGAGGGCGTTGGGGGCGATGAGAAAGAGCCCGGGCTCTTGGGGCGGCTCGTTGCCGAAGTCGCGGCCCATCTCCTTGATGTGGCCGAGGTAGTTCCGCCCCACCGCCACGATCTTGCTGGGCTCGGTGGGGACCAGCAGCCGCTGGGAGGCGAGCTGGAAGCGCTCGCCGGTCCGCTTGCCGAGCGGTCCCTCGGTGGCGTAGATCCAGGGGCCCTCGAGGACGCCGTAGCGCCCCTCTCCGAATCGAACGATCTTCATGGGCCCAGTCTACCGGCCCCGAAGGAGCATCTGGAGGGCCCTGAGCCCCATCGCCAGCCCCGCCCCCAGGGCCGCCCCCAGGGCCTGGGGTTCGTCCCGGAGCAGGTAGAGGAGCAGCGGCACCGCCGGGATCGCCCCCAAGGGGATGGGGTAGATCCCGCGCCTGCGGCGCCGCCAGTAGGCCCAGTGGTAGACCGCCGCCACCAGCAGGCCGAAGGCCACCGCCGCCAGCACCGCCGCCGGGGCCCAGACCAGGAAGAACCCCACCGTAGGGGCGATGCCCCCGCCCCCCCGGAAGCCGAAGTAGACCGGCCAGCAGTGCCCGGCGACCACCGCAGCGGCGAGGTAGGGGGCGAGCTCGGGCCGGCCCAGGGCCAATAACCCCACCAGCGCCCCCTTGGCGGCGTCGAGCAGGGCCACCGTCGCCCCCCAGCCCGGCCCCAGCCGCCGGAACGAGCCCGAGCCGCCGGGGAGGTCCTCGCGGCGGATGTCGTAGCCCTTGACCAGGTAGCCGAGGATCACCCCGAAGCTGAGCGACCCGATCAGGTAGGCAAGCAGCACCCAGGCCACCGCTTCACCTCAAGAGCGGGCCGAGGGCCAGCACGGCGGCCCCGGCCAGGGCCTCCTCGCGGGTCATCGCCCCCCGGGAGTAGACCCAGACCGCCCCCCGGGCGGCGGCCTCTTCGCCGTAGCGCCGCCGGATGTAGGCCCCGAGCTCCTCCCCGGCTCGCACCGCCGCCAGCGCCGCCTCGGGCAGGGGCAGCGAGGGACCCCGCCCCAGGAAGAGCCGCGCGCCGTCGGTGGCGGCGGCGTACATGGTGAGCCAGCCCGTGGCCAGGTCGACCCCGCCCTCCAGCCCCACCCCCACCTCCGCGCCCCCGTGCCTTCGGGCGTACCAGGCGCGAAAGGCCGCCCCCTCCTCGGTGGCCGCCTCGCTGGTGGGCTGCCGGGGGGCGTCGGGGACCGCCAGGGACGCCACCGGAGCGGGGGCCCCCAGCCGCTTGAGCGCCCGGGCCAGGGCCCGGACCTTCACCGGGTTCCGACTTCCCAGCGCGACCCGCACCGGGGCCAGTCTACCGGCTTTCGGCGCGCTTCCGTTTGGCCTGGTACATCGCCCGGTCGGCGGCGGCGACGGCGGCCTCGAGGCCCCCGTCGCCGAGGACCGCCCAGCCCACGCTGACCCCCGGGAAGCGCCGCCGCACCCGCTCGATCAGCCCGATCGGCGGGGCGCTTCCGACGTGGAGGCCCACGAACTCGTCGCCCCCGGTGCGAAAAAAGCGATCCTCCCGCCGGGCCTCGGCCCGGAAGGCCTCGGCCAGGGCCCGGAGGGCGGCGTCCCCGGCGGCGTGCCCCTGCACGTCGTTGATCCGCTTGAGGTCGTCGACGTCCCAGAGGGTGAGGTAGCCGGGGCGGGGGTGGGCGGCGTAGGCCGCCTCCAGCGCCCGCCGGTTCTCAAGCCCGGTGAGGGGGTCGTGGTGGGCGATCCAGGCGAGCCGCTCCTGGGTGGCGGCGAGCTCGGCGAGCCAGCCCCGGATCCGCACCCCGAGGTAGCCGGCCAGGGCGTAGACCCCCAGGAACCCGATCCGGGCGTAGGGGCCCAGCCCCGGCGCTCCCAGGGCCGCCGCCAGGGCGGCGAGGGCCGCCGGCCAGGGGCCGCCGTAGACCCCCAGCGCGAGCACCGCCAGCACCAGCACGGCGGCCAGCAGGGGGAGGGGTCGGCCGGCCAGGGGCACCTCGGGCACCAGCCACAGCAGCGCCAAGGTGCTGAGGACGGCGTAGGCGAGGTGCACCCCGATCGCCCCCCGCCCCCTTTGGGCGAGGAGCAGGCTGACCGCCAGGTAGAGCCCCCCGAAGGCCAGGAGGAGGGGGGCGCGGAGCAGGGCCTCGAGGAGCAAGGCCACCGCCCCGAGCCCCAGGGCGCTGGCCCAGTAGAGCCGCTCGATCCGCTCCCAAAGGTCCCCGCGGCCTGGCGCCATGCCCCGACATTTTCCCCGGGCGGGCCCCCCGGGGCAACCCGGCCGGTTTGTGATAAAATGTGAGTAAGGAAGTATTAAATGACGGGCGCGACCGCGGTATCCCCCAGGCTCCGCGAGTGCGACCTCTACCGGCCCCTTCCCAAGGGCTGGGTGCAGTGCACCGCCTGCCACCACTGGTGCGCGGTCGCCCCCGGCGAGGCCGGCAAGTGCGGGGTCCGCCGGAACTACGGGGGCCGGCTCTACCTGGTGACCTACGGCCGGGCGGCGGCGGTCCATGTTGACCCGGTGGAGAAAAAGCCGCTGTTTCACTTCCACCCCGGCGAGCCGATCCTCTCGCTGGGGACGGTGGGCTGCAATCTGTTCTGCCGGTTCTGCCAGAACTGGCAGATCAGCCAGTTCCGGGCCTTCGAGGTCGACCCCAAGACCGGCGAGCCCTCCACCTGGATCGGCGAGGAGTGGCCCCCCGAGCGGGTGGTCCGCACCGCCAAGGAGGCCGGCATTCGCCTGATCGCCTACACCTACAACGAGCCGGTGGTCTGGGCCGAGTACGCCCACGACGTCGCCAAGCGGGCCCGGGCCGAGGGGATGAAGAACGTCTTCGTCTCCTCGGGGTTCGAGACCCACCACGCCTGGGCCTACATGGAGCCCTACCTCGACGCCGTCAACATCGACCTGAAAGGGTTCTCCGAGGGGTTCTACCGCGAGCTCACCGGCGCCCGGTTGAAACCGGTGCTGGAGAACATCCGCTTCGTGGGGACCGAGCTCAAGGGGAAGGTGTGGCTCGAGGTCACCACCCTGCTGCTTTCCGGCTACAACGACTCCGACGAGGAGATCCGGGGGATGGCCGAGTTCCTGGCCTCGGTCGACCCCGAGATCCCCTGGCACCTTTCGGCCGCCCACCCCGCCTACCGCATGCCGGACCTCGAGCGCACCCCCCACGCCACCCTGCTCCGGGCCTACCGGATCGCCAAGGAGGTGGGGCTGAAGTTCGTCTACCTGGGCAACGTCTACGACCCCGCCCACGAGTCGACCTTCTGCCCCGCCTGCGGCGCCGAGGTGATCCACCGCGAGGGCTACCGGGTCGAGCCGCGCTGGCGGGAGCCCGGGGTCTGCCCCGCCTGCGGCGCCCGGCTGCCCGGGGTCTGGACCTGGGAGGAGGGAGCATGATCCGGAAACCGGCGGTGGCGGGGGCCTTCTACCCCGCCGACCCCGAGGACCTGCGGGCCATGATCGCCCGCTTCCTGGCCGAGGCGCCGGGGGCGGGCCTGCCGCCCCCGCGGGCGGTGGTCGCCCCCCACGCCGGCTACGTCTACTCCGGTCCGGTGGCCGGCCACGCCTTCCAGGCGCTGGCGCCCCGGGCCGGGAGCGACCCGGTGGTCTGGCTCCTGGGCCCGGCCCACTACCTGGCCTTCGAGGGGATCTCCACCGGACCCTTCACCACCTGGGCGACGCCGCTCGGTGAGGTGCCGGTGGCCGCCGACCGCCTGGCCCGGCTGCTCGCCGCCGGACCGCCCTTCACCGACCTGGCCGAGCCCCATCTCCCCGAGCACAGCCTGGAGGTGGAGCTCCCCTTCCTGCAGGCGGTGTTGGGGCGGTTCTCGCTGGTGCCGCTGCTGTTTGGGATCGTCGACCCGCTGGCGGCGGCCCCGGCGATCCTCGAGGCGATCGAGCCCGGCGACCTGGTGGTGGTCTCCACCGACCTCTCCCACTACCACCCCGACGACGCCGCCCGCCGGATCGATGCCCAGACCCTCGACCGCGCCCTCCACCTCGACGCCGAGGGGGTCCTGGAGGCCGAGGCCTGCGGCCGCCACCCCTGGGCGGCCCTGACCTGGATCGCCCGGGCCCGCGGCTGGCGGCCCCGCCTGCTGGCCTACGCCACCAGCGGCGACACCTCCGGCGACCGCCGCCGGGTGGTGGGCTACGCCGCCCTCCGCTACGACGCGCCATGAGGCTCGATCGGGAAGAGAAACGCCACCTGCTGGCCACCGCCCGTCGGGCGATCGAGGGGGGCCTTAAGGGGCGGATCGAGCCCCCCGACCCGACGCGGGCGCCGGCTCGCCTCCAAAGGCCGGGGGCGAGCTTCGTCACCCTGCGTCGGGGCGGGGCGCTCAGGGGGTGCATCGGCAGCCTCGAGGCCCGCCGGCCCTTGGTCCTCGACGTTTTCCAAAACGCCCTCGCCGCCGCCTTCAGCGATCCCCGCTTTCCCCCGCTCGCTCCCGAGGAGTGGCCGGAAACCGAGCTGGAGGTGAGCGTCCTCTCCCGCCCCGAGCCGCTCGCCTACCGCGGCTACGGCGACCTGAGGGCCCGGGTCGGGCCGGGGATGGGGCTCGTGCTCGAGCACCCCCGGGGGCGGGCCACCTACCTCCCCGAGGTCTGGGCGACCCTCCCCGACCCCGACCTCTTCCTCCTCAGCCTGGCCAGGAAGGCCGGCCTCCCCCCCGAGGTCTACGACGATCCCCGCACCCGGGTGCTCGCCTACACCGCCGACGCCTTCAGCGAGCGGGACCTGGAGGAAGCGCCTTGAACGTCCGGCACCGCGGTGTGCGAGGGGCGGGGGTGACCGACGGCGACCTCGGCGCGCCCTCGAGGCCCTTCCCCGCCGGGGCCCGGTGGGCAGGATCGGGCGCGCCCTCGAGGGGGCGAAGGGCCGCGCCAAGTTCGCCGAGCCCCGGCCCTGCCTCCAAAAGCCGGGGATCCGATGAGACGCGCCGTATGCCCGGGGCTCCCCCGCTCCGGTCCGATCGGCGGGGGGGCGAGGGCAGGGGTCGTCCCTCGGGCGCTTCCCCCTTTCCGATTCGGTGCGGGCCGTCCCGCTCACCGGGCGGAGGCGGCGTCCGGCCGAGCAAGGGCCCCTGCGCAAGTTGACAGGCCCGGCCCCCTTTGCTAGACTGGCCT